>NZ_CP043930.1:1500000-1642500 GCF_009720525.1 Gimesia benthica
GCAAGAAATGATCTGAATAGTATTTGTCTGCTCGTTCAAAAATTTAATGGGGAAATTCCCCCATTAAAAAAATATTCTGCAATGTTGAGATTCAACTGCGCAGAAAATGAGCTTTAAGGACTGTTTTGCACTCCCGTCCCGTTCCCCCGTTCTGGATAAGAGAGTCCGTTCTCCGCTTTAGCAGCGAGCTATGGACTTATCAAAGTTCACACATGTCAGACTGATTAATTCGATTAAATGAATCTCAGTCTCAGCTCATTCAGATCGTGTTTTGAACACGAGCAGATAAGGAATCGCGGGGTTATTTTCAGTATCGCGAAAACTGTTAAAGCGTCCCCGATTGAACCACAGCACGTACGTCTTGCCTGGTTCCAGATCGACGGGAATCACACACGTGCGTTTGTCATCCAGGTAATGAATTCCCTTGCCAACCTTGGGAAAGTGTTCCGACGAGATCTGCACGACGGCCCACATCCGTTCGGTAATCATGTCCTTGCTGAAGGTGACCGCTATTTCTTTCAGCCCCGGATCAACATCGGTACTGCCCGCCTGGGGCACCGTCTTGACCACTGAGGGAGGCAATGCTGCCAATGTGATTTCCTGAGAGCCTCCGCGCTCTGCATACGAACTGCTGGCCGATGCCTGCGATGCCCACTGCTTGCTGTCATCGCTGCCTACCAGTTGGACCGCATCAATTTCATTCCAGCCTTTGACGCGTCGTGTGTCGAGATAGATCTTGAGCGACTTGGAAACCACTTTCGAGTTGGCGCTCACTTCGAAAACAGTCGGCGCCGGCTTGATTGTTTCCTGCCCTTCCCAGATCACGACTTCCTTTCCGCTCTTGTCCGACGCCGTCACTTTAGTGACTGCACCGGGATTAAAGTTCTCATAGATCCGCACCGCTTTTACTTCAACGGGGGTCTTGTACTCCAGCTGAAGCCACTCGGCTCCCTTATCCTGCGCCAGCGTAGCCCAGGCGGTCTTCTGATCACCGGCCTTAAGTGCGTTCGGTTCCCCCGTGGCCTGCAGAGGAGACCAGCCGGGAGCGGAAGCAGCAACCCCAGCCGTCGGATCAACCAGGAATAAGCAACCCAGAAACAACATGTGAAAGAAGAATATTCTCTGCATCAGTATTCATCCTTTAATTTCCAGAACCGAATCCTGCAGACGCACCGCCAATACATTCGTATATGTCACTGTCATTTACTGTATCGCGGCAGAATCGAATTGCAATTCGAAAATGGAAGAATGCGACTCCTCTGCTGATCCAGACAGGGAAATGAGCATGACATATACAAGGTTGTTGGCAGAACACAGGCATAAAAAAAACCACGCTGTTCAAAGCGTGGCTCGGAGAGGAATTGCTCACAGGCCGCTCAGGGATTTTCGACATCGCCGAACAGCTTGATCGCTGCGTCTCGTGTCGTGGTATAGACGACCATGTCCTGCGCAGGAATCGTCGTTTTCCAGGTCTCACCCGCTTCGTCGAGGAATTCATGAATGACAAGGCTGGGAGTGATGCTGTGTGAAACGACCACGTGCAACAGGCGTCGCTCTTTACCATCCTGCAGCAACACGTTTTCAAATTGACGTGCTTCAAAACGGATTGTGTCGACCTGGGCAGACCTGGGATCGAACGTGGTGATGACCCTCGATTCATTCGCTTTCATAGGCTGATCCAACATCAGCCGGTCGGCATAAGCCGGACCTTTCACGTCAGCTGGTATCTGTCTGACTTTGGTCACCGTCTGGCCATTCGTTTCTGTCTGAATTCGTACTTGACCATCGGTCACAAGTCCCTGTTTGAGAACATTGACCAGCGGCGGATTCTGTGCCTGGTAACGATACCCCAGCACTTTGCCATCGACGGTTTCATCAGTCTGAATCGTCACTCTGGCACGACTGTCGTCAGGATTTCCGGAAGCGCTCACCACAGAAGTATGCGAATTTACGACGACCTGTTTTCCGTCCCGGTCCACGGTTTCAACCGCATCGTGAACGTATCCCACGTTTTTGCCCCGGAGATAAATCGCCCGCCATTGCTCACGCGCGACAGGCCGATTTCCCTGTTGGGCCTCTGCGATACAGGCGACAGACAAAGCGGCGAATATAAATACAATAATCAGACAACGGTACATGTGAGGACCTCCTGATGGGTCTTAAAAAGGGAACTCAAAGTCGGTAACAGTTTTGCCATCAGTAAAGGGCGACCGCCTTCACCAGCCTCCAGTCATCCGGAAAGCATAGCTACTTTGTGCAATCCCCCAATCTTGCCCTGCCTGTTCCCATCATATCCCCCAGCCTCCGACTCCGCAATAACCTGTAAACAAATACTTACCCAGCCTTGTAACCACGTTCCACAGCACCGCAGATCTAGAAACCAAACTCATAATTTGAGAATAGTGAAACTCACTCTGTCAGACGAAGCTTGTTAAACTGAAGGAAATCCTGTTTCAGGTACCACCTGAGACCAGGCAGGAAAATCACCTGTGATTCACAGAATCGAAACCACGCCGGCTATGCAAGATCCATCGGACTCACAAGCTGATTCACCTTCGCTGCACAATGATCGCTATCAGACTGTCGTTGCACTCATCTCTTTTATCATTGCGGGGCTCGGATTGAGTCTCGTAGCTGTCCTCTGGTTCTGGTCTCCCATCTCGAAAGAACATTACTCCATTATTTTCAGCATCATTACTGCCGTGTTGTTCTTCGATCTCCCCGTCTGTATTGTCGTCGCCATTGAATGGCTGCAAACAGGAATTCCTCCTGAACTGACATTACCACGTTTATTCCCCTGCCGCGAAGAACGCGAATTCCTTCGAAATTTGCGTCAACGTCCCCCACGGAATGACGACGAGTTCTACGACACGTTCTATGCTGATTCTCATATCCCCAAAGCATTAGTCATTCGACTGCGTTCTTCATTAGAAGCAGCCTATGGTCGTGACCTCAGTGCATTAATTCCGACCGACAACCTGTTCTATGCCGATTCTGAAATCGACTTAAGCGATGTCCTGTTCCGGCTCAGCCACGAATTCGACATCGTGATCCCCGGCCACAGACAGAAAGCCCTGGACGGAACCTTTGATTCTTTACTCCGCTGTATCGCAGAAAGCTCAAGTGAGGCAAACAAATCAGGTAAGCAATAACTGGCTGTCTGTATGCCTGGTCGATTAACGACCTTGATTGCGAGTCAGACTTCCAAGGGAACCAGATTCCTCAACCCGCCGGGTATCGACGGGCACGCCCCACAGCGATATACGGCCGATCCTTCGCTAACCTGTGTTCTGCCCGCCAGTGTGAGGACGTCGCATGATTGAGTAACGGCACACCCAAAACATCCGCGAGCAGGCGCGCCAGCGGAACCAGTTTCTGAAATTCCCCTGTCAGGTGCAGCAGGTTGATGCGCTCGATTCCTGATTCGATAACCGGACGCTCCCGCCAGACCAGGTTGAGTTCGATTTCCGCCCGCATATGTTTATTGTCGTAGTCCTCGTCCTGATGATCGAGATCCTCGATCTTCAGCCAGGCGGCACAGAGTTGCACGGCAATAATCTGATCTACATCAAGCGAAATCGATTCATCAGCACTCGTCATGACACAGGTCTTTTCCAGTTGATCGATTTCGACCGTGGCAAGTCCTTGCGGCGGATCACGAAATGCGCGACGGACAAACCACATATAGATCACAACAGTCAGACACAGGTCCAAGGCAATGAATGCCTTCCAGAACAGCGCCAGATCCGCGAACGTGGCATGCGTCCAGACCAGTGCGATCATCACCACTCCCGTAAACAGAGGCCACAAACAGCCAAACCAGAGCATCCTTCCATACGGATTATCGAGGGGCTTGAGCACAATACCCGACGGTGTCTGCTCCAGTTCATGGGTGATCGCGCCGTTGGCGCAGGGGGTCGCAATCAAGAGCGGCGTACGGGGAACCTCAGGCAGCACCGCTTCAGTCGCGTGGAGGAAGCGCCGATTCACCAGTTGGTAGGGAAGCAACAGCAGCACGAGAAACGCGAAGAAAACAAAGCCCAGACCGCTGCCGATGGTGAATATCGGATTGACATTCTGTGCGTTCGCCGCCACCAGCCAGCCAATCCCCAGCACCAGGGCTATCACCGCGATGATCCCCCAGGCCCACGCATGAGGTAACCCCAGTCGCGATTTTGTCACAGGCCAGTCGGAAACATGCCCCTGCAGGTCATCGGTTGATGAAGTCTCAAGACTCTTCATAGCGGCGACCTCGTCTGAAGTGGTTGAATAACTCAACACAGAGGCTCGAAACAACAAACCTCCCGGCAACAGTCAGTCTCAGTAAATAAACTGTACCATCCAGCAATCAGGATCGTCCATCAGAAACTTAAATGCAGATAATAGCGATATCTGGACAATTGAGAAAAGATATGAAACTGTTAAGTCATTAAGCCAGGTTTGGTTTCTGTCTCCTACAATTCGATTCAAATGGTACTATCATTCAAAGAATTACCATGATAGCCTGAGGCATCTATTCCAACTTTCACATAACGGAAACCCAGCCTATGCCCCAGTCACTTAATCCCTTCTTTATTTTTCAGCGTTATTTTTTTCGCTACACCTACTATGTTCATAAAATCCTGATTGGCTTAATCACCATGATCATAGCCGGTGGTTTCCTGATCTCGTATCTTGAAAATGTCAGTCTGGGCGAAGGGCTCTATTTTTCTTTCATTACTGGACTGACAATCGGCTATGGAGACATCACACCAGTCACGACCTGGGGACGTGTATTGAGCGTGGCCATCGGCCTTGTGGGAATCATTTTTACGGGTGTCACAGTGGCGGTGGCGACGCGAGCGCTGGCAGACACCGTCAAAGTGATTGATCAGGAAACGCCGGAATCTCAGACTGGCACTACCTGAAAAACGCATTAGATATTCGAATCATGTATCCGCTTACCATAAATGATCGAAAGACGGTTGGCGGAGAGTCCATGCAGGATGACACTCAACAGAATCGTCCAGACAGCCACGGCGACGATAGTGCCATTGCCGGGCAATTTCTGATCGGCAACCATCACGACAAAGACGATACTGGCCAATCCTCGCGGCCCGAACCAGCCGATAAACAGCAGCGTGTCATTTCGGAGTCCGCTTCCCAGCAGACAGAGATAAACGGACAGCATGCGTATCACAGTCAGGCTGAGTACCGCATATAACAGTACCTGCCAGCTCATTTCAACGCTCAACAGGTTCAGGATCACTGTTCCAAAGGCAAACCAGGTAATCATCGCGACCGCATTGGAAGAACCTTCTGCCGCTTCCAGAAATTGTGCTTTGTGTTCTCGGGTAAAAGCGCCAAACAACAGACCTCCCACAAAAGAGGCTATGAAGCCACTCCCCCCCATCCATTGCGCCAGACCATAACAGAACAGAGCCAGGGCGATGATGGGGATCTGCAACCAGGTTCCGGAGACCCAGCCACGACTGGCGCAGGTACGGAGTGCAAATCCGCCAACCAGCGCCGGAATCGCACCAGCGACAGCACCAATGCCGATGACTTCAAGTGTCAGTTTGAGAACCAGATGGACGGGTGTGGAAGCTTCCGGCGTCTCAGCAAGCATGGCGATAAAAAACAGGATCACCGGCACGCAGATCCCATCATTCAAACCACTCTCGACATTCAGGCTTTCCCTGACCTTCCCGGGGACGGCTGGATTTGTCACCACCGCTTTGCCTAATGCCGCATCAGTGGGGGCCAGCATCGTTGCAATCAATGCTACTTCAAAAAAATCAAGCTTGCCGAAAAGTAGCCAGGCAATAGCTGTTCCCAGCAGGATGGTCAGTGGCAAACCGATTAACAACAGCCGGGTGGGAATCGCTTCGACTCGACGTAAGATACTTAAATTCGCATTCGAGGAATCGGTAAACAGGCAGATCGCCAGTGCAATCTCGGCCAGGCCGCTGAGAGATTCCCCATCCACTTTCAAGTCGACGACATTGAGTACATGGGGGCCAAACAGCATCCCGCAAAACACATAGACCAGTGCTCCATTGACAGAGGTTTTTTCCAGCTTCGAAGCGAACAGGCTATAGAAAAACACGAAAGCAGCAATCACAGTGAGGACGTGGTATTCCGACACAACTTCATGCTTTCTGATCGAGAGATCTGTTAAGTGCCATTTCAAGTGATCTCAGTCTAAAGAGAACGTTTCAGATTGGCCATCCCAACTCTCCATCCGGATGGATAGCCCTCTGTATTTTGTACAGAGCAGCTTCCATGAATGAGTGAAATTAACTTTTGTTTTTTGCCTCGAGTGCGTTTATCATAAATGAAATGCCACGCGTGGCTGAGCGACAAGACATTCCGTGACAAATCGGACAACCAGTGACGAAACCTCTGTCGGGGGCAACAAGATTGCTCCTCGACCTGGATAGCTGAGGGAAGTGACAGAGTTATGCCCAAGTATGGTCTCGCACTTTCTGGAGGTGGTTTTCGTGCCACGCTGTATCACCTGGGAGTCGTCCGCTTCCTGAGGGATATCGGGGCCCTGAAAGAGGTCACAGATATTGCCTCGGTCTCAGGCGGCAGTATCCTGGCGGCGCATCTGGCATTGAACTGGGATCGTTATACGGGTGACGAGGACAGTTTTAATGCCGCTGCCCAGGAAGTGATCGAACTGATCCAGTTCGACGTTCGTAATCACATCGTCCGCCGGATGCCCTTGCAGGCACTGCTCAGTCTCCTCTCCCGACTGCACTTGTGGAATTCCCGCAACATCACCCCCAATGCGATTCTGGAACGCTACTATCGAGACCGGCTCTACGGGGATCGCTGTATCTACGAACTCCCCGAGCAGCCGATGCTCCACATCCTGACGACGAATGTCAGCAGCGGCGGGATGTCTGTCTTCAATCGAAACGGACTGTATATCCAGACACGGAGCGATGACGGTAATACGTCCTTCAGGCACATTCCCGGTGAAATGGCAGGCATCCCCAAAGTAGTGGGTGCCTCGTCTGCATTTCCCGGATTCTTCCCCCCGGCAGAGATCAACGCAGAAGACCTCGGGGTGCAGGAAGGAGAATTTCCGACAGAGTACTTTACCGACGGAGGCGTCTATGACAACCTCGGCCTCCGTACGTTTTTCTGGCTAAAGGATCACGGTGCCAGTTTCGATCAGGTTTTTGTCAGTGATGCGGGTAAGCCGTTTCAGATTCTGACAGAGGGGGCATTGGGATTTGTCGGTCAGATGGTGCGTGCGTCTGAAATCTCCATGGACCGGGTCTGGCAACTGGAACAGGAACGCTTTCATTCGACGCCCGGATTCGTCTTCTTCCCCATGACGAACATGGTCGAACTTGAGGATGATCCGACGGCCATGCATCCTGTGATCCAGGCGGAAGTTCAGGGAATCCGCACGGACCTCGATCATTTCTCAAATCTCGAAGTGACGGCCCTCGCGATGCATGGGTACGAAGTGTCACGGAATGTCTGCCGCCAGGAAAAAGTCTTTGGCGATCAGGAATTACCCGCCTGCCCCCCCTGGGGCCCGAAGCTGAAACTGGCGGAATCTCCTCTCGCGGCAGAAACAAGAGAACCGGGCAGCCACGAACCAGCACATGCAACGCGGATCTCCCGGGAATTACGCAAGTCGAGCAGACGTCGGATCTGGGGAACGCTGTTAGACTGGCTGGACTGGCCCAGCTACATTTATGTTGCCATTGCCTTCGTCATCTTGATTCTGGCTCCATATAAATTCTACCAGTTTTATCAGATCTCGCAGACGCAGAAGATGATCATCACTGCGATCAAGCTGGGTGACAACGACATTCATCAGATTCTCGACCTGGTCACCATCGATCCCACGCAGAACTGGGTGAGCGCGGCGGTCCAGGAAAAACCCGATCCTTCCCAGGTCAGTTATGCAGGATTTGAAGTACTCGAGCACAACCGGATCATCGATCTACGTCACTGGAATCCCGATGCAGAGACAGAGGAGCAGAGAGGACTCATTTATCTCAGAGACCGAATCACATTTAAGAAACTGCCCACCTACAAGGGTGACGGACACCTGGTATTTCAAGTGCCTGTACGAGACCAGAAAATGCAGTTTCGGCAACCCCACAATCGATTACAGTGCAGCATCACCCGCATAACGAATCCCGTCGATCTCCATGGCCAGAAACGGAGGATCTACGAGTTCGATTACGATGTCTCCGAACTCCCCCCGGATGAATCTACGACGATAGAAATGGAAGTCCTGCTCGATTACCCCAACTCCGCACGCGCACCGTTCCGACTGCACACGAAAACAGATTTGATTGCCGTCTGGCTGCTGTTTCCCACAGACCGTCCTTACCATACCTATAGTCTGTTGAGCTATCCCATCGACGGAAGTGAAGCACCACGATTGATGAATCCCCGTTATAACATCAATCATCCTTATGGCTCATTAATTGGCTGGTCGGTCGTCAATCCAGATGAAAATCGCATTTATGAATGTCGCTGGACCTTCGAGTAACGCAGATTTCAATCGATCAGTTTTTCAGCTTCGCGTTGGGCCTCCAGCAGTACGATCCAGTCCGATCCAGTGTAGCGACCACCATTTGCAGGTATCGATTTTCTCATAAATGTCGCCCGCTTGAACAGAATTCTGGCTTCCGCATCACGTCCGTCCTTTTTAGCAACCAGAGCCCTGTAGTACAGACTGGTCGCAATCACCCATTTTTTATAAATCTCATATGCAGTCCGACTGCCGACTTTTTGACTTTCTTTCAAGAATTCGTCCGCCTGAGCATAACGACCCATGCGATATTCTGCGATTCCACAGTTGAGCGGAACATGTGGACTGTTTTGGAACAGCGGGAAAGTCTCAGAAAGTTGCTGTTTGTGATCTGCCAGATACTTGATATGCCGCTGCATGATTGCAGTCATTTCTTCCGACAACTCAACATCCGCGAACGCGCAGGCTTTGATTGTTCGCTCCAGAAGAAACGGATTGGTCGCGTTTTCCGTGTCTTTGATCAGTTCCTGGCAAAAAGAGGGGTAATCGTCTGTGAACCCGAGTTGCACCATCAGGATCGCAACCTGGTAACCGGCTTTGTTTCGGCTGTCGCTTCCTTCAGGAAGATTGTTCCAGGCAGCCATTAAATCCTCATGGGCACGAGCATAATTGCCTGAATTCATGAACTCGCCCGCCCTTTCGATGAAACTCAGATAGCGGGTATTATCCGGCAGCAACTGCTCCACTTCCCGCTGCACCTGATTCAGGATGATCAGGTTCTCTATCATAGACTCGCGAATGCTGTCATCGATGCGGCCTTTGATGATGGCTTTGGCGTAGTAATCGGCAGCATCCTTTGTTTGACCTGCATGATGAGCCGCGATAGCCAGGTAAAAGAAGTTATTCGCCATTAAACCGTAGACGACTTTATTTGCTTCATTCTGTTTGATCAGATTATTGCTTTTGTGAAACGATTTCATCGCGGCAGAGTAGTCTCCCTGACGAAGTTCGGCTATCCCCTGCGCCATGTAGTTCCACTTGGCAAAAAAGCCCCCCCCCTTGTTCTGGCTCTCTTTCCGGGCCATATTCTCTGAAATCATTTTCGAAAAGCGCGATACAACAGCCAGTGTTTCAGGTGATTGCTTAAGATCGGAAAACAGACAGATTTTGACAGTACGTTCCATAATCTGCATATCATCCGACTCGGCATACTCAGCTGTCATTTCTCTACAAATCGCGCGGTATTCATCAAAGTTCCCAAAATGAAACTGGAGTGCGGCCAGACGAAACAGCGCTGCGTGACGCGCTGATGATTTTTTCGGCAGGAACCTGACAGCCCGTTGAAAATCCTGCAGCGATTCACGGTAGAGCACACTCCTGAGTTTCTGGGTTCCCTTGGTGTTGTAATACTCACCCACCCAGTTGTCGGTCAGAATTTCATCAGCCCCGCGGGCACCCTGCCATAAACGCACCATGTGATCTTTGCCATGAGTGGCGATCATCCTGCCATCCTCTGAGATGGCGACTGACTCTACCGAATCATAGTGCTCTTTCAATGTCGTCCGCAGTTCTCCCGAAGCTGGATCCCACAACCGGATCGTACTGTCGCTGCTCCCGGTCACCAGGGCCTTGCCATCAGCGGCAAAAGCCAGGCAGGTCACTCCTCCGGAATGTCCATTCAGGTTGCGAATGACCTCCCCCGTCTGACCATCATGAATCCGAATCACATGATTCCAGCTGCCTACAGCCAATAGACTACCGTCATGCGAAAATGCGCCGCACAGATCCGGGCCAATATTTCTCAGCCTGCGAATTTTCATTGGTCGGGACCGGGTCAGATCAAGAAGATCAGTTTCCTCCCGGCCTTTGATCGCCAGCCGCGTACCATCCGGGGACAACTTCAGCCAGCCAATCTGACCTCTGTCCGTCCAGTACTGAAACGTCTCTGGCTGGCTGCCGGGTGCGACGGATAAAATGGTCAGCTTCGAAGAAGTCCAGTTTCCATCACCCAGATTTTCCGCAGGCTGTGCCCAGGCTACGGTCTTGCCATCCAGCGAGATATCCATCTTCTTTGACCGAATGTAATCGACGTCCCATTCACCAACGATTTCATCGGTGAGCAGATTCTGCACCTGCAGTTTCTTGTCGTCAGGATTCCAGGTCACCATCCACTGTCCGTTGACCGTCCGTGCCGCCCTGGGTTTGTCTCTCTCTTTACCTTTGGGAGACCAGGGCAGACTCACTTTGAGGTTGTCCAGAGACATCAACCTGGCATTGCCGGCTGAAAAGGTTTTCTCGCCAGCAGCATTCGTCTTTTCACGTAATTCCCAGCAGAAAATCAAACCGGGACGACCAGGATGAAAGAAGAGCCCGGTCTGGTCAGAATCTGAGGCGACACGTTTCGTATTAAATGGCTGGCAGCGTTTCAAATCCCAGGCCCGCGTGGCCCCCTCGGCCCCGGCTGTCCACAACTCATCTTCTGAAGTGAAGGCAATATCAATCACGGTCTTGTCATGACCGTGAATCACGATGGGAGGATGCTGGCCAAAATACTGGTCGTTCTCATCAGAATCAATACTCCAGACATACACATTATGATCGCGTACACCACAAGCCGCCATGCGCTTTCCGGAAGGGGAAAAAGCAATCGACCTTAATGCCGGCATATTCACGTAGTGGATCGGTTTGATCGGTTCAAATGTCTCCGCATCCCACAGCCGCAGACCATCGTAGCCGCAAGTTGCCAGCAGCCTGCCATCAGGAGAATAGGCCATGCCATCCACGGCTTTGCGTAAAAACCAGAGCGTTTCCCATTCGGTCGGCCCCTGGACCAGTTTCCAGTCGAGTTTTGTCGGGTCGTCCAGAAAACCCCGCGCCCGTGCCAGTCCCTTGTCGTAACCAACCACGAGCGTATTTCCGTCGGGCGAAAAACACAGCATATTCACATCATCGTTCTGGCTCTCTACATGGGGCGGCAGTTCCGTGATCAATTCCCCATCACGAGAATAGATTCGAACCCGATCCGGATACTGCACACTATCCTTTTCAGCAAGGAATTCAGAAACGGCGATGTACTTCCCATTCGGAGAAACAGCAAAGGTCCCGTGTCTGCCAGGAACGGTAAACGCGGACTGGGGAATCGGTTCCCAGGTATCGGTGTGGTAACGCACCAGCTTGCGTTCGCCTTGCTTCTCTGCTTTCTCCAGGTACAGAACTTCGTTCCCATCCTGGGAGACCCAGGGTTTGAGCCCCCAGTCAAAGGGTGCGCCAAACGATTTAATCGCTTTACGTTGCTCGGTATCGACAATCGAGACCCTGTTACCGTAGTGGGGAACCATCAGGAGATTCTTTTCAGGAATCAGGCAGATTCGACCGGAAATCCCGCCGGTTCCCAGGTTCGCTTTCGCCAGATGAACCGCGCGCCACCAGTAATACCATTCGAATCGCCGCAAGTCTTTCTCTGTGGATTCAGGATCAGGGATATAGCTGGCCAGCAACGATTTCAACTGATTAATCTTGCCAGCGTCCCACAGAGAGTGTGCGTAATTCATCCCGGAAACGTATTCCCGGTAGCGAAGTTTTTCTTTCGCTTCTTCTGCCTGTTTTCGTAATTCCTCGGCCAGTTCGCGTTTTTTGTTAGCCTCTTTTTCGGCTGCTACCGCAACCGCTTCCGCAGCAACCGCCTGCTCGCGAACTTTCTGTTCTTTCTTCCGCGCGACAACTTCATCATCTACTTTTTGTTTCAGATGTCCGGCGAAGGCAGAAGTGACCACCACCAGCGTCATCAACAGCAGGGCAATGGCAACGGTCAGGGACGATAAGGTTTTATTCCGACGACTCCAGCGGGCAAATCGCTCGATGGGGGAAATACGACGGGCTTTGATCGGCTCATCTTCAATGAACCGTTCCAGGTCATCTGCCAGTTCCTGCGCCGTCTGGTAGCGGTGCGTCGGATCTCGGTCGATGGCTTTATGCACAATCGTTACCAGGTCCCGTGGAATTTCGGGATTGAGTTTTTCCAGTCGCGGCGGCGCTTCGCTGCTGACCCGCTTGATCAGTTGATGCCGATCGGTGTCATCGAAGGCCGGCCGCATCGCCAGCATTTCATACAACGTCAATCCCAGCGAATACAGGTCCCCTCGATGATCGGATCGCCCCTCGAACGCTTCCGGTGGCATGTACCGCAACGTCCCTAAAATATCTCCCGTATGCGTGATGTTCTGCTGATCGTCGGTTTTAGCCAGACCAAAGTCGGTGATCCAGACCGTGCCCCGCAAATCCAACAATAGATTACTGGGCTTGATGTCCCGATGCTGGACTCCCTGATCGTGGGCATAAGCCAGCGCAGACGCGACCTGCACTCCGATACTCGCGACGCTTTGCCAGTAGTTCAGCTGCTTCTGCTGCAGTCGTGAGCCTGCCTCGGAAGACTGGCCCGGCAGCGACAGGGAACCAGACCGCCCGGTCGCATCACATGGTTGGTTCGGAACCGTTTCATCCAATGACGTCTGGGACGCTGCATCAGAGAACTGCTCCGTCGCTGCAAACGCCCCCTCCTCATCATCGACTGAGTCATTGGCAATAATCGTCGGGCTCAAACCATTGAGCATCAGGGAACGAGCCATCCTGGAAGCCGAGACCGCTTCCCCAGTCGGTTGCCCCAATTCGATGACTGGCACAGAGTCGCTCAGTGACGCATCGTTCTGCAGTCGTTTGATTTCTTCGAGCACTTCGTCCAGGCCTAACCCCTGGATGAACTGCATCACGTAATACTGCAGACCGTCTTCTTCTCCTACTCCAAACACAGGCACAATGTTGGTGTGGTGCAGTTTCGCCGCCGCTTTCGCCTCTCGGACAAACCGACGTTTCTGACTGGCATCCAGGAGCACCTGTTGCGGCAGCACTTTGAGTGCCACGTGTCGCCCCAGCGAAATCTGCTCGGCCTCGTAAACGACGCCCATCCCGCCCCGCCCCGCTTCGCGGATGATGCGATAATCTCCCAGCTGCTTTGGCTTCGCAGGGCTGCCGGCCGCCGGTGTGTCAGCGGATCCTTCGTCAAGTGGTGCCAGATTTTCCACCATCACCAGCGCCGAAATAAATTCCTGGATCTCCTCGGCTAGCTCCGGGTGCTTTGCCGTGTACTCGCTCACCGGCGGACGTTCGCCCCGCCGATAGCGTTCCACAAATTCCTCGGCCAGTTCGGCAATCACTTGAGAATTAGAATTCACGTCGCGCATGGAGAATTCTCGCTTTCAAACCGATCTCAGGTACCGCCTGAATTGACGGCCCTGAAATCTCAGACAGGAATGCGATGCGGGAAGATGCTGACTGCCCCACATCTCTCAATAACCGTATGATTAATTCCGGATCCGTTTCCAGACTCGTAACTGGTTGCCGGAACCTTTGTTTGAAGTGAACTCAGTTGGAGCGGCCTGCCCCTCTGGTGGATGGCAAATCGTGAGTAGGTCGCCCTCACTTTTAGAGATATGCTGGCCCGTTTTACCTTCGTTTTTCCCCAGCGTAACTTTGGAGCTGACGATTCGATAACCGTCTTTCAGGGACAACACTTTATATGTTCCCTGACCGATGATTATATCGCCTTTGCGAGCCGTCCAGGTACCATTTTTCAGCTCCATTTGAATATTCTTCAGATCCTCTGCCGGGGCAGCAACACCGTCATCCACGAACTTGATGAGCTGCCAGTTGCCATTAGTCTGCTGGTAGACTTTCTCGTCGATCCCCTGCTCGGCTGCGAACACCAGACCAGTCTGAACAATGTACAGACACAAAATCAGCGCGGACTTTTCAAGCTTCTGCATGATCACTCTCCCCTAGATTGGATTTAGAACCGGGGCGAAACATGCCCCTCGAAGTTAATCAGAGAACTCTGGAAACTGCGATAGAATTGATTTCAGTCGGGTGATGGCTCGAACGTAACGGCTGCTGGCTCCCGTTTTACTGAGCCCCAGTACAGACGCTGCTTCGTTCCCACTCAACTGTTCAAAGTGTCTCAAGGCAATAATCTCGCGGTCGACCGGATCCATGCCATTCAGGGCTTCCTGAAGTTTGATCCGCATTTCCGCTTTGATCGCCGCCTCCGATGGAGACGTCAGCTGCCCCAGCAGATGTGCTGCCAGTGACATCGAGTTCGCTTCGGGTAAAGCTCCTCGATAGATGGAAACCTCACGGTCGGCGTCCCGCAGTTGAGTGCCCAGATGACGACGGTGAATTTCAGTCAGTTTCAAGCCCGTCATATGCCTCAACCAGAGATAAAAGGGCACAGCCGGGTTATCCATGTAGTCCGTAAGTTTATTAAAAATATAAAGATAGGATTCCTGGAGTACATCGGATTCGTCAATGCGTCCCTGCAACCGCGGACTCATCCGCAGGCGCACCATCCGCTTGAGACGCTCGCGATGCTGTGAAAAGAGTTGATCCACAGCGGCGTCATCCCCCTCGGATGCCCGTTGCAACAGGTCATTGATTTCGCTTGATTCTTCAGTCATTTGTGTTCCCATACTAATTTACATGCGCTGAAAGTCAGGGAGTACGCAAAAAAATCAGAAAAAAATCAATGCGGGTTTAATTTTCTCCACAGATGTCCTTTCGCCTCGCGAGAGCAACAGTAAACCAGTTGACAAAAAACCTATCGCCTCAGACTTCATTTTCCTTTCTATAAACAGGGACGACCTCACAGGTTCGTCTGATGGATGAGACCAATTAGAGGCCCCCTGTCTGATATCAATAACGTCGCTGTAAACTTTCAGACCCCCTTCACTTTAAAGGCGTTTTTTTCTCTGTGATCGCAGGAGTCTGAGTTACCATCTCGGCATTGAGCTGAATAAAACTCTGCCACTGCTCCGGGACATCATCTTCAAAAAAGATCGCATCCACGGGGCATTCCGCCTGGCACGCGTAGCAGTCAATGCACTCTTCCGGATCGATGTAGAGCATCTGCTCCCCCTCGTGAAAGCAGTCGCAGGGGCAAACGAGAACGCAGCTTGTGTCTTTGCATCCCACACAGGGAGCGGTCACAACGAACGCCATTTCAGTTCCTTTCAAAATAAAATTTCGAACTTAGAGATACAGTCAGGAGTCTCTCCTCTGGGGGTGCATCCGATTTACCGGTAAGATTGGTCAAAGAATCTGCCAGAATTTCAAAATTTTTTCCCATGTCCCCCTGCAACGAATCTGAACAGAGTGAAGGCGTATTCCAGAGTGTCGAAATTGAATTCACAACAACTGCTGGAGATGTATCAGGCAGGCGAGAACGAAGCAGCGACGGTCCTGTTTGACCGTTACGTCGCACGTCTCATCGCCCTGGCGCGGAGCCGTATCGGGGCCAGGCTCCGTCGTCGAATCGATCCCGAGGATGTCATGCAGTCCGCTTATCGCAGTTTTTTCGTGCATGCCCGGGTCGGAGAGTACCAGTTGCAAAAGACGGGGGACCTCTGGCGTCTGCTGGCAGGCATCACACTGAATAAGCTCTACGGTCAGATTGAAAAGCACACGGCGGGAAAGAGAAGTATTGATCGTGAAGCACCTCCAGACGCCATTCTCGCGACTGCAACCGTTCCCGAACCTTCGCCATCAGAGGTCGTCGCGATCATTGAAGACTTAAGCCTGTTCATCCAGGACCTGCCTCCGGAAGAACGACTCGTCCTCACGGCCAGCCTCCAGGGGCAGGAGAATGCAGAGATCAGCAGCACCATCGGGAAATCAGAGAGAACCGTCCGGCGTCTGCTGGCAAATGCCCGCAATAAGCTGGAACAACGCTTGTTGCATCACAACACGCCCGAGGCTGACTCTCAGCCCCCCGCAGAGGAATACGCTGCCCCCTTGCGCTATGAGAATTACGTGCTCGAACAGTTACTCGGTTCAGGTGGCATGGGCAAGGTATTTCGCGCCAGAGTGAAAGGCACACAACAGAAAGTCGCCATCAAGGCACTGCATAAAAAACGCCAGTCCGACAGGCGTGCCGTCTCGCAGTTCGTCAAAGAGGCACAGGTTCTCACGAAGTTACAGCACCCGCATCTCGTACGCGTCGAAGGCCTGGGACGATTCCCCCACGGGGGCTACTTCATGGTGATGGACTTTATTGACGGCGTCGATTTGCAGTCGCAACTGGAAACCGGCCCTTTTACCACCCCAGAAGCGGTCAGCATCATTCTTCACGTCGCAGACGCCATCGGTTATGCACACGACCAGGACATCATTCATTGTGACCTCAAACCGGCGAACATCCTGCGTGATCAACGGGGCAACATTCGAGTAACGGATTTCGGCTTCGCCTATCTGATTGCAGGCAGCGCCACACCAGTCAACAGCATCGGCGGAACCGCAGGATATCTCGCCCCGGAAATCCTCAATCGCCAGAGTCTGCCCGCACCCACAACCGACATATTCAGCCTGGGTGTGTTGCTCTGGACTCTGATCACCGGCACGCTACCCGTATCCCCGTTCAAACTGACCGGAGTGAAGCAGCAACAGACCCCCGTAGCCCGAATCGTCAAACGCTGTCTCTCCCCAACGCCTCAAAACCGCTTTCAGACAATCAGCGAACTGCAACAGGCACTGCTGACACTTCAATAAGCATTAAGATTGACCGGAGCTTTCTCCTGCGATTGATTGCAGAAGACAAAAAGATCTCCTGCTCCGCCTGAAACTGGATCACCTCAGTCCCGCTCGCTGAGTGCTGCGACAAAGGCTTCCACCGTAGGTTCGGGACCTTCACCAAAGTTCATATGACGCTGTTTGTCCCATCCCGCCAGCACGGTCCGGGGACCGTCAGGCAGGGAGACGCTTTTTTCCAGTGTATAATAATGGGCCGTCACCTGATCCGGATCGGGGGGCGGGTCCGCAGCCAGATCGATGGTCACCAGCACGGCCATCATGTACGCTTCCGCGGCTTCCTGAGGTTCCGGCATCTCAATCACCACGCAGGGATAGTCATTCAAGCGGAGCGGATGCAATTTGATTTCCGCAGCGTCAAACCCCGCCTCACGTCCACACTGCTCGACCACATCCTTCAGTAAAGCCTCCATAAAGGAATCGGCATCGGGCGAAGCTGCGATCGCCAGCAACTGCAGCGGTTCCGCCAGCGCAATCTGTCGCAAGGCATAATGCGCAAACACATAGTGCGGCGAGGGCCCTTCATCGTCGGGCGTCGGTTCCGGTTCGCGTTTCAGAAAATCAAACAGTCCCATCGAGTTTCCCCCTGGCACGCTCATTAAGAATGCGTTCTACCGACACAGAATGTCTTCGATATCTCTCCCCTGAGTCGGCCTGCCAGGCCAACCGGATTCAGCGCCTGGTTGACACTATACAAAACAATGCTAGTGTAAGACAGAAAGAAATTCCGTATTTTGTCCTTCACTCACGATCAGCATTCACTTTGTTTTCAGGAGATATTCCCATGACATCTCACCGCATCCTGTTCACAGCAGTTGCACTCATCATCTGCGCTGCGATGCTCATTTCGCAAACTCCTCCCCCAGTCGCACAGGCAGCGGCTGTGAAATCCGCACCAGCCTGGGAATACAAAATCGCGGATGCCAGCGTGAAATTAGGGGAGTTGGAAACAACCGGCGAGATCACGAATGCACGCATCAAAGCCGCGCTCGAACAGTTCTTAAACCAACAGGGAGCCAACGGCTGGGAACTCGTCGCGTACTCGGGAACAATGGCGATCTATAAGCGTGCTGTCAGAAATTAACTGAGCAAGCTCGGAACGGGAAAGTTAACCGAAACCTTTTACGAGTCCCGACATTCTCTCATCCAAGCTCATATTCTTATCAAAAAGGTTCAACCTCAGTGCAAAAAGTTCGTACTCAACTCAAAGAACACCTTGTTCCCGAGTTACGTAATCTGGGCTTCAAAGGTTCTTTCCCTCACTTCAGACGAATTCGTGAACAACGAATTCACCTGCTGACTTTCCAGTTCGACAAATATGGCACTGGTCGTTTCGTAATTGAGCTTGCAGTAGCTCCCCGAGGTCCTTTCACAACGTCCTGGGGTAAGGAAATCGCAGAGGGCAAACTGACGGTCCATGATTTGAATGAACGTCAGAGGCTGGGCGCAATAGAGGGTGGCGATCAATGGTTTTCGATTGAACCACACATCAGTGAAACAGTAGATGAGATATTAGAACTGTTACAGACCAAGGGACAAAAGTTTCTGGATTCAAAAAATTGAGTTTCCGGATAACCTCAGGGAGAATTAAAGCAACTATTTATCCGGCATTTTGAAATGCTTTAGTTCCATGAAAGGCTTGCAATATGAAATCATTCTGCCACCGTTTGGAATATTTTGAAGCGCCGGAAAAATTGGTTCATACAGCAGCGAAATCATGGTGGCAGGATAACGGCTTTATTGTTCAATCTCCCGAGTGTTCCAGCGTAATTGCCAGTTATCGAGGTAGGGGATTCGGAATTACAGACAAGGCGACCAAACGGATAATGCAGGTGATTCTGCAACCGATTGGTAATGGAACTGCAGTGTCAGTCTACCACCACACCAGCCGGATCCTCTTCATTACCGGAGTCATGTTTGGCAATATCCTGGATCGGGAAACAGACAGTTTCCTGCAATCAATTCATGAATATGTTGCCGCAAACAAATAGAAAATAATAATTTAAGGACATCAGGTCCTTTGAATAATTCGTCTCACTCCCCATTCCGAAACCGCAGCGAATACAAATCTGCATCCTTCAACACAAACCGCACCCGGATCGGCTTCCCAGCAAACTGGCTCAAATCGCTCTTCCCTTTCCAGGTCATCACGTGGTCCAGTTCGTCGCCGTAGAATTCTTCGCTCTCCTTTATACTGAACCCAGGGAGCGGCTGCCCCTCTGCGTCCAGCAGTTCACATTTCACGCTGCCGGCAGCTGAGGTAGACAGGTTCAGTTCCAGTTCGACCGGAGTTTTATCTTTTCCCTGGGAACCGTCAAACGTAATCAGCCGCGTGGTCATCTCGCCGCCGGTAAACGGAGCGTTGATCGACACAAAACCGTCCTGACGCAAAGTGAAACGTCGCAGTCGGCAGGGACCGACGTAGTAATTCTCAATCGCATACAGCGACAGTTCAGGCACGTGCCCGGGCAGCGGGCTCGGCGTCGTGGTGATGCCCCATGCGATGTGGTTATTCCGCTGCCACCAGCGTTCCCGGTTCTGCCCCGGGCGGAGGAACGCTTCGTCCCAACGGTTCCAGTGCATGCCATCCCGGCTCGTCATCAACACGCCGTCACTCACGCCGGAGTGATTGTTTTTCGGATCCGGGTGCCAGGCCGCCTTGCGACTCGGCACGAACCGCTTGGGAAACGCCAGGAACAGATGCGGTGCCCGGGGATAGGCAATCGTCGCATTCGTATAGAGATGCTGCGGCGGCGAATTTTTGATGTCGATGAACTTCGGCGGTGTCCAGTTCACAAAATCATCCGAGGTGCACGTCATTATCGCCCGCACCTTGTTGGTAAAACCGCGATGAAAATCGACATACTCCTGGCGGTGCTCATCCCAGAACGCCAGGTTCTGTGAATCGAAGGCACCCTTCGTGATCACCGGCTTGTCTGTCAGCAGACGCCAGTGAATCCCGTCAGCAGAAGCGAACGCATACAGGCCCCCCTTCCCGCTCCCCAGGGCCTTAAACTTTTCATCGGTTTTACATTGGGGATTCGTATCCAGGAACGGCGAGAAATTATGCGCACCGGTTCCCGTCCAGACGATGTTGTTCTTCTTCGAACCGTTGAACTCGAACAGTCCCAGGTCCGACTTCCGCCAGTGGATCGCATCGTCACTTTCCGCATAGCAGACCACCTGGTGCGTGACCTTACCTTTGCTCCAGTCGTGATGCGCGCCGCGGTAATACATGCGGTACAGGTCACCATCTTTCAGGATGCGGACATAATAGCTGATGTTCCCTTCAGCCGGCGCATCATAGGTGATCGCAATTTCCTGGGGTACCGGGTGATGCAGTTCCTGGCGGGCACCGTCGAGACTGCCGATCATCCAGTCGTCAATGAACAGTTCACGCCGCGAACCGATGTGAGCCGGTTCCTCCGCAGAGAGAATACCGGACAGAAGCATAAGAAAACACAGGCACAGCAGGGACGCACGAACTCGCATGAGAGGCTCCTCGAGTCAGATCAGCGGTTAACAAATTTGAGTGAAGACCGTCGGTCTTCCCAATCAGGTTAACATCCCGATCCCGGAGGGACCGGCTTTTCAACCCGCGTGCCATCAGTCAGTATACTGTCCCCTCATTTGAAAGCAAATGCGTTCCTCGGAAAACAGAGCGACCCGTTATCAGTCACTTCCCCGTTCAGTCGTCGCTGCTGTCAAAGTAGGCCGCCAGCTCTTCCTTGATGTTATTCCACTGTTCCTGATCGCCACTCAGTGCCATCCAGGCCTGCTTGACTTTGCTCTCTGCCATGCCCACCGCCTGTTCCATCTTAATCTTAGGCGGCATCGACAGTTCGCCATTGGTGACCACCGCATCGATCAGGAACGGGCCGGACGACTGTTTCGCCCTCTGAATCGCCGCTTCAATATCCCCGGCGTGTTCGACACGCACGCCCTCGGCCCCGCACCAGCGGGAATAATCGGCCAGATCAGGCACATCGATTGCGAGCACATCCTCCTCGGGGACGATGCCGGCCACTTCCATCTCCAGCTTGACCAGATCCAGGCTCGAATTGTGCAGCACCAGCATTTTGATCGGCAACCCGCGATTCGCAATCGTCAACCAGTCCTGCATCGCCATCGTGAATGCACCGTCCCCCACCAGCGCCCAGACTTCCCGCTGCGGAAACAGTAACTGGGCTCCCAGTGCCGCGGGTAGACCGACGGCCATTGAACCATGGTTGAACGAACCGATCATCCGCCGATCCGAATGAAACGAGATGTACCGCGACGCCCAAACGGTAATCGTTCCCGTATCCACCACGAAGATGGCATCGTCACTCGCGTGTTCATTGATGAAACGGGCAAAAATCTGTGGATGCAGCGGTTCATGATCGCGAGAGGGATCCGCAGCCTGTCGCATCTCCCGCCGCCAGTCATCGAAGCTGCCTGTAATTTTATCATGAAATTCAGAAGCCCCCTGCGATTCGACTAGGGGCAACAGTTGCTGCAGCGCCGCTTTGACATCTGCATGAATCCCCAGGTCCACCCCCACGCGATTGCCGATCCGAGGCAGGCTGCTGTCGATCTGCACCACGGTGCAGTCGTGCGGCAGATACTCGGTATAGGGGAAGTCAGTCCCCAGCATCAGCAGCAGGTCTGTATTCATAACCGCATGATAACCCGACGGATTTCCAATCAACCCAGTCAGTCCCGCCACATGCGGGCAGTCATGGTCGAAGATATCACAGGCGCGTAACGAGTGGGTAATCGGTGCCTGCAACTTGTCGGCCAGTGCAATCACTTCGTCCCGCGCCAGTCGACAACCTGCCCCCGCCAGAATAGAGATCCGCTTCCCCTGGTGCGTGCGAATCAGTTCTGCCAGTTGCTGCACCTGCGCGTCATCGGGAACAAGCGCTGCCCGGGAACGGAACAGCGGCTGGATAAAGTCATCCCCCTCACATGCCATCTCTGCGATATCGGCCGGCAGTTCTATCCGGCTCACCGAACCGTTACTGAGCGCTTCCCGGATCGCTCGCTGAATCAAGCGTGGTGCTTCCTCAGGAGAACGAATCACGGCCTGAAAATCACAGACATCATCGTAAATTTTCGTCAGATCGACTTCCTGGTGAAATCCGGTGCCGATCTGCCCAACGGGCACCTGCCCCGTCACCGCCAGCACGGGACTGCGTTCCCTTTTCGCATTATACAGGCCGTTGATTAAGTGCAGCGCACCAGGCCCCACGGTCCCTGCGCAGACCGCCAGGTTTCCACTCAACTCGGCCTGGGCAAACGCGGCATAGCTTGCATTCCCCTCGTGCCGGACACCGATCCATTCGACTTCATCGTGCTTGTGAATTGCCTGGGCAAACGCATTCAAGGCATCACCGATCACACCAAACACCTGGGTCACACCGGCTTCAATGAGAATCTCCAGCAACTGTTCTGAAACATTGCGAGACATTGGACATCCTTTCTGGTTCGAAAAACGATCGGCGCAGAAACCGCGTCTGCCAGATATGACGTGAAGACCATCGTCGACAGTGCTTCCCGGTGTCCTGTACCGATGCGAATAGATTGAATCTCAGAATGGGGGAGTCGAGGATCCTAAATCAGATCCAGCTTCAAGATTAACATCTTGATTCCCCACTGACCAGCGTGTTTCCAGATTCATACACCTGTGATCCTCAGGCCTCTGGACTGAAGACACACCGAAGTAAGCAGCCAGCTCTTCTCGCGGTCCTGACGAAATCGCGTATTTAACATTCCCTGAGATGTATGAGCTGCACGGTTCCTGAAAAGTTGACAGCAGGCGTGACGTTTCTGTTACAATCACTTCCTGAACATCAACCGTTCCTGATTTCAGACAGGGAGTCGTCGCCTATGTGTCGCTGGCTGGCTTATACCGGATCACCTCTGCAACTGAGTGCCCTGCTCACCCGCCCCAATCATTCACTCATCGACCAGAGTCGGCACGCAACGCAAAACGTCGAAGCCCTCAACGGCGATGGCTTCGGGGTCGGCTGGTATGGCGATGATCCCACACCGGGGCTCTACCGCGATACTCATCCCGCCTGGAACGATGCCAACTTCCGCCACCTGGCCGACCACATCCGCTCGCGGCTCTTCCTGGCACACGTCCGCGCTTCGACCGGCACCGCCGTCCAGAATACCAACTCGCATCCCTTCAGCTTCGATAACTGGCTCTTCCAGCACAACGGTTCAATCCCCGCGTTCCGCTCTCTCAAACGACAACTGCTATTCGACGTTGACCCTGAACTGTTCCCGTTCATTGAAGGTTCCACCGATTCCGAAACGCTGTTCTTCCTCGCGCTGACATTCGGCCTGCGTGACGATCCTCCCGCTGCCCTGGCCTGGGCGATCGGTCATGTAGAACGGGTCCGCAAAGCTGCGGGAATCGAAGTTCCACTATTCGTCAGTGCCTGCGCGACCAATGGCGAACAGCTCTGGGCGATCCGCTATTCCAGCAATCATCAGTCGCGCACACTCTATCACAGTTCACACCTGCATGCCCTGCACGAAATCGACGGAACTTACGCTCCCCTGCCCGACGATGCCACGATCGTCGTTTCTGAGCCTTTGGACGAACTGACCAGTCACTGGGAAGAGGTCCCCGAGTCAGCGCTGCTCACTGTCTCAGGGGGCGCCGCCACAGTGAATTCGTTCTCACCCATCCTGCCGAATTGACGAACTTAACCGGCCATCTGTCCCGGAAGCACCCGCAGCAGATAGCCGGCCAGCAGGATGCCGCGCCCCGTCCAGGCCAGCGTGCGGACCCAGTTCGTCGCAACCAGCAGCCGGATCTGGTGACTGTCGTATCCCTGGATCAGCTTATGATGTCGGGGGACCTGCAACAGAGCGGTTGAGAACCAGACCACGAACAGCAGCCCGACTCCGCTCCAGGCCTCCAGCGGAGTGAAGCCGGCGGGTGCCCAGTAGACCAGGGCAATCGTGCTGAAGGCTTCAATCAACATCATCGGTCCCACCACCAACGTGGTCCGCAGCTGATGCGCCGTCTGGAAAGTGATGAATTCATTGCGCCCCACCAGCGCAAACACCGGATAATGAGCCACCTGCACGAACCAGATCAGCCCCACCATATAAAAAGTCGATACCAGTTGCAGCAGAAACAGAATCTTCAACACGGTTTTTCTCCCTGGAACAATTGTTGACGCTTAACTTTAGTCCCAACCCGTGAATTGCCGACCCCCGAAATCAGAATTCTCATGCAAAAAGCTACCTCCGCAGCCGGCGCATCCATGATCTTCTGTTCTTCGTTTGAGCTCCGCTCTTGTAATGCGGTCCGGCATTGTGCAGGATATGTAACACCACAAAGCGATCTTGTGACCAGTCCTTATCATTTCTGGAGACTCTAGAGATGCATCAGCTGCTTCCAGAGAGATCCCGTTGCGCGACCCGGCTTTGTTCCCACTTCTTCGCTGTATTACTGACCAGTTTGAGCACCGTCGGCCTCTTCGCCCAGGGCTTTGCGCCCTCAGAAGCAGTAAAACAGATGACGGTCGCGGCAGGATATGAAGTGGAACTGGTCGCCTCCGAACCACTGGTCAGACAGCCGGTCTCCATTGACTTTGATGACCGGGGCCGGCTCTGGGTCATTCAGTATCTGCAGTACCCCAACCCCGCAGGTCTCAAACGAGTGAAGGTCGACCAACACACCCGCTCTCAATACGACCGAGTTCCCGAGCCTCCGCCTTACGGCCCCCGGGGCGCCGACCGACTGACGATCCTGGAAGACACCGACCACGACGGACGCTTCGACCAGGCACACGACTTTGCAGACGGTCTGAACCTCGCCTCCGGGTTTGCCCTCGGGAATGGTGGCGTCTACGTTTTGCAGGCGCCCTACCTGCTCTTCTATCCGGACCGCAACCGGGATGACAAGCCGGATGGAAATCCCGAAGTGCTGCTCAAAGGCTTCGGCATGGATGACGCGAGTGCCGTCGCGAATTCACTGACCTGGGGACCGGACGGCTGGCTCTACGGCTGCCAGGGGAGCACCGTCACTGCCCGGATTCGCGGTGTCAAATTCGTGCAGGCCATCTGGCGCTATCACCCCCGCACGAAAGCCTTCGAGCTCTTCGCCGAAGGGGGCGGCAACATGTGGGGGCTCGACTTCGACCGCCAGGGGAATCTGCTGGCCAGTACGAACCTGGGCGGCTTCGTCCTGCTGCACATCGTCCAGGAAGGCTACTACTGGAAACAGTTCTCCAAACACGGCCCACTGCGAAATCCCTACACCTTCGGTTATTTCGATCATGCGCCCCACCAGAATTTCAAAGGCGGACACGTCACCGTGGGAGGCACTATCTACCAGGGGCTCCTGTTTCCCGAGGCACTGCACGGCAAGTACATCAGCGGCAATCTGCTGGGACATGAAATCCAGTATCACAACCTGATCCCCGACGGCACCACGTTTCGTACTGAGCACGGAGGCACGCTGGTCCAGGCCAACGATAGCTGGTTCGCGCCCACCGATCTGACCATCGGCCCCGCGGGAGCAGTCTACTTCACAGACTGGCACGACAAACGCACTGCCCATCCCAATCCCGACGCTGACTGGGACCGCAGTAACGGTCGCATCTACCGCCTCAAACCCCAAGGCAGCCAACTCGAACCAACACTCCAGGTCCATGATTTAAGCAACGAGCGCCTGATCGAACTTTTACAACAGCCCAATGAATGGTACGTCCGCGCCGCCCGACGTGAACTGATTACCCGCAAAGATCCCCAGGTTCCAGGCACGCTCAAAAGACTGCTGACAGAAAACCGCAGCGACCACCAGACTCTGCAACTGCTCTGGACGCTCGCGTCTCTCGACGAACTCGATGAAACAACCGCGGTGCAAATGCTTCAGCATAAGGATCCCTCAGTCCGCAGCTGGACCATTCGACTGCTGGGAGATCGACGCTCTGTCTCTCCCGACATCGCCCAACGCTTAATTCAACTCGCCCGGACCGACGCCAGTCCGCAGGTCCGCAGCCAGCTCGCTTCCACCGCCGCCCGGCTCCCCGCTGATCCCGCGCTGGCCATCGCAGCGCGCATTCTGAACCGGAACCTCGACCAGGCCGATCCCTACATTCCGTTACTTCTCTGGTGGGCCATTGAAAAACAGGCCCTCACTGCCATCGATGAAATCGAACAACGTTTTGTGACATCCGCAGCCTGGCAGCAGCCCTTTGTCAGCCAGGTCATTCAACCACGCCTGATGAAACGCTACGCTGCCGCAGCCACGCCGCGCACACTCGAAGTCTGTCAACGGTTGCTGTCGACTGCTCCGGAGTTACAACAGGCTGAACTGCTGCAGGCCCTCGACGCCGGTCTGGCACTCTCAGGACAGGGACAACTCAAACCAGACCAGGTGCCGAGTGAACTCGCGGAGCAACTCGCCACGCTATGGCAGGCCCATCCCGAAGACCTCGTACTGATGCAACTCAATGCCCGACTCGGCAATCCCGCCGTCCTGCAGCAGGCACTCGAAATTGTCATTGATGAAAAACAACCACTTGCCCAACGCACCACAATGCTCAAATTCCTGCAACAGTTTGGGAACGAAACAGTCATCGCCCCCCTGCTCCCGCTGTTGCAGCCCGCTCAAACCGCTTCGCTCCGGCAGCAGGCCATGCTCGTTCTGTCCCGCTATGCCGATGATCGTATCAGCCAGGCACTGCTCAAATCGTATCCCGACTACGATGCTTCTTCACGAACCCAGGCCCGTCGCGTTCTCTTCACCCGTCAGCCCTGGGCACTTGCGTTTCTTAGACAGGTCGATGAGGGACAGCTGCCGGCAGGCGATCTCGATCTGCAGGAACTGACAACACTGAACAGCCTGGGGAACAAAACGATCACCGAGCTCACTGCGAAGCACTGGGGGCAGATCAATCAGAGCGATTCACAGCACAAGATCACCGAGATCCGCCGCGTCCGTTTTCTGTTGAAGCATCCAGGTAACGCGCAGCGCGGCAGCCAGCTGTTTCAGAAACAGTGCGGTACCTGTCATCAGCTGCACGGCACCGGCAACAAACTGGGCCCCGACCTCACCACCGCCAACCGGGGCGATTTAAATTATCTGCTGGAGAGCATCATTGATCCCAATCGATTCGTCCGCAAAGAGTACGTGGCCTCAATCGTCATCACCCGCGACGGACGCGTCGTCACCGGCATCATTAAATCAGATGAACCCGCGCAGATCCGCATCGCCAACAACAAAAACGAACTGACCACTATCCGACGGGACGACATCGAAGAGATTCATGATTCGCCCGTCTCACTCATGCCCGAAAAAATCCTCAAACAACTCAGCGAGCAGGAACTGCAGGATCTGTTCGCCTATCTGCAGGGACCGCCTCCCAAAAAACTCTGAAATCGACGCCGAATCATATCGACAGATTTAAATATATTGAATCATCACCATACTTCTGTTATATTAATATTCTTAATATATTGTGCCTTCCTTACGTGAAAGTCAGTTTCCCCTGCGATTTTCACCGACAAATTCGGAGCCCGCCACATGACTGCCAACCGACTCACGGATTGCATTGTACTGCTGGCGCTGAGCCTCTGCGGAACCGCCCCCCTCTCTGCAGCGGAATCGGTCGATTATCTCAAGCAGATCAAGCCACTGCTCCGCACGAAATGTCAGTCTTGCCACGGTGCCTTAAAACAGAATTCCAGCTTTCGCGTCGACACCGCTGAGTTCCTCCGTCAAGGGGGCGACTCTGGTCCCGGCTTCGAACCAGGCAAGGCAGATGACAGCCTGCTGTTGGGCGTCCTGACCGGTGACGCCGGCTTCAAGATGCCCCCCGAGGGCGCGGGCAAACCGCTCACCCCGGATGAACTGGCCCTGTTCCGTCAGTGGATCAACGCCGGTGCCCCCACACCCGAAAATGAAGTCCCCGAACAGGATCCGCGGCAGTTCTGGTCTTATCAGACGCCGGTCAAACCAGCGGTCCCCAAGGTCAAAAACAATGCCTGGGTGCGTAACGAAATTGACGCCTTCCTCGCCGCGGAGCACGAACAACACAATCTGGTCCCCCGCCCTCCCGCGGCACCAGCGGTCCTGCTCCGACGTCTGTACCTCGACCTCACTGGTCTCCCCCCCACCACGGCAGAACTGGAAGCCTACCTCGCCGATCCTTCTGAAGAAGCCTATGGCAAAACAGTCGACAAGCTGCTCGCCAGCCCCCGCTACGGGGAACGCTGGGGACGGCACTGGATGGACGTCTGGCGCTACAGCGACTGGTACGGGTCCCGCGGAATCAACGAGATCCGCTACAGCCAGCGGCACATCTGGCGCTGGCGGGACTGGATCGTCGAATCGGTCAATGCCGACAAGCCCTACGACCGGATGATCGTCGAGATGCTGGCCGGCGATGAACTCGAACCGGACAATCCCGATGTCGTCCGGGCCACCGGCTTCCTGGGACGCAACTGGTACAAGTTCGATCGCAATGTCTGGATGTTTGATACCGTCGAGCACACGTCCGTCGCCTTCCTGGGACTGACGATGAAATGCGCCCGCTGTCACGATCACAAATACGATCCCCTGGATCAGGTCGAATACTATCGCTTCCGTGCGTTCTTCGAGCCGCACAACGTCCGCACCGATGCCCTCTCAGGCACGGTCGACAAAGAAAAAGATGCCACGCTGGGCATGGTCCTCAAAGACGGTCTTGCACGCGTGTTCGACAAGGAACTGGAACAGCCCACCTATCTCTTCCAGCGCGGCGATGATCGTCAGCCTGACAAAGAGCATCCCCTCACCCCCGCGGTCCCGGTGAACCTCACCAAAGAACCGGTAACCATCAAGCCCGTCAAACTCCCCCTGGCCAGTTATTACCCGGCACTGCGTCCTGAAATCCTGCAAGAAAAGGTGCAGCAGGCCGAGCAGGAAATCAAATCCGCAGAAGCAGCGTTGCACAAGTCCGACACCACCATCCAGCAGGTCGAGCAACAGCTGGCTGACCTGCAACAAGGGTCTGCGACAGAGACCGACGCGCGTCCCGCGATCATCAACGAACGCTTCCAGCAGCCGAACCCCGAACTCTGGCAGACCGTTTCGGGAAAATGGGAGTACATCGACGGCTGTCTGCGACAGACCAATACCGGCGCCTTTCGGACCATGGTTTCCCAGATCGATCTGCCGCTGAATTTCCAGGGCGGCTGCGTTACAAAACCCTGGAACCGGGCCAGATTCATTCGGTCGGTCTCTTCTTTGATGCCGTCGACCTCCGTGATGCCCAGGCCATTTACACCGCGATCAGTAACAACAAACCGACCGTGCAGGCCTTCCACCGCACAGTAGGCCGCGAGTCGTATCCCCGGGCCGGCATCTTCCCCTGTGAAATTGAACTCAATAAAGAGGTCGTCCTCGATTTCGTCGTGGAAGGCCAGCAGCTCAACGTCTGGCTCGATGGCAAACTGAAACTGGCTTACACGATGCCCGTCCCCCGCCAGGCGGGTAAGTTCGCCCTCTGGAATCACTCGGCCCACTCAGAATTTTACGAGCTGCGTATCGAACCGCTGGCCCCCGGTTTTCAACTCGCCCAGTCTGTGAAAGAAGACCGGCGTTCCCCCTTTGCGGCCCCTTCGAAAGCCAATCTGCAGCAGGATCTCTCCCTCGCTCAGGCGGCGCGCGAGATCGCAGAATTGAACGTGCAACTGCAACAGGCCGAGCTGAAATCGCTCCGAGCACGGATCGCCGCCGAACAGGCCAAGGTCAAAGAGGCCGCTGATTATGAACCGCTCGCCAAAACGGCCAGCCGCCTTGAACGGGAAGCCGCAGCCGTTCAGGCCTCTCTCACTGTCAAACAGGCGCAGCGGGATCTGGCAACTCTGCCCGCATCCACAGGAGACCAGCCCGACAAAAAACGGACCGCGGCCGAACAGAAAGTCGCCACCGCAGAGAAGAAACTGCAAGCTGCTCAGGCAGATGTGAAAAAAGAAGACACGAAATACACGCCCCTGGGAGAAACGTTCCCCCGCACCAGTACCGGCCGCCGCCTGGCCCTGGCCCGCTGGATTGCCGATGAGCAGAACCCACGTACCGCACGGGTGGCTGTGAATCACATCTGGCTGCGTCATTTTAACCAGGCCCTGGTTCCCACCGTCGCCAACTTCGGCCTCAACGGACGTCTGCCCACGCATCCCGAACTGCTCGACTGGCTGGCGGTCACATTTATGGAACAGGGCTGGCAGATGAAACCCCTGCATCGCCAGATCGTACTCTCCAGTGCCTACCGAATGAGTTCGGCTCCCGGTGAATCTGAATCAAACCGGGCCACTGACCCCAATAACCGTTATCTCTGGCGGATGAACTCCCGCCGCATGGAAGCGGAAATGGTGCGCGACTGCCTGCTCGCCACTGCGGGGACACTCGATGAAACCCGGGGCGGTCCGGAACTCGATGAAAAGCAGGGAGAGACCATTCACCGCCGCAGTCTCTACTTCCGCAACACTCCCAACGAAAAAATGGAATTCCTGGAGCTGTTCGATCTGGCCAATCCGAACGCCTGCTACGAACGGCTCGTAAGCGTCGTGCCGCAACAGGCGCTCGCTTTGACCAACAGCTCCCTGTCACTCGATCAGGCCCGCCTGCTGGCAGAACAACTCGAGAAATCAACGAACACCGATGCCGCGTTTATCCAGGCAGCCTTCAAACAGATTCTCTCCCGTCCCGCGACGGCCGCGGAGATCACTGCCTGCACGAAGTTTTTAGAACGACATACCGGTCTGCTCCAGCAGCAGGGGCAGCAGCAGTTTCCCGGCGGAGGGACTTCGAAACGTCCACCCGCCGCCGATCCCAGGCAGCGGGCCCGCGAGAACCTGGTGCATGTCCTCTACAGCCATAACGATTTTGTCACCGTCCGTTAATCCCGAAACCCACAGCGAAACGAATCACATTCAGGAACTCAGCCATGTCTGACCAAACACCCTCCAACTGGTTCAACTCCTGCGGCCGCGTCTCGCGACGTTCGTTTCTGAACAACGCCAGCCTGGGGCTGACGGGCATCGCCCTGGCGGACCTGCTGCAACGTGAAAGTTCGTCTGGTAACGCACTGCAGGCAGCGGAATCGGCCATCATCAACGGACAGCCGCACTTCGCCCCCAAAGCCAAATCGGTGATCTGGTATTTCATGCTGGGCGGCACAAGCCACATGGAGAGCTTCGACCCCAAGCCCGCCCTCAATAAGCATGCGGGCAAGACGATCGGCGATACCGAATATAACGACCTGGTCACCAACTCCCCCTACTATCGCAAAAACGTGCGTGACTTCGGCGGCAAGCCCCGCAAGCTGATGGCCCAGCTCTATCCACTGCAGGTCGGCTATCGCAAACGGGGCGAGAGCGGCATCGAAATCAGCGACTGGTGGGAGCATGTCGGAAGCTGTGCCGACGACCTGGCCGTCGTCCGCTCGATGTGGACCACCGACAACGACCACGCGGCTCAGCTCCAGTTTCACACGGGCCGCCACATCTTTGACGGCTTCTTCCCTTCCATCGGCTCGTGGGTGCACTATGGCCTGGGATCGCTGAATGACAATCTGCCCCAGTTCGTGGTGATGGGTACGCCCCCCGGCGACTGTTGCGGCGGAACCGGCGCCCATGATGGCAGCTACCTGGGTCCGGAACATTCCGGGGTAAAGATGTCCGTCAACCCGAGCAATCCACTCCCCTTCGGCACCCCGGGCAGCAAAGTCTCCCGCGAAGAACGCCGCGGTCAGCTGGAACTCTTAAGTGAACTGAATACGCTCGCCGGCGCCGCTTATCCCGACGATGCCGAAATGCGGGCCCGCATCAAATCCTACGAACTCGCGTTCCGCATGCAGATGGCCGTCCCCGAAGTCGTCAACATCAGCGAGGAAACCGCTGCCACACAGAATCTGTATGGTCTGGATAATAAAGAAACCCAACGCGTCGGCCAGCAGTCCCTGATTGCCCGCCGACTGGTAGAACGGGGCGTCCGCTTTGTGCAGATCTACGATGGCGGCTGGGACGCACATTCCAAGCTCAAGCAGAACCACAGCCAGCGGATCGGCCAGGTCGACAAACCGATTGCCGGCCTGCTCAAAGACCTCAAGCAGCGGGGTCTGCTCGATGAAACCCTGGTCGTCTGGGCCACCGAGTTCGGTCGCACCCCCGGCTCCGAACGGTCAGACGGACGCGACCATCATCCCTACGGCTTCTCCATCTGGATGGCCGGCGGTGGCATTAAGAAAGGTGTCACACACGGCGCTACCGACGAAATCGGCTTCCACGCGGTCGAACACCGACACTACGTCACCGACCTGCACGCCACCATCCTGCATCAGCTGGGACTCAATCACCACAGCCTCGAAGTTCCGGGCCACAAACGCCTCGAAATCGACTTTGGCGAACCGATCAAAGAGATTATCGCTTAAGTGCTACCTGAAGACCTGATGTTCCTGCCAGATTATTATAGACAGCTCCGCGTTTACCATGTTAGAAACCAACCTGCGACAATTGGTCAGCAGAATCCTGCTCAGCGGAACCGCCCTGCTCTGGCTGGCGTGCGTCCCGCTGACTGCCAGCGCCGCGTCCCCCGACCTGGTGAGCATCTTTCCCCTCAGTTGTCCCGCCGGTGCCACCACGGATGTCAAACTGAAAGGCAAGCAGCTCACAGACATTCGCCTCGCACAACTAACCGCACCCGGCGTCTCGATCAAAGTCATCAATGACCAGAGCCTGCAGATCACCGTTCCCGCAGAAACACCGCCCGGCGATTACGACCTGCGCGTATTGACCGGCCAGGGACTGAGCCAGCCTCACGTCGTGCAGATCACCGCCTGGCCCACAATCACCGCAGACGAACAGGCCGACACCTCGGATTCCGCTAAGACGTTAAAATTACCCGGGGGAGTCGACGCTCGTTTCGATCACACCGGAGACATCGACTGGTATACCTTCACCGGCACAGCAGGTCAGACCGTTACGATTCGCTGTCGCTCCCGATCGCTGGGAGGTTCAGCCGAACCGCTGTTCACACTCAGTGCTCCCACTGGAGAAGAGATCGCGTTCTCTTCTGCAGCAGAACTGGAACCAGCCCTGCATCTGAAACTGCCCGACACAGGCACATACCGCATCAAGGTCTTCGAACGCGCTTACCGCAGCGATGCGAACAGTGTCTACCATCTTTCAGTCAACACCGGACCACGCCTGCTGGCCGCATTTCCCGCACTGATCCCCGCCGACAAACCGAGCCAGCTCCACATTCAGGGACTCGATCTGCCCGGCATGGCAGAGGACTCCACACAACTCCTGCAACAGAAAAACATCACCGTTGATCCTGCTACAGACACGGATGTAACACAATCAGTTTCATTCGCCGCCACAAGTCCCCTCGCGCAAGGCCTCTGGTTACAACTTCCCCACACAGCAGGATCCGTGCGGCTAATGACGACTGACACGCCGATCGTCGTCGATCAGGATCCGGAGAATTACTCGCAGACAACGGCGCAAGAGATCAAGGTTCCCTGCGACATAGCGGGCCAGTTTCCCCAACCGCGCGATCTGGACTGGTACCGGTTTACCGCCGAAAAGGGACAACAGCTGAGCCTCGCCGCATTTGGAGAACGGCTGGGACAACGCATGGATCTCGAACTCTCCCTCTTCGACGACAAAGGGAAGCTGCTCCTGAATCTCTCAGATCAGAAACAGGCGAAAGGTGACGCCACTCCTGTCTCGGCAGCCTCACTGGATCCGGAAGGAACCTGGAAGGCCCCCCAGTCGGGCATGTTCTATCTACTGGTACGTGATCTGTATGGCGTGAGCCTGGGCGGCTTTGAGCGACAGTACCGGGTGCGTATCACAAACAGAGTGCCGGACTTTCGCGTCTTCGCTTACCCGGGTGAGCAGGAACGAAAACACGGAATCACGTTACATCCGGCGGGACACACCCACGTCGCGCTCTACGTCGACCGACAGCATGGGTTTGACAAACCCGTCCGCATTCACGCCGTCGATCTCCCCAAGGGGCTGACTGCTGACGATATCATGATCCCTAAACACCAGTCAGCAGCAGTGCTTTCGATTCAGACGGACCGCAGTCTGAAACCAGATATTCTCAACCTGAAACTGCAGGCAACGTCTGAGAATCAGCAGCTGATCCGTGAAGTTCAGCCTCTGACTGTCACTGATGCCGGCACATTTACGCACGTCAATACGCTCGCAGCAGGTATTGCTGATCCAGCCCCCGTTGTATTAACTATCTCACCACCACAACAACCACTGACCGTGGGTGGTAAACTGGAACTGGATGTAAAGCTGGAAACTGGTGATTCATCGATTTCATCGCCCATCGAATTGAAGTGGCATACGGCAATGGTCGATGCCAAACAGAAGAGCGTCCCCTTATTCAAGCCCACAAAATCGATTCCCCCCACTCAAACCAAGAGTAAACCGACAGCCATCCTGTCAGATAAACTGCAGCCGGGAGACTATCTCCTCTGGCTGTCCGCCACCACCAAAATTGATTCCTCACCTGCTGCTGATCAGAAACAGAAAAAGCAAAACCGGTTCCCGTTTCGATTGTGACCAACGTCATCACTCTCAAGGTGGAACCAGAACAGAACCCGAAAAAAACAAAGCAGAAATAGTCATCCGACTCGAATACACAGTCCTGCCAATCGGCATTTTCCTGTGATCCTCGATGAATTAGAATCTGAGATGCGATGAACATATTCAAAGCAAACATAACCGAAACCAGAATCGTCAGTAGCCTGGGTGTGATCCTGCTCACGATCTGTTGCTGCAGGCCGATACTGCTGTCTGCAGAAACGGAATTCAAACCGGTCAAAATCACTCCCGCAGCCACCGTCCGGATGAAAGCCTGGCCGGAACGCATCCACCTGCGGGGGCGCGACAGTCGCCAGCAGCTGCTGGTCACAGGCATCACAGCAGCAGAGACCACACACGACCTGACCCGCGCGGTCCGCTTCCATTTCAAAGATCCTCAGCTGGCGTCCATCGATGCCGCCGGGGTGCTCACTCCCCGGGCTGCCGGAAAAACAGAACTCCAGATTAAATGGGGTTCTCACACGAAATCCATCCCCATCGAGATCGAACAGGGGGAAACCTATCTGCCCCTCGATTTCACCAACGACATCGCGCCTATCCTGACCCGCCAGGGTTGTAACGGCGGCGGCTGTCATGGTAAATCAGGTGGACGCGGTGGATTCCAGCTCTCGCTGTTCGGCTTCCAGCCTGAACAGGATTACGAATGGGTCACCCGCGATATCCGCGGTCGGCGGATCTTTCCCGCTTCCCCTGAAGATTCGCTGCTGCTCCGCAAAGCCACGATGAAAATTCCGCACGGGGGCGGTAAGCGACTCGAGGAAAGCAGCCCGGAGTATGCCCGACTGGTCCGTTGGATTGAAGCTAATACGCCGCACGGTCCGGCAGATGCCCCCGAGTTGGTCAAGCTGACCGTGGAACCCGAATTCGAATCGCTGGGACACAATGAACAGCAACAACTGACCGGCACTGCGCATTATTCGGATGGCTCCACCCGCGATGTCACGCCGCTGGTGGAGTTCCGCTCCAATGATACGTCCGTCGGCACCGTCGATGAACGGGGCCTGGTCACCTCGCTGGAACGGACCGGCGAAACATCGGTACTGGCACTCTACCAGGGTGAAGTCTCCGTTGCGAAAATCCTGGTCCCCTCGACTGAGCAACCAGAGTCCTGGCCCGACTTTCCGATAGCGAACTTCATTGACGAACATATCCAGCGCAAGCTCAAAGTGCTGCAGGTGCCCCCTTCCCCTCTGGCCGATGACGCCACATTCATCCGCAGGGCTTCACTGCAGATTGCCGGACGGATCCCGACGACTGATGAAGTCGAGTCCTATGCGAACAGCACTGATCCCGACAAACACAACAAGCTGATTGCGCGACTGGTCCGATCCGGGGACTACGCCGATCACTTCGCCCAGAAATGGTCCGACCTTTTGCGGAACAAACGCCGGGGCCAGAAACCACGTCAACCCGGCACAATCGCCTTTCACCGCTGGCTGCGAAACAAGATTGCTGCCAACGTCCCCTACGATGAAATGGTGCGCGGCGTCTTGACGGCGACCGGGGATGTTTCGGTTAATCCTCCGGCCCAGTGGTATGCGGAAGTCCGTTACCTCGACCGGTACGTGGATGACATGGCCCAGGTCTTTCTCGGTCTGCGCATCGGCTGTGCCCGCTGCCATCATCATCCATTTGAGAAATATAGTCAGCAGGATTACTACGGGTTGGCCGCTTTCTTCAGCCGGGTCAATCGGACCGGAGGCACAGGCGTCGCCGAGCGACGAGCCAACGAAATGATCTCGGTTAAACAGACTGGACAGGTCAAACATCCTGTCACCGGAGAAGTCGTCCCGCCCCATGGACTGGGTGGGCCGGATCTGGAGATCCCGCCCTTCGAAGACCCCCGGCACTATCTGGTTGACTGGATGACCCAACCAGATAACCCCTACTTTGCCCGAGCCTTCGTGAACCGGATGTGGGCCCATTTCTTCGGTCGCGGCCTGGTGCATCCCCTGGATGACCTGCGGGTTACCAATCCCGCCGCCAATGAACCTCTGCTGGCAGCCCTGGCGGAGGAATTCACCCGCTCCGACTATGACATGCGGCATATCGTGGAGCTGATCTGCACGAGCAATATCTACCAGTTGAGCTCACAGGCAAACGAGATCAACCTGGAAGAAACGCAGAACTACGCCCGCTTTTACCCGCAGCGACTCTCGGCTGAGATCCTGCTGGACGCGATTGATGATGTTACCGATTCGCCCACACGATTCAGCGGCCTCCCCAAAACCACGCGAGCCCTGCAACTGCCCGATGAGGATTACTCCAATCAATTCCTGACACTCTTCGGTCGCCCCAAACGCGAGAGTGCCTGCGAATGCGAACGGGTTTCGGAACCGAGCCTCTCGCAATCCTTGTTTGTGATGAATAATGGTTTTGTACTCTCCAAAGTGACAGGGCCCTACGCCGTCGATCTGGCGAACGATAAACGCGAGGCAGAACGCAAAGTCCGGGAACTGTTCCTGAAAACCCTCTCCCGCGAACCGACGCCACAGGAAATGCAAAACGCACTGAAATATATCGCCAGCGAAAAAGATCAGAAAACTGCCTTCGGCAATCTGATCTGGACGCTGGTCAACACCAAAGAATTTCTGTTTGTCCATTGAATCAACAGCCAACACAACACACTTCAATTTGAACTGTGAATAGAACCATGAACAGCAAACCGATACAGCCTTGTCCCGGCCCTGTGGGTCGGCGGGAATTTCTGAAAATTGGCGGACTCGGCCTGGGCGCGCTCTCCGGCGGCTTTGATCCGAACCTGACGCGTCTGCTGGCGGGCGAACAGAGTCCAGCCGGACTCAACAAGGATTTTTCCGTCATCCTGCTCTGGGCCAACGGCGGCCCCAGCCATATCGATACCTTCGACATGAAACCGCTGGCCCCTCAGAATACCGGGGGGAATTCAGTCCGATCAAAACTAATGTCCCTGGCATGGAGATCTGTCAGCTGCTGCCGAACCTGGCCCAAATGGCAGATAAGTTTTCGATCGTTCGCAGTCTGCACCACAACCGGAATGAACACTCGGGTGGTACCTGTCGATTTCTCTCGGGCTATACACCTACCGCGGCCAATCCCGGTGATGCGGAGTATCCCGAAATGGGATCGGTCGTTGCCAGCCAACTCGAACATCAGGTCCGCGACATTCCCCTGTTTATCGCGAATACCAAATTCTACGGCGGAGGTCCGGCTTACCTGGGACCGGCTTACAGTCCGTTCATGTTCAGCGGTGATCCCAACAGTTCGAAATTCTCAGTTGACAATCTTTCCGTCAACGATTCCGCTGCAGCAGCTCTTAAAAAACGTAATCAGTTGCTGAGCCAGTTCGATACGTTCCGCCGTGAACTGGATAAGAGCGGTTCGATGTCCGCGCTGGACAAGTTCAACAATCGGGCCCTCGCCATGCTGACCAGTGACCGGACCAGCAAAGCCTTTGACCTCTCAGCTGAACCGGAGGCGCTTCGCGATGAATACGGGCGGACCACCTGGGGCCAGGGCTTACTGCTGGCCCGTCGGCTGGTGGAATCGGGCGTCAGGCTGGTCCAGTTGCAGGCCAGCTTCCGACTCTCCAAAAAAGCGGGCCGCACCAGCAACTGGGACGACCATTCGGTCAATGCCGACATCTTCCAGGCATATCGGGAACGTATGCCTGTGTTCGACCAGGCGGTACCGGCCCTGATCAATGACCTGCAGCGCCGAGGACTGGATCAGAATGTCCTGTTCATCTTCTGTGGTGAATTCGGCCGCACCCCGCTGGTCCGAAATCAGGACAAAAGCAAACGTCCCGGCCGCGACCACTGGTGCCGGGCTATGAGCATCTTCCTCGCTGGAGGGGGACTCAAAATGGGCCAGGCAATCGGGGCGACCAATGCCAAAGGGGAACATCCCGTCGATCGCGTCATGAACAGTAATGATCTACTGGCAACGATTTATCAGAAATTCGGCATCGATACGCACCAGGCCTACTACGACAATACCGGCCGCCCAATCCCGATCCTGACCGACGGCAAACCGATTCCTGAGTTGCTGTAGAATTTCGAAGGTCCCGCCATTGGGCTGAGAGAGTCTTCTGAGAACAACATTTGTCCGACTGACATCAGGCATAAAACTGATCGGTTTGAAAGATCTTAAGCGTAACCTCAGAATCACGTTTCCAGTCGGTCGAACGAGAATAGTAGGCAATCAGCGTTTCGTCCCCGACGAATGTCAGAGATGGATACGCAGCGTCATAATTAGTTCGGTTGTCGATATCCTTGAAGTGTCGCCAGGTTTTACCCTCGTCCTGTGAGACCGCTGCTGTCAGCGGTGTCCGCGGCCAGTTCCGGGGTGAGGCTACATGATTCCAGAGCAACAGCAAATCCCCCGTGCAGGGAATCCGTTTTATAATGGAAGGCGCTTCCGGGGAAGGCAGTTCAGTGGGCACCGGTTTACTCCAATGGACACCACCATCTTCGGAATAACTCTGATACAGACACTGATTTGTATTCCGCAGAAAACAGAGTAGTCTGCCATCCTTGAGTTCAACAATCGCCGGTTCGTGACAGCCCCGTCCCGGGGCAGTCATACTGTTTGCACTCCGCTTCCAAGTTAGAAAACCATCATCGGAGTAGAAGACAAATGAGTGCAGATCTCCCCCTTTATATGCGGTTCCACCAACGTAATTGTCCGCAGCCGGCCCATGGGCCGGAATCAAAACACGACCGGTGCTCAGCCGTAAAGCATGGTCGGCGTTACAGCAATACCAGCCCGGTTCCGAAATCTGCTGTTGTGGTCCCCAGGTCTGGCCATTGTCGGTAGAACGTCTCAAAAATACATTCCGCGCCCGGGGACTGTCCCAGCCCACATACGAGAACAGAATTTCCTGGTCAGACAGACGGATCAGATTGGGATGTTTAACGTTGTGCTCCCACTCATTGGTCTGCAGTACCCGTCGATTCCCCCAGCTACGTCCCCGATCATCGGAGGTCATCGAACTGATCTGACAGGCAACATGATCGCCGATTCCCGAAAAACCTTTCTTTTGCGCGGGCTGCTTAGACCGGCTGTAATATTCAGACCAGACCAGCAGTAACCGCCGCTCATCCAACGGGAAGATCAACTGATGATCGTGCCGCGGATGCTCGGGGGTCCAGGGGCAGACAATGGACTCATGAACCGGCTTCAACAACGGCCGTTTCTCAGCAGCCGCTTTTGACTGCGCGTGTAAAAGTGAACCGGTCCAACTTCCCGCCAATGTGCAGGTCAGAGAATGTTTTAGAAACTCGCGGCGATGAACGCTCATACAAACTCTCCACATTCTGTCACTTGGAAATCAGCTGTGAAACAAAGATTGTTGAGATTGTATTGTAAAGCAGTGTTGTGCCGTCGATCCAGACTGATCTCAGCACAGAGAGTCTGGGGCAAAAGTGGCCTTTTGAAGCAATCATTCGGCTTCGACAGGTACCTTCTCCGCCAGACTCATGATCTTCCAGCCCGCCTTAGGTTGAAAATCAGGCTCTGCTGTAAAGACCTGCACACGATGATTGGTATCGATGGCGAATAACGGGATGCGTTTGGCGTCGATCTGGTTCTGAAATTGTTCAAAGGTAAATTCTTCTGACAATACCGTCGTTTTCATTTCCGCCCCTGCTCCAGCATCCGGCTCAGATCCTGGTAGTTTGGTGATTCACCGAAGACGGTCCGCCCACCATACTTGAAAGCGGTCTTCGCTTCAGCCTTCCCAGCCGTCGGTTCCGAAATCCGGATTGTGAAAATATTCTCCTTGGCAAACTCCAGTCGATAATAATGCGCCGCCAGAGCATTCAATTCCATTTGGGGGGAGACCGCCAGCAGATGTCCAATACCGATCAGGTCAATATGCCGTTCCGCATGTTCCGACACGGGGTTTCCCCAGTATGCCTGCAGCCCTTTCAGACGAGCTTCTGTCACGGAAGACCAGTTCTGGTCGGTCAGAAAGGTTCGAATGCCGTTTTTCTTCAGTTCCAGGGCAATCACCTGTGCCAGACGGTTTGCACCGACAATCAGAAAGCCGTTCGGTTCAGGCTCAGCGACTTTCAGAAAGCGGGCCAGCGGGCCGGCTGTCGTGCTCTGTAACACCACCGTCCCCACAATCACCATGAATGTCAGGGGAACCATCGCCGCTGCAAACGGATAGCCAACCGCCTGCAGTTTAATGGCAAACAGGGCCGAGATTGCTGCTGCGACAATTCCGCGCGGAGCAATCCACGACAGGAGGTGTCGCTCGTTCATCGACAGCTTGGATCCAAGGGCACAAAGCTGCACGCTCACCGGGCGAATCACAAACTGAATCACCGCAAATACCGCCACCGCAGGCCAGCCTAAATCACGAAATGAGCTTAGATTCATACGGGCTGCCAGAATGATGAACAGCATGGAAATCAGCAGGATACTCAGGCTTTCTTTGAAATCCAGGATGTCATCCAGATCAAGACCTTTAGTATTCGCCAGCCAGATTCCCAGCACCGTGACCGAAAGCAGACCGGATTCCGCCTCGAACATATTGGAAACGGCAAACACGACACACACCAACGCCAGCGAGGCGAAGTTATGCAGATACTGAGGGATCCAGTATTTCTTCAACAGAAATGCAAACAGGTAACCACTTACTGCGCCAAACAGCACCCCGATCAGTACCATTTTACCGAACACGACCAGTCCGGCAGCAAAGCCCCCTTCAGCGCCCCCTGCCAGAATGAACTCGAACACCAGGACCGCCAGAATCGCTCCCAGGGGATCGATCAGAATCCCCTCCCACTGCAGGATATGGGCCACATTCTCTTTGGGTCGCACGGTTCTCAGTAGTGGCGTAATTACAGTCGGCCCGGTGACCACCATCAGGGCACCGAATAAAAATGAGACATTCCAGGAAAAATCGAGCAGCAGCCGCGTCGCCAGGGTTGTTCCCATCCAGGTGATGAAAGCACCGATGGTAATCATATTGCGGATGACCCGCTCCAGCCCCGGTATGTTCTGCAGTTTCAGAGTCAGGCTTCCTTCGAACAGAATCACCGCCACTGCCAGCGAAACGAAGGGAAACAGCAGATCTTCAAACAGTTCATCCGGATCCAGCCAGCCCATCACCGGGCCGGCGAAAATCCCTGTGGCCAGCAGGAAAATGATCGCGGGATATTTTACCCGCCAGGCAAGCCACTGGCAGACAATTCCGGCCAGCAGAATAAAGGACAGGGATAAAATAATGTGTTCACTCATGGGGACTCCAGACTTCATTTACGTAAGGGCCGCTTATTGTCCTGAGTCACTACCGATTGTGCAAGTCAGTCAACTTGTCTGAAGCAGACGGGTCCTTGGATGCAACCTGAAGTGATCGCGTTCCCTCATTCAGTCTGCTTGAGTCGCATCTTGACGACTTCGTGTTGCTTGCGGACGATGCCATACAGGACTCCATCATCAGTCGCATCCCAGGCAATCCCCTGCCCCGCGAGGGGAGCAGCCAGCGTCTCCACGTACTCCATCACTCCCGGTTGTTCGGGAACCCGCAAGACATAGAGTTCCCCATGATCGTGACCGGTCGTGAAGAGCAGTCCCCCCGGCCCCCAGGCACCACCGGAATTACTGTTAGGCAGAAAGCGTTGGACCACCTGTTCCGGAAAGGTCCACTCCGCTTCCGGCTGCCATTGATCGTTATAGCGTACCAGCCGGGTCTGCTTGACAGTCTCCGCTTTTCCGTAAAAGGCGAAAACCACCCACCACTTTGCCTCCCGGCGGTCAACCCAGTTGATCGCTCCGGTTGTCTTGGGAAACTTTAATGTCTGCAGCGGACGCAGACTCGCCGCGTCAAAGACTTCGATCGTATTTTTTAATGGAGCCGCCGGCCAGTTTGAATGAGCACAATACAGTTTGCCGTCGATCACAATCCCGCTGTTCAAATGCTTGATATGTGAATCCCGCGGCGGCGACCAGAGCTTCAGTTTCTGACCACTCTGTTTGTCGTACCGGCCGATCTCGCGACTGGAAATCGCATAAAACGCATGCTCATCCACGGCGACCGCCTGATGTGCTTCGCGGGCAGGAAATCGTTTCAACTCCACCAGCCCTTGCGCCCGCGGTTCACTCGCAAAGACATGCGCGTCGCCCTCATAGACGATAAGACAAAGCAGTAAACAAATAGAGCGAGACAGTAATCGAGGTGACAACATCAACCATTCTCCAGGACGAATCAATCAGACGGCTCAGTTTAAACACCCGAGCATACCCGTTGATGATAGTGGATCTCCGGGTACTTGTCTAAGTTGGCATAGTCCTGGTTTCACGTTCTTTCAGGAGGGATATGATTCCTGTTTACGGGGCCGATAAATCAGCCAGTAGGTCACCGGGATTACAATCAGCGTAAATAGAGTCGAAGTCACAATTCCGAAAATGATCGCCCAGGCCAGCCCGGAGAAAACGGGATCCAGTGTGATCACCCAGTTCGCCAATAGCGTGGTTCCCGCAGTCAGCAGGATCGGGCGAGTCCGCACGGCGACCGAACGGATCACGGCTTCCTCCAGTGAAAAACCTTCCCGCTCTGCCAGGTGAATAAAATCGATCAGCACAACCGAATTGCGAACCACAATCCCCGCCAGGGCAATCATGCCAATCATGGCTGTCGCGGTAAAGAAGACAGGATTCTGTTGTCCCCCCACCGGAACATTCAGAAGTACGTTCAACAACCAGAAGCCGGGCAGAATTCCAATCAGCGTTAATGGGATCGCAAGCATGATCAGAATTGGCAGAATTCGCGAGCTGGTCTGAAACATGAGGATCACGAAGATACTGAGTAACGCAGCACAAAAGGCAATTCCCAGATCACGAAAGACATCCAGTGTAATGTTCCATTCCCCTTCACCGGCCCAGTCAACCGAGTATCCCTCAGGGACTGACCAGTGCAGACCGGCACCTGGTGAGAGCCAGGTACGCGACTCCAGAGCTACTGTCTCCAACGGTCGCTCTGTCTCAGGACGATTCCGGTCCGCTTCCAAGTCGAGAATCGCATCTGCGGGAGGACGTCCGGCAACTTCCGCATAGACGTAAACGACACGCCTCAGATTTTTATGGTAGATCGTTTTGTCATCCTGTGTTTTGACAAACTTACCGAGTGATCCCAGTTGGACAATCTCTCCGCTGTTGCCCTGGATGTAAAGTTCTTCCAGATCATCGATGGCTGATCGCCGGGAACGGGGCAGCCTGAGTTCGATCCAGAGTGGATCGACTTCGTGAGGCAGATGCAGTACCGCTGACCGATCCCCAGCCAGAGCCATGCGGAGTGTCTCGGCGATGGTCTGTGTCGATATGCCGGACAATGCGGCTTTGGCCTTATCGGTCTCAAACACCCAACGTGTCTGATCCGCTTCCGCACTCAGATCCACATCAACGATCCCCGTTTCCTGTCCCAGCCGTTGTTCGACACTACGGGCGACGTCGATCATATCTGCGTAGGTCCCGTTCTCAGGCCCGTAGACTTCCGCGGTAATCGTCGAAAGCACCGGCGGTCCGGGAGGTACTTCCACCAGTTTGAGATTCACCCCCAGCGAGTCAGCGAGTTTCTTCAAGGGCTCCCGCAACCGTAACAGGATTTCATGAGACTGCTGCACACGATGTGATTTATCGATCAGGTTGACGCGAATATCAGCGACATTTGCGCCCCGCCTCAGGAAGTAATGCCTGACCATCCCGTTAAAGTCCATCGGGGAAGCCAGACCCGAAAAGATCTCATAGTCGCGTACTTCCGCGACTCCGCTAAGATACTGGCCAACCTGTCTGGCGACGGCATCGGTCCTTTCCAGAGTCGTACCTTCGGGCAGATCCAGCACGATCTGGAATTCGTTTTTATTATCATAAGGCAGCATTTTGACGGGCACGAGACGCTGGATGGGGAGAATCATTGCTCCCAGCAGCAGCAGGAAAATTCCCAGCAGCACGCCCCAGGCATAGAGACGTCGAGAGAGAATCGGTTGCAGGACGGCACGGGAGATACGATACAGGGGCATACGGGTCAAATCATAGTCCGACTCATCCTCTCCTTCCGACTCAACCAGTCTGCGGAGCGCGACCAGGGACAGCCACGGAGTGATCACGAACGCCACGACGGTCGAAAACGTGACTGTCAGCGGTACATTCAGCGCCATGGGAGCCATGTAGGGGCCCATCATCCCGGTAATAAAAGCCAGGGGCAAAAAGCTCACAATGATCGCCAGTGTCGACAGGATCAAAGCGGGCCGCACTTCCTGAACTGCACGAAGCACCGACTGCCGCGGGGGTAGCACTTTCATGGTAAAGTAACGGGCAATATTTTCCACGTCGGTAATCGGATCGTCGACCAGCAGCCCCAGCGCCAGAATCAATGCAAACATGGTAACCCGATTGATCGTATATCCGGTCATCAGGTTCACAAACAATGTCAGACTGTAACAGACGGGAATTGCCAGCGCGATCACCAGTGCCGCTCGCCAGCCAATAACAACTCCGATCAGCGCAATCACGGTAATCACAGCGACGACCAAAGCTTCGACCAGGTCGTTAACTTTCTCATTGGCCGTTTCACCATAATCGCGAGTAATGCGAAAATGAACTCCGTCCGGAAAATGTGATTTCGACAACATTTCCAGATTTTGCTCTACTGCTTCTGCCAACCAGACGGCATTCGTCCCCTTGCGTTTGGCAACCGAAAGATGCACCGCGGGATACAATTGATCGTGCTGATCCTGTAACTTGTCGGCAGCTCCGAAACCGATCCAGGTATAACTCTCCACCTCAGCCGGTCCATCGATTACATCCGCGACATTCTTCAGATAAACAGGCCGCTCCCCGGCGACATTTACCACGATGTTTTCGAGATCGGCTATGGATTTGATAAACGTTCCAGCTTCGACAATGAATTCCTCATCCTGCTGTTCAAAAGCGCCGCTCCGCACCAGGATGTTGCTGACCTGTAAAGCCTCTCTGATCTGTAGCGGTGAGGTCTGGTAGGCAGCCAGCTTCTGGGGATTCAGTTCGACACGAATTCGCCGCGGACGCCCCCCGACCACTTCCACGCGATTGGTATTCTTGATGGCCTGCATTTTGTGTTGCAATTGTTCGGCAATCCGTCGCAGTTCATGATCGCCGTAAACCTCAGGACGGTCACTCCAGAGGGTGGCAATCACGATCGGCACATCATCGACTTCCACCGGTTTGACCACCCACGATTTCACGCCTGGCGGAATCAGATCAGTGGAAGAATGGATCTTGTTATAGAGCTTCACCAGTGAATCTTCGCGATCTTCGCCCACATAAAAACGGACGGTCACAATGCACTGCCCCGGTTGAGACATGGAATAGACGTATTCCACTCCATCGATCTGGTACAGCAGCTTTTCCAGTCGGTCGGTCACCTGAGATTCCACTTCAGTCGCTGACAGCCCCGGCGCCGAAACCATGACATCCGCCATGGGAACCACAATCTGTGGCTCTTCCTCCCGCGGGGTCAACCACAGCGAGGCTCCCCCAGTAACAGGGAGACGATCACCAGCATAATCGCCACATCCCCCCGCAGAAAGACTTCCACAATCCGGGTCAGAAAAGAAGAGGACTCCCCAACAGACAATTCACTCTCATTGGTCATCGTGCTGCTTCTCCCCGGCCGGCGCTGACTTCGTCTTCAGAATCACCTTATCTCCCGCCTGCAGTCCGCTTAACACTTCCTGACGTCCGGGGATACCCACCTGTCCCGTTTTGATATACCGCCGCTCGAGAGTGCCATCGGGACGCACCACATCGACGAATTCCAGCTGACCGATACGGTCAATGGCATCCATATCCAGACAGAGATGTTTCCGCGTGCCTGCCGGAATCAAGAGTCGTCCGAACATCCCCTCATACAGATCTTCCGACCGTGGTAGACTCGCTTTGACGAGAAAAGAACGACTGGGGGCATCGGCCTGGGGCACGATCTCATCGATGGTGGCCTCGTACCTTTTGTTCAAAGCATCCACATATACTTTAAGCTCATCCCCCGGCTTCAGTTTGACCGCCAGGCGTTCCATCACGGGAGCTTCGAGCCTGAGAGAGGTGGCATCGTATAGTACGAGCAGTGGCGTCCCCGGATTAGCGATATCACCGGGTTCCGCCAGTCGATCAACGATCCGACCACTTTTGACGGCTTTGATCTTCGTATAGGACAGCAGAATTTCCGCTTCCGAAACCTGCTGCTTTGCCCGGAGTTCCTCAGCCTGAGCAACCTGCAGCTCCCGCATTGCCCGGTCATACTCGGACTTCGTCACCACATTTTTCTTTTTCAGCGTTTCTGCACGCTCAAACTCTTTCTCGGCATCGACCCGGTTAGCTGTGGCCGCTGCCAGCCCCTGTTTCGCCTGACTCAGACGGGCCTGATATTCCTTAGCATCCAGATCAATCAACGGCTGCCCCTGATTGACCTGATCCCCCGCTTTGACGTAGATCTTCTCGATGGTCGCCAGTACTTTCGCCGCCACGATCGTCCGACTCGAGGCCTTCAGAGTCCCCACGGCCTCTTCTACATAAGGCTTGGTCACCTCGTGCACTTCGGTCGTCGGCTCATCTGCATGCTGTTGAACGCCCCGCCGTTCCCAGTCGGAGGCAACTTTCTCCTCAAACATCCCGGACAACCAGGCAATTAACAGGATGAGTGCCACCAATCCGCCGCCGTACAACAGCACTCGAAATAGAATGGAAAAGAACCTGTGAGACGCTCCCGCTTTCATCATTCTTCCTCTTTGCCAATGACCATTCTGAACTCACTCGCCAGCCAAACACAGTTTATCGCATCACAGGAGAGAAGGCAGCGTTGACTGACCTCCTCCCACAAACCCGAGACAGATTGAGATTCTATTTCAACAGACACTTCAGCTTGCATTATATCATAACATCACGATTATTCGATATTTATTTTAATGATCCTTTTCTGTTTTTATGCAGTGCAGAATCTACACATGAGTGAGTGTGAAAGCAGAGTCGGTCATGTGTCGGACAGGAGTCGAGTCTTGATCTGCTGCCCTGAATGGGGTAAGTTGAGCCTGTCCAGATGTGACCGACAGCGGTCATGTCTTTCCCGAAGCGCTGACTGACTTACCTCTGAGAGAAAGAGACACCGATGAGCATCACCGGAATCGTGGTGGAGATTCACATCCTGATCGAGATTCTGGTGATCATTCGCGTCATTCTGCGACCGCATCGCGAACCAACGTCCCGCCTGGCCTGGATCGTGGTGATCGCCACAATACCAGTCGCCGGGATCCTGGCTTATCTGCTGCTCGGAGAGGTCAACATTGGTCACCGCCGCGTTACCCGCATGCAGCGGGTACTGGCAGGTCTGCCCCATTACTCTGCGCCCCGGGACACCTGTAATCATCCGGCACTCCCTTCTGTCCCCGAACGCTACGAGCACCTGTTCCGCGTTGGCCGTTCCATCAGCAATTTTGAACCGGCCGAAGGCAACCAGGCCCGTCTGCTGCCCGACTCGAATACTGTCATTGATGAAATGATCCGCGATATCGACGCTGCCCGGGATCATGTGCATCTGCTGTTTTATATCTGGCTCCCCGACAATAACGGCTGCAAGGTAGTCGAAGCCCTCAAGCGGGCCGCAGCCCGGGGTGTGAAGTGCCGGGCGATGGCGGACGGTCTGGGCTCACGCCTGATGATCAAGTCTGCGCACTGGCGCGAAATGAGCCAGGCGGGCGTCCATGTAGCCGTAGCCCTGCCCATCGGGAATCCCCTGAAGCGCATGCTGATTGGCCGCATCGATCTCCGCAATCACCGCAAGATTGTCGTTATTGATGGAGGCATTACCTACTGCGGCAGCCAGAACTGTTCCGATGCCGAATTTCGGATCAAAGCGAAATTCGCTCCCTGGGTCGATGCGGTCGTCCGGTTTGAAGGTCCCATTGCCCGCCAGAACCAATACCTGTTTCTCAGTGACTGGATGACCTATGTTGATGAAGACCTGTCTGACCTGCTCTCTGAACCAGTAACGCCATTCGAACACGGTCTTCCTGCCCAGGTGATCGGCACCGGTCCGACCGTGCGAAATTCGGCGATGCCCGAAATGTTCACAGCCCTGATTCACACATCACGCCGCGAACTGGTTATCTCGACCCCCTATTTCGTGCCTAACGAACCGCTGCAGGAAGCCCTGTGCGCGACCGCCTATCGGGGCGTCGATACCCGCATCATATTCCCGGCTCACAACGACTCCCGTTTCGTGGCCGCCGCCAGTCGCAGTTATTACCGGGAACTCCTGGAAGCAGGGGTGAAGATTTACGAATATACCGGCGGTCTGCTGCACGCCAAGACGCTGACCTTCGACGGGGAGATCACGTTAATCGGATCAGCTAATATGGACCGACGCAGCTTCGATCTGAATTACGAAAACAACATCCTGCTCTACGATCCGAAACTGACGACCGCAGTCCGGGGACGCCAGGAAGAGTACCTGGCCAGTGCGAAGGAAATCACCCTGGAAGATGTCACCAACTGGTCATTACCGCGTCGCTTCTGGAACAACACGGTCGCAATGCTTGGCCCCGTTTTATGAATGTCGGCTGAATTACTGGAAAGCTACCCCACTTCAGGTCACCAGCCAGAGCCAGCCTCCCGCGATCAGCAGGCTGCCCAGCGTGACGGGAATCCCGACTCTCGCATGTGTGCGGAAACTGATTTTGATTCCCACCTGCCGGGCTGCTTCCACCACAATGATATTCGCCACACTTCCGACGATGATGAAGTTACCCGCCAGGGTGCTGCTCAGGGCCAGTAACGCCCCCAGACTGCTGCCTTCTACGACCGGTAACAGCAACATGATTGCCGGGACATTGGAAACCAGGTTACTCAACACCGCCGTCCCCAGAAACAGAGGCACCGGTTCAGAAAGCGAGATCCCGGCGGCTTCGGTATGAGACATCAACCAGTCCATGCCTCCCGCCAGCTGGAATGCCTGATTGACAATGAACAGGCTGATAAACAGGACCAGCAAAGGCCAGTCGACCAGTCCCATCACGCTCCGGGAATAAAAAGTACGGCTGAGCAGGAGGATGCCGGCCGCACAAAGTGCCAACAGTTCCCGCGGCCAGGGAGCAAACATAAAGCACACAACCAACAGCAACAGAATTACGGTTCCCTTCAGAGTCTGCCAGCGATTGAAAGGGGGCTCCTCAGACGGAATGCTCTCCCCAGGAGAGACGATCCATTGATCCCGATACACTTTGACAATAATCCACCAGACCAGTGGCAGGCCAACCAGACAGGGTGGTGTCGCAATCAGCAGATATCGATTGAATGACAGCTGAAGTGATTCACCAATCAGGATATTCTGTGGATCGCCAATCAACGTGGCTGCACTGCCGATATTCGCTGCACAAGCCAGGGCCAGCAGAAACGGGACCGGATTGAGCCGTTTGTTGAGACACAGACGAGCCAGCAGTGGTGCAACTGCCAGACAGACAACATCATTCGTCAGAATCGCACTAAGTGCACCGGTCAGAGCAATCACCGCTGCCAGCAGTGTCGCGGGAGCCATGTCATACAGCACCACGCGCTGCAACACGTAGCCGTAAAAGCCTCCCAGCTGGAACTGGGCAGAGACGACCATCAATCCGAAAAGTAACGCCAGTGTTGGTACGTCGATCGAGTTGAGCGCCTGCTGCTCCGTAATGCCTTGTCCGGCCAAAAGAAGAATCGCTCCCAGTAGCGCAGCACCAGTGCGATCAACGCGCAGACCGGGGATGCCCCCCAGCAGCATGCTTAAATAGACGGCGATGTAAACCAGAATAACATAGGCAGTCATACGACTTGTCGATTTCCTCAGGACAATAAAGAGAGGATGATCACAAGTCGCAAGTCTACCCACTGCGCAGGACTGGCGACAGAGTCAGCAGACGCTACTTTGCGAAGAACGTGCAGTTCCAGCAACAGGACACAATGACAGGGAACTAACCCAGCAGTTCCGGAATCGGTTTGCCCTGGTCGGCGATAATGGGTGTCGGACGTCCGTTGAAATCTTCGATGAAGACGTTCGAGGAATCGATACCCAGATGGTGGTAAATCGTCGCCAGGAAATCGCCTGCGCCGCAGATGCGTTCGATAGAATCTTCACCCAGCTTGTCGCTGGCACCGATGAAGCGTCCGGTTTCGATGCCGCCACCTGCCCAGATATTAGAGAACGCACGTGGCCAGTGGTCTCGACCGGGCTGCTTGGTTCCGGCGGGAGCACTCGCGTTTCCTTCCCCGGTACTGGGCTGGTAATTCACCTTGGGAGTCCGGCCAAATTCACCTGTCACCACAACCAGCACTCGTTCATCCAGGCCCCGGTCGTAGATGTCTTCGATCAGAGCCGAGACGGCCTGGTCGTAAGCTTGTGCCCGGAAACGGAGGGCATCAAAGACGTGGTGATTCACGGCGTGGTCGTCCCAGTTATTCACGCGACCACAGAGGGGACCACTGAGGCTGGTCGAAATCACATCGACGCCCGCTTCTACCAGACGACGCGCCATCAGCAACTGCTGTCCCCAGGAGTTACGACCATAGCGATCGCGTGTCTTATCATCTTCCTTACTGAGATCAAACGCGTCTTTTGCCTTGGGATTGGTCAGCAGAGTCAACGCCTGGGCTTCGAATTCATCCAGTGCTTCGAGTTCCCCGGCCTGGTCGAAGGAGCGTTCCAGTGTATCCAGTTTTGCACGAAGATCGGCCCGTCGATCCAGCTGCTTCACCTCAGAGGCATTGGACAGACCGATATTAGGCACGCTGAAATTCGGCCTGTTCGGATCTCCGGATACCGTAAACGGACCATAGGCATCGCCCAGATAAGCCGCCCCGACTCTCTGTGATGAGAAGTTGATGCCGACATACGGTGGCAACGGATTTTCCCGCGGTCCCTGCTTTGAACGCAGATAATTCGTTACGCACATCCAGTCCGGATACTTGGGATTCGTTTTGTCGCGAATGTCTGTATCGCCGGTCAGCATCCGCAGTGTTCCCGCGGGATGGCCGGGACTGCCGTGACGCATGGAACGCAGCACGGTGAATTTGTCCGCAATCTTCGCCTGCATGGGCAGCAGTTCGGTGAAATCAATCCCCGGTACGCTGGTACGAATCGTATTGAATGGACCACGATACTCAACGGGAGCCGTTGGTTTCGGATCGTACGTGTCAATGTGCGAGCACCCACCCGGCTGCCAGACCATGATGACGGCCGTATTATCTTTTTTCTTCTGCACCGGACTGGCGGCCCGTAGACGCAGAATTCCAGGCAAGCTCAGTGAAGCAAAGCCAGCGAGTCCCATGCGGAGAAAGCCACGACGATTGACCGGTCCCGGACAGGGTTGAATCGATGAAGCATAAAAGTTGTCTGTCATCTCTATTGGGCCTTCTTAGCTGGATTGACACGAACACGAATCGGAGTGGAGACGATGATGTCGACGATATCTTTGGGCTTGGCGCGAGCAACGGCTGCTTTTAACTGTTTATCGGCTTTTGTGATGTCGCTCTGAGCTGCTTTTGCTTTAGCTGCCGCCTCTTTCGCTGCAGAATTTGCACCGGGACGTTCGGCATCAGGAGCAGACTCAGCAATTTTTGCGAGTTTATCTGCATTGGCAGACAGAGCTTCCGCTTCCAGCTTCGCCTGTTTGAGCCCTGCTTCTGCAAGAGCGACGCCGGTCGGATTTTCCCGATAGCGGGCGACGGCATAACCGTAAAATGCAATGTTGTATTCACCGGGAGCAGGTTTGAGCTTTGCCAGATCAAGCACTGCTTCGGAGCTGTCACCTTTCAGAGTGGCATCGAAGGCCGGATTGCCTTCAAATCCATCGCCGAAGGTCTTCAGAGTAATATTCGCCCCCGAGAAATCGCTGCGACGAATGTGCTTGAGCGGAATGGTCAGTTTTTCGCCAGCGGTGACTTCAAAGACTTTGTCTTCCGCGGGGGTAATCGTGATTGGAGCCTGTTCGGATTCAGTCACCGATACCGGAACGTCAGCCATCAGCCGTGGACTGGGAATTTCACTCCATGCGTTTTTGACCGGCCACTGCATTGAAGCCAGGTAACAGGGATGGCTTATCTCTTTACCATCAATGGTCGCTTTGCCGTAGAAGTTGGCGCTTGAGTATCCCTGGGGAGCATTTTCTTCAGCCGTAATCAGCATGATACCCCGTGACTTGCCTTTGGGAATCCTCACTCCGCTGGCGGTCACTCCCTCAGGCAGGTTATCCATGAAAAGTTCGATTTCGCCATCAAAGCCATCGCGGCGTACCACGACCACTTCGAAAGGCATCGTCGCTCCTCCACGCAGGGCGATGGGTTTGGAGAGCGCGTTGCGGTCTCCATTACGCAGATTCATATGCAACGCCCAGCCGACAATTGCGAAGTCGGGAGCTGCTTTGCGGATCACCAGGCGGTAAATATTTTTCGGATCGTTGCGGGTTCCCCCGAACAGGTCCCGAATCTGCAGCCGATGGACGCCATCCTGCTTAATGACCATCTTACCGAGGATATCGGACGAACCAGCGTTGTAGGGAGGTCCGTCATAAGAATAGCCGTTGCTGGAGACTTTGACCGGACTGGGAATGTCTTTCAGCTCGACCAGGTCGGTCCGCTTCTCATCTGCGCCGGTCCCGGTGACCTGCTGAACGACGATCGAAGGATCGGTAGGTCGCCCCAGACGTTCGGAAGCAACTTCCACCCACCAGACTTCCCCTTTCTTCGCATTGAACTCGAAGGTATCGACGTCGGCTGCGGGATAGAAGCTGCCGGTAATGTCACAGGGGAGCGTGATTTTCTGTGCTTCGGCGTGTTTGTTATTCGGTTCCGCTTCGGGAAGGATGTTGGCATCAGTCAGACCGGCGGGCGGCCAGGAAAACGCGCTCACAGATTGAATCGAAGGCAGCCGTTTTACAACCTCATCGGGCTGTACTGCTTTGACAGCCAGGCGATAAAAGTGATGCGGACCGCCATCGTAAGTCAGGCCGTGCACTTTAATCACATATTTTCCGGTCTGGGGAACTTTGAAATCGAGCATGCCCCCACGACGTTCAACAACCAGATCCATGCCACGCTCATTGGCAATGATAACGACCGGATTGAGTTTGGAATCGATTCCCTTAGCTGCACAATCGACGACAACCCGCTGCCCTTCTTTGGCCTCAAAGGAGTAGTAATCGATCTTACGGCTGGTCATGATGGCATTGCAGATTGAGTTCAGATCCAGTTGCATCGCTGATTCGAGTGAATCGTTCTTGCCGGGAGTCTGAACGGCTTCGGTCAGGTCTCCCACGTTGAAGGCACGTGACGTCGAAAGGCCAAGCCGGGTCATCACGCGGGCTTCATGAACACCTACCGGACAGTCTTTGGCAATCGTCACCACGTACTGATTGGCGATCGGCAGGCCATTTTTATCCAGCTTGGGTTCCGCGGTGATCCCGGGATGGGAAAAGTTGAGCTCTTCAGCATCATCAATATCTTCACCGGCAATTTTGATTTCGAACGTTGTGCCGGCCTGTCCGCCCATGGGCATCGTGGTCAGCAGACGCGGTGCGGGCAGGCAGACGGACTGTGCATTCGCGGTGGAAGCAGTCAGCCCCAGCGTGATGAGACAGATCCCCACAACGAGAGAAAGTTGCGGTTGAAGAGCTTTCATAATTCACGGCCTCTGGATACAGGGTTTTAATTGATTCGTCGTTTTCAGGTCGCGCTGCTGACAGATTACCAGTTGATAAAATTCGGCTGCCTAGTGATTGAACAGAAACTCCTTCGTGTTCATCAAGGCCCAGATCAGATCCTGAAAATCTTTGTTGGTCGGTTTTTTCTTTGCATCCGCTTTTGTTTTTCCATCTTCGACCGGAGTCGTCAGAAATTCGATCGCGGTTTGAAGTTCTTCGGGACGAGGCTCACGCGAAAAAGCAGCCATGTAGAGCTCTTTTACCCGGGCTTCGATGGGCTCGTCTTCTTTCGCCAGCTGAGCGGCTCGACCACCACCGGCTGCCAGCTTCGACTTGACCTCGTTCGAATTCATCAGGTGCAGACTCTGCGCCAGACTGGAAGTCTGTTCCCGCTCGCATTCACAGACGGAAGCACTGTTGGGACGACCGAAGACTTTCAGAAACGCTGAGGAATTAGTGTAACTGTTATCGGGTAAGGCAATCGCCCGGGTCCCCGGCGGCAGGTTCGCGAATGAACTTGTCGACCCGGCCAGGTCATCGATGGAATCGAGCATAACCTCGGCCTGCAGTCGTCGTGGATAGAATCGCGAATAATTCTGCCGATCATGCAGATTGTATTCGTTGGGCATCGAACTCAACTGATACGTATGTGACTGGGTAATCACCTTCACCAGTGCCTTCAGATCGAATCCGGACTTAATGAAATGCTCTTCCAGAGCAGCCATCAGTTCCGGGTTCGAAGGGGGATTGGTATCCCGAATGTCATCCTCGGGTTCAATCAAGGCCCGCTTGAAGAAATGCTTCCAGTAGCGGTTCACCAGGGCCTTCGCGAAGAAGGGATTCTCCGGGGAACTCATCCAGTTGACCAGTTTCAGACGGGGATCTTCATCGGGTGAAATCTCGCCCACAGAATCACCCAGGGCGACAGGCTTCAGCATTTCACCTGATTTAACATTCTTTGCCTGAGCCACACCCCGCTGGTGGAAGATCAGGTCTTCTCCCTGAACGCCGGTGGGCTTACGACCAATCTGTGAGAAGAACGCGGCCAGACCGTAATAGTCGTCCTGGCTCCAACGTTCGAACGGATGGTGGTGGCACTGAGCACACTGCATGCGTACTCCCAGAAACAGCTGGGCGATATCTTCGAGCTGTTCCTTGGGGTCCTTAACCCGTTTGTACCAGGCGACTGGTGGATTGCTGACGACGGTTCCGGTTGCGCCCAGCAGTTCGCGAACAAGTTGATCGTAGGGCACGTTGGCCAGCATGCTGTCACGGATCCAGGCATGGAAAGCGAAGTTTGGAGTAATATCGCTGGCGGCGTCCCGACGGTTTTTGAGGAGCGGAGTCCATTTGGATGCGAAGTAATCCGCATAGTTTGGGCTCTGCAGCAGACGCTCTACAAGTTTGTCCCGCTTGTCGGCTTCGGTACTGGCCAGGAATGTTTTTGTTTCTTCTTCTGTGGGAAAACGACCACAGATATCAATCGTCACCCGGCGAAGGAAGGTTGCATCGTCACAAACTGGTGAAGGAGGAATGCCCAGCTCTTTGAGGTTGGCAAACACATGTTGATCTATGAAATTCTTTTCGCTGGGTACTTTCTGAATCGGGGCGTTGAGGGGGATCGCTGCGGTGAAGACCGCGATCTTTCCCTGGTAACGAACCATGATGGCGACTTTACCCGGGATGTCGTTGACTTTGACAAGCCCTTCTTCGTCGACGTCCGCCATCGATTTGATGTTGGATTCATATAACGCGGTGTGCGTCACGTTACGGGTCGAGCCGTCGGAATATTTGGCGATGGCCTTGAGCTGCTGTTTTTCGCCCATCTCAACCAGGCCGCGTTCGGGCTGCACTTCGACGGAGACCAGTTCCGGCTCAGCGCCGGTCTTCCATTTCGCACCTTCTTCAATCCAGCGCTGAATCAGCCGATAGCCATCGGAATCCCGATTCAGCCGCTTGCCGCCACCATGTGGTGTTTCGTTGGTCGCTTTGGTCAGCAGCAGACTCTGGGTAGGTGCAACGGGAAACAGACGTCGTCCGTGTGCTTCCTTAACCAGACTGTCGTAATCTTCAAGCGGTTCGAATCCCAGCAGCGAGAGCTGAAAACCATTCTGGCCTCCTCCCGCTTTCGCGTGACAGGTTCCCATGTTACAGCCTGCTTTCGTCAGGATGGGAATTACATCATTCACAAAACTGACCGGCTGTTTTACGTCTTCCGCACGGGTGGCACTACTGAGATAAAGTGAGGCCAGCAGAAGAGTCAAAGCGAAAAATAACCGACGCGTCGATACTGCTTGAGGCAAGATATTCATGGCGGCTCTGATTGGGGTGGGATTGAGTATTGGAGGGATGCTTAATATAGCGCTATCTCTATATAAAACCTTACTAATGTGAATCGACACTGTCAATATTTAAGTTTAATTAAGTACTTGAACTTTCCCTTGTTTCCGTCACTGAGGCAAACGGAAAATGAGCGGAAAAATCGACCCGCTGATCGATATTACCCGCTCACGTACGGATTTAACGAGATGTTGCCGAAACGCCTCAGCTTCAGGCGTCATTTCCGACGGTTGGCACTGGTTTGTTCAGGATCTCGGACACGATCCGGGCTGGACGGTTATTAGTAATCATTTGCTCCTGCCCATTATAGAAGAAGAGCAACTTCTGATGATCGAGACCAAACAGACGCATGATGGTCGCCTGGAAGTCGTTGGGGGTGACCACATTCTCGACTGCTTTGTGGCCGAATTCGTCGGTTTTGCCGAAAGTCATCCCTTGTTTGATTCCGCCCCCGCCAGCCAGATGCTGAAGCCCTGCCCGTTGTGATCGCGGCCCGCCTTCTTGGGATCGCCATGGTCCTGTGTTACAGGCAGACGACCAATTTCTCCCCCCAGTGGACCAGTGTGGAATCCAGCATCCCGCGCTGTTTGAGGTCTTTAACGAGTGCCGCCGCCGGTTGATCGGTGCGACCACAGATCGCAGGCAGCCCCGTAATGATACTGCTGTGATTGTCCCACGGCTGACCTCCCAGGAACAGCTGCACGAACCGGACGCCCCGCTCTACCAGTCGCCGGGCAATCAGACAGCGGGTACCGTAGTCGCGTGTCTTGGGATTGTTCAAGCCGTACATTTCCTGAGTCGCCTGCGTTTCCTGTGACAGGTCGAGTGCTTCGCGGGCTGCGGTCTGCATCCGCGCTGCAAGTTCGTAGCTGGCGATACGTGCTTCAAGGTCAGACTCGTGCGGATGCTGCTCATAATGTTTGCGGTTCAATGACTGCAGCAGTTCCAGGTTCTGTGCCTGAAGATCTCCCTGCAGATGCGCGGGTGCATCCAGGTTCAGAATCCGCGGCTCTTTGGGCCGCAGTACGGTTCCCTGGAACAGCGAAGGCATGAACCCGTTGGACCAGTTGGTCACGCCGTCCACAGGCAGTCCACCGGGATCGGTGAGTACCATGTACGCCGGCAGGTTCTGCGATTCCGATCCGAGACCGTAAACCAGCCAGGAACCGAGATTCGGTCGTCCGACAACGCCGGGAATGCCACCGTGAAAATAACGGATGGAAACTTCGTGACCGTTGGCCCCGGTGTGCATCGAACGGATCAGGCAGATATCGTCGGCGACCTCCCCGAGGTGCGGCAGCAGTTCTGAAAGCTCGGTGCCACATTCACCATGTTTGCGAAATTTCCAGGGACTGCCCAGCAGTTTCTTACTGGCTTCATTCACGAAGCTGTATTGAATGTCCCCTTTGAAATCGGTGCCGCTGTACTTGGACAGCTCCGGCTTGGGATCGGTCAGATCCATGTGCGCCGGTCCGCCGTGCTGGAACAGCGAGATCATCGCTTTGGCCTGCGGTACCAGCGGTGCAGGTTTTGGCTTCAGGTCGAAGTGTTCCTGTTCCGCGGTCACGCTTTTGGGGCGTGCCTGGGCCTGCTCCTGGTTCAACAGCCAGGCCAGGGCAACCGAGCCAATCCCCATCGCATTTTCTGCCAGAAACTGTCGTCTGCTGAAAAACTGTGTCATCAGTAACTCACCTGATTGAAAGGAGTATCTGCACTGGCATCGCACGAACATTCTACACCGCGATGCAGCAGCAATTTACTAATCGATGTATAAAAACTCGTTGGAACTCATTAGAGTCTGGCAGAGATTGGTCATCGTCTGCCGAACCGGGGTAACCCCCTTGGGCAACTGATCGGGATGCTGCTGCAGCCAGGCCAGCTGGTTTCCAATGAAGCGGATCACCATCTGCAATTCGTCGTCCGTTGGTTTGCGACAATAAGCCAGTTCAAACGCGTACGAGGCCTGAGCGGGCAGACTTTTCTGCGGTGGTTCCGGCCCGCGAAACTCGGCTGCCGAATCCCATTTGAAAGTCGGACCGCCTTCTGCCTTGAGCGTCAGCTGCAGGCCCCAGGAGAAAGAATCGAAGCCGGTATCACCATTGCAGCCCGTAATAAAATCAATCGTGTCTCCCTGTTGCACAGCCAGTGAAGCCACGTTTGTATCAGCGGCACCGTGATGCACTTTCCACTCACCAGCCAGACCGGAACGACTGGAAAGAACCAGCGCCTGGACGCCGTCCCCGTTTTCGTTTCCATGCTGCAGCTTGCCTGTGACAGACAGCGTGCCCGATGCGGGCGCGGTCCAGCGACGGACTGCGGCATATTTCGTAGCGGGATGTCCCCCGCCGGCATTCAGAGTGACCCAGCCCAGCTGAGGATCGGGCAGTTTAGGACCTCCCTGCCAGCTGGATCCGGTCCAGTGCGGCAGTGGTGTAAATTCACTGGCCAGCGATTTCGTGTCGGCCAGACTGCGATAGCCATAACTCCAGACGGGCTTCGCCGTCGCGGGGAGTGCTGGCAGCTGGGCCAGAGTTTCCGGTTTCAGTTCGGGTGCTTCACTGGCCAGTTTTTCTGCCAGCTTGCCGGATTGTGACAGGATAAAGCTCCCGTTCATCAGCATCAGCGACTGAGTCGCCACGGTCGAACTGGAGCGACGCTCACAGTTGGTTTCCATCACAGGCGCATCGAAGGTCTGCAGCATGCCGACCGGCTGACTGCGGCGGGCCATGACATACAGGCTGCGGCGATGCTGCTCGCCCGACACCACGATCTGGCCGAAGTCGTCTTCTTTAATACTGACCGGTGCACCATACAGCTGCTCGTCGAGTTGACCGGTCACCTTCAACATCCGGTCGCGGATCGTTTCCGCTTCGAGTCGCAGGATCGGCTTCCGCCAGTAGTAATGGTTGTCCGGATCAATCGATTCCTTACTGGGATCGGGGGCTCCCTCCTGACGATACGCAGTGGAGAGCATGATGGTTTTATGCAGTTTCTTCAGATCCCAGCCCTGTGCCATGAACTCAGCAGCCAGCCAGTCCAGCAGTTTTTCATGGGTGGGGCTCGCTCCCAGTTTTCCGAACTCACCCGGGGTCGCCACGATGGCCCGTCCAAAGTGATGCATCCAGAAACGGTTAACCAGAACGCGGGCCACCAGGGGATGTTCGCCGTTGGTCAACCAGCGGGCAAAGGCCAGCCGCCGACCCGTCGTCGGAAGAGACGCATCGTTTTCCGGGAACAGCTGCTGTTGATCCGGCGGGGAGACCACTTTCAAACCTCCCGGTTTGATCTCCTGCTGAGGCTGACGGTAATCGCCCCGATGAAACAGCTTTGTCACCGGTACATGATTGGGAGGCTCAACGGCGACCCGCAGAAATTCTTCGACCGGTTTCTTCTGGCGAATCTCTGCGATCTTCTTGTCGAACTCCTGCATCTCTTCTCGGGATTTCGGAATATACTGATACAACACGCCGGGCGTGATATTCACACTCGGGTGTTTCTTGAGCAGCTCATTCTGTTCTGCGGTCCGCTTGGCCTTGGGCGTGTCGTAGGCAGCCTTCAACTGTTCGCGGAGCGGTGATTCATATTTCTTGAGCTCCGTCTCCAGCGCCTGTGCCATATACTTGGCCTGTACTTCATTTTTCTCAGCCAGCACCTTCTGTGCTTCCGCTTCGACCTTGGCTGCCTCTGCACGATCAGCTGCGGTATAGAGCGAAATCCGTCGCTGCTGCGGCGTCTGCCATTTCTGCCAGTCAAAGGTGGGTTCAAAGATCGCCCGCAACGCGAAGTAATCGGACTGCGGAATGGGATCGTAGCGGTGATCGTGACACTGCGCACATGCTACACTCAACCCCAGCAGTGAAGAGCCCACAATTTTCATCGTGTCGGCGATCACCTGGTTGCGTGCTTCCGGGTTATTACTGCCACTCCCGGTTCCGTCGGCGGCCATCCGCAGAAATCCGGTCGCACTGAGCAGTTCGATCTGCTGCGGAGTCAGGTCCCCTTCTCGCTTGCCCGCCAGTTCGTCTCCCGCCAGCTGTTCGGTGATAAACTGATTGAAGGGTTTGTTTTCATTGAATGATTTTATGACATAGTCGCGGTACTTCCAGGCCCAGGGACGGACATCATCTTTAACCGTGTAGCCTTCCGAGTCTGCATAGCCGGCGACATCCAGCCAGTGACGCGCCCAGCGTTCCCCGTAGTGAGGCGAAGCGAGCAGTTCATCCAGCAGACGTTCATACCAGCCCTCCGATTGATCCGCGAGTGCTTTCTGCATCTCCGCGGGACTGGGGGGCAGTCCCAGCAAGTCAAAGTAAGCCCGTTTGATCAGCGTGCGTCGATCGGTATCCGGCGAGAAAGTGAGTCCCTCGGGCATCGCCTGCAAGAGCAAAGCATCGATGGGAGTCCGCACTCGGCGATTCTCTTTTACTTCCTGAGAGAGCTCGGGACGTTTAATCGGCTGGAAGGCCCAGTAGGCACGTTCTTCAGGTGTGATGCCTAACCCGACCCCAATCGATTCGGGTTCGGGACGCGCGGTCTTCGCACCGGCGGCGATCCAGCGTTTGAGGATTTCAATTTCGTGTTTCGGAACGCGGGCTTCGCCGGGAGGCATATCGCCACTTTCAATACGCTCCATCAGATAACTCTCATCCGGTTTCCCGGGGATGATCGATTCTCCCGAATCGCCACCTTTGATCAGGAAACGGACCAGCCGCAGATCGAGTCCCCCTTTGAGGTCCTTGGTCGCGCCGTGACAGTCATAACAGTGGGCGCGGAAGATGGGTCGAATATGTTCTTCGTACGTCAGCTGCTCCGGCTGCGTTGTCTCTGCAGAAACGGTCGTCGCCAGAGCCGTCAGTAGTGGCAGAATGAGACAGATGCGTTTCAATCCAGTAGTCATCAAAAACTCCGTTGGAGTGAGCATGGTGGGAACTCGCTTACGCAAGGTGGGATCTCTCTATTAATGGTAATTCACAGACGGATAACATGCAATGATCTTGATATGTTCATCTGCTGCAGACCATCCATTAATATCGACGAACTTCCCCAGTGGAATCGAACCTCAACACACTATTATACCATGATTTATGCAGTTCCGTCCGGAAAGTTCGCCCGGTTTACCAGCGATAAAGATCCAGCCGGTTCTCCATGCATTTCATTCATGGTCGACACACCATACAATGCGAATATCACATTAACGTGCGGAGACATGCATCAATGGAAGTCGATCAGTTACGCTATTTTCTGAGGGTCGCAGAGCGGGGAAACTTTACCCGGGCGGCGGAAGAACTGAATATTTCTCAGCCGGCCCTGAGCCGCTCGATCCAGAAACTGGAAGAAGAACTGGGCCAGCCGGTCTTCGAACGCAAGACCCGCTCGGTCGCCCTCACCGACGCCGGCACCCTGCTCCAGTCACGAGCGCAGCAGATTCTGGCTTTGATTGAAGATACCAAAGCCGAGATCTCGGATGATGGCCGCAGTGGCCAGATTCGCATCGGGGCAATCCCGACTATCGCCCCGTTCTTTCTACCGGACCTGCTGCGACAGTTTTCCACCGAATTCCCGGCGGCCTCGATTATCGTGCAGGAGGACACCACAGACCATTTACTGAAGCGGTGTACCCAGGGAGAAATCGACCTGGCCATCCTGGCGTTGCCAGTACCAGCGAAATATCTGGAGGTTGAAGAGCTGTTTCAGGAAGAACTGCTGCTGGTTCTACCGCCCGATCATCCACTGGTCAACAAACCGCAGATTCGTCTGAACGATATTAAAGCGCTCCCGTTCGTGTTGCTCGATGAAGCGCACTGCCTGTCTGATAATATTGTCTCGTTCTGCCGTCAGCGTTCGTTTCATCCGGTGGCCGTCGAACAGACGAGCCAGCTGGCAATGGTGCAGGAACTGGTCTCGCTTTCGCATGGCATTTCGATGGTCCCACAGATGGCACGCAAGCTGGATCAGAGTGACCGCCGCGTTTATCGTTCCATGAGCGGTATCAAACCGGTGCGTAAAATCGCGATGGTCTGGAATCCGTATCGCTTTCAAAGTCGCCTGCTGCAGGCATTCCAGGAACGTCTCAGAACATACGCCAGGCAACAGGATGCCTGTCCCAGTTGAAGTCAGACAAGGTATTCACCTCAGACAACAGATCATGCACGCCGGTTATCGCAACTATACGTAGATTGTATTAGACACGCTGATCACAGCCCAATATAGTTCAGTAATGAGAGTTCTATTGAATCACTTTCATATTTTTCAGCAGACAATTCGCTATTAAAATCCTTTCAAGGAGTGACACGATGAATCAGAAGCCGACGCTGACTACCACCGGCGGTGCCCCTGTTCCCGATAATCAGAATTCCCTCACCGCAGGCCCGCGCGGACCAGTGCTGCTGCAGGACTACCAGCTGCTTGAAAAGCTCGCGCACCAGAACCGGGAGCGGATCGCCGAACGCGTTGTGCATGCGAAAGGCTGGGGCGCGTATGGCACACTGACCATCGAAGGCGACATCAGCAAATACACGAAAGCCAAAGCACTGCAGCCCGGCACCAAAACTGAAATGCTGGCCCGCTTCTCCACCGTGGCCGGCGAAGCGGGTGCCGCAGATGCAGAACGGGACGTCCGCGGCTTCGCCCTCAAGTTCTACACCGAAGAGGGCAACTGGGATATGGTCGGCAATAACACGCCGGTTTTCTTTGTACGCGATGCCTACAAGTTTCCCGATTTCATCCACACCCAGAAACGGCATCCCAAAACAAACCTGCGCTCTCCCACTGCAATGTGGGATTTCTGGTCACTCTCACCCGAATCACTGCACCAGGTGACGATTCTGTTTTCAGACCGGGGCCTGCCCACTGACGTACGGCACATGAACGGTTACGGCAGCCACACTTACAGTTTCATCAACGAGAAAAACGAACGCTTCTGGGTCAAGTTCCACTTCAAAACGCAGCAGGGACACAGGCACTGGACCAACGAGGAAGCGGAAGAGGTAGTCGGCAAAACCCGTGAAAGTACGCAGGAAGATTTGTTCTATTCCATTGAACAGGGTGAGTTCCCCAAATGGAATTTTCAGGTACAGATCATGCCTGAGACCGATGCGGATGAAACGCCTTACAACCCGTTTGACCTGACAAAAGTCTGGCCGCACGGCGATTACCCGCTGATACATGTCGGCACGCTGGAACTGAACCGCAATCCCGAAAACTATTTCGCGGAGATCGAACAGGCGGCCTTCTCTCCGTCGAACGTGGTGCCCGGCATTGGCTACTCCCCAGACAAGATGCTGCAGGCCCGCGTCTTCTCCTATGCCGACGCCCACCGGCACCGCCTGGGCACGCATTATGAAGCCCTGCCCGTCAACGAGCCGCGGTGCCCCGTGCATCACTACCACAAAGACGGCGCAATGCACTTCAAATCGAACGGCTGCCCCGTGGACGCCTATTACGAACCGAACTCCTTCAACGGACCGGTCGAACGTCCCGATGTCGCTGAGCCGCCTCTGCAGATTTCGGGAGATGCAGACCGCTACGATCACCGCGAAGGCAACGACGATTACTCACAACCCCGTGCCCTGTTCAATCTGTTCGACGACGGACAGAAATCGCGACTGTTCTCCAACATCGCCGCCGCCATGCAGGGCGTACCCCAGGAAATTGTCGACCGCCAGCTCAAACACTTCGAACTGGTCGACCCGGCGTATGCTGCCGGCGTGCGGGACGCGTTGAACGCTTCCTGATTGAGAACTGTCTAAAAAACAGAAACTCTCCTCCCGATGGTTTCTCGTCAGGAGGGGAGTTTTCAATTCAGGAACTGATCTCCCTGGTTTCCGCCTGCTGATAACTCAGACCATGGCGGTCAAAACCTAGATAGAGTCGCGCGTTGGCATTGACTGCCAGATCGCGTAACGTTTCCAGTTCGGCCAGTCGCAGCAGCGCCGGATGTCCTTCCAGCGTTGCGGCTGCTGTTGCCCGTTCTTCATATGCCCGGGCTTCCGCTTCGGACTGAATCCGGAGTGCTTCGGCTTCCGCCTGCTCTTTGAGCTTACGGGCTTCTGCTGCCGCCTCCGCTTCCCGACGGGTCGCTTCCGCCATTGACTGTGACTGGATCTGCTCGACTTCCGCCCGCGTACGGGCATCGACAAGCTGTGCCTGGCTGTTACGTTCTGCAGCCAGTACGCGATTCATGATTTCCTGCAGATTCCCCGGAAAGAGCAGGTCTTTCACATCCGCCCGCTTGATGCTTACACCATAGCCGCCGGCAGACTCGCTGACATCAGACAGGATCTCTTCACTCAACTGATTTCGGTTCGTGAGGATCTCCTCCAGCGTCATCGAAGCCAGCGAACGGCGTGCCGCCAGTTGGACGTCGGTATAAATCCGGTCTTCGTAATTGTCGACTGTATGCACGGCCGCCTGGGGATCGTTCACCCGATACTGCACCAGGATACTCACACGAATAGCCACTTTATCAGCCGTCAGAATTTCCTGTCCCTTGATCGTCAGTTCGCGCTCACGCACATCGACCAGCAGACATTCCACGATCGGCTGCTTCGTTCCCCAAAAGCGTTTCGGCGGAATTTCATAACGGCCCGCTTCGAGCACCTTGGTGAGTTTACCGTCTTCGTACCACAGGCCGCGATGTGTGTTCTTGATAATGAACTCACGACCTGCTTCATTAAAATATACCTGAAACATGACTTCTTCCTTTTTTTACTGTTGTCATTTGTATCAAAAGCCCCGGAGCGGCACCGATGTGGAGAACGACCTTCCAGATCTGGCAAATCTGAGCGTCTAGTCCGAGAGGATACGCAGGAACCATATGATTGTTCGCTCCTGATACCGCCGAGGCGAAATAGCCTGCCCAGAAATTGAACCTGGTCCACCAGCTTCAGAGGCTGACATGCACCCATCACACCCACAGGCTAAAAATTATTTGTATAGAATGGAATAGGACCGGTGGGGAGCCGGTCCCTTTTCCACCTTTATCATTTGTCAGGCACGGCAAAGATGACATCCGAACGCAGCGCGTACTTGATGCCCGTCTGCACCATGTTACCTGAATGATAAAGTTCGTGCGGAAAGATCACGGCCAGTCCGGTTTCCGGTACGACCTGATTGTGATCAAACGTGGTTTCCCCACCCGTATACTCGTTGTTGAGATAAAACAGCACCGTGTAAAACGTCCGGCGGGTTTCGCTCCATTCGTAGGCAAAGTCTTCATGCCGACGGAACTGTTCGCCCGGCAGATATTTGTAACAGCGCAGCACTTCATTCAGTCCGCTCGGCTGGAACTCAGCCAGGGGTGAACTCAGATGCGGATACGGGGCGAATCCATCCGTATAAACGTCTGTCAAAGCGGGAACATGCTGCTGCAGACGCTGCCAGTAAGTGTCTGCCAGTTCCTGATCCGTGAAGACGCAACGGGCGCGGACCACGCGGTCTCGATCGCCGGAGAGCTGTTCTTTAAAGCCCTGCTGTTCCAGACGTTCGATGAGCGCAGCACATTCTGTCGCGCTGAGGAAGTTTCTTACCTGGATAATGCGTCTCATCGGTCTCTCTCATTTTGCTTTCTCGATCGGCGAATTAGCTCTGATTATTTTAAAAGAATGGACCGGAGGGGAATCGAACCCATCACATAGACTTTGCAAAAGTCCATCGCCGCCCTTGGTACATGCCAGCCCTGAAAATAGAAATAGCAGAGCCCGGAATCGAACCGGGTATTCCAACCTTATGAGAGTCGGCCGGGCACCTGCCCCTCTGCGTCAATGTGCGTGATCATGATGAATCAGTCTCGATGAAGATCGCAACTCGCCAGAAGAGGACAGGAATTCGGAAGCGTGTGGCTCTCAGACCCCACAACGAACAACAGGCTGAAAATCAAAACAACACGCGGGTTGTTCAGAATCCAGCAGAAAGACGCAGTGACACCCTTTCAGGTTCGCAGACAGCGGCCGATTTTCAGAATTAAATATCAATCAGCGTGGGAACGTGACTGACGCCGGTACTGTGTGGGAGTCTGATCCCGTTCGCGACGGAAGACCTGATTCATGACCTCGGTACTGGAGAATCCTGCAGCCCGGGCGATGCGAGGCATGGGCCAGTCGGTATCACGCAACAAATCCTGCACGCGTATCAGCCGAATACGCCGGATCTCAGCGGCAGGCGTGCGTCCCAGATGACGTTGAAAACGCTGCTCCAGTGCACGTCGTGAGACAGGCACTTTTTTGAGTACGTCGGACACATCAATGGGAGTCGTCGCGGATTCCCGGATATAACGGACCGCTGCGGCCAGCAGTGGATCGTCGAAGGCCACCGTATCCGTCGATCTGCGTTCGACCACACCCAGTGCTGGAACCAGCCGGACCGAACGAGAGACGTTTTTTCCACTCAATAACAGATCAAGCTGCTCCGCGGCTTCATACCCCACTCGTCGAGGATCGGCATCGATACAGGAGAGTGGTGGATTCGAAATCTCAGCCAGCAGCGGATCGTCTTCGCCACAGAGTACTGCTACCGATTCAGGCACATTAAAACCGCACGACCAGCAGGCATCGGTCACTGCGTAGGCACTTTCGATATCGGCTGCAAAAATCCCGACCGGCAGCGGCAGCGAATTGAGCCAGTGTTTCATTTCAGAAAACGTCGGCTGTTTGCGTGCACGTCCGCCTGCACTGAGTGTGTGCAACATGGCACAGGTGTGTCCGTGTGAATTCAAGCGTTCCCTGAATCCCAGACCACAGGTATCGGTGTAATGCGGTTGTGTCACCAGTCCCAGGTAGGCGAAATGATTGAAGCCGCGTTCCAGCAGATAATCCGCGGCCCAGCCACCGACCAGATGCTCATCCGCAACGACCTGAGAAAAAGGAAAACCGGAAACCACACTTCGCGAGACGTTAATCACAGGCACACCCAGTTTCTGCAATTCACGGGCCTGGGAACGCTGTGTCACCCGCGCAATCACGCCGTCCGGCTTCCAGTGCTGTGGAATCCGCCAGCGTTCCCGCACGCCGCGTGGCTGGACGAGCAGACTCCAGCGTTGATGCTCCTGCGCGTATTGCACCACGCCTCGAATCAACTGAGAGCTGAAACCGGTCGAAGTATTAATTTGCAATGCCACGCGGGGAGCCGCACTCATGTCGTCACCTGTTGCTGACTGCGCATATCCTAAAGACTTTTGCGCATTTTATCATAGAGAACAGACAGTGCCATAGGCTAGTGTGAATAAAACCAGAGTGCAGGACTTTTTGATGTCTGTTCCTCGCTCCTGCAGTTTCAGGACCACTGAGTCTGCATTGATTCTAATTGATGAGAAAGGACCTTCATTCGCCATGTTCCAGCTTCGTCCTCGAACCGGTTTGCACTTCTTTTTTCTGAGTACGTTCATCCTCTACCTCGCTGTTGTCAGTCAGTCTGAACTGTTCGCTCAGAATCCCGGCTTTGCCAAAGAGCCGGTGATTGTCGAATATGATGTCGATCCCGCCTGGCCGCATTACCCCGAGCATGTCAGCAAAAAAGGCTGGGTATCAGGGCTGGCTGTCGATGATCAGGATCAGGTCTGGTTCTTCAAGAAAGGTCCGGATCCGGTGCAGGTCTATACCGCCGACGGCAAGTTTGTACGAACCTGGGGCAAAGACAATTTCGTTAACCCGCATCAGTTGCGCATTGATCATGCAGGAAATATCTGGGTCACCGACTTCGGTCTGCACATCGTGCAGAAATATACTCCGGAAGGAAAACTGCTGATGACGCTGGGTGTGCGGGGCGAGAAGGGACAGGATGAAACGCACTTCAACATGCCGACCGATATGGCTATCACCAGGTCGGGCGACATTTTCGTAACGGACGGCTACGGCAACCGGCGGATCGTGCATCTGGACAAAAACGGGAAGTTCATCAAAGCCTGGGGAGAGTATGGATCCCAACCAGGGCAATTTATTCTGCCTCATGCGATCGTCGTTGACTCCCAGGGAAAACTGTATGTCGCCGATCGTAACAGCGGCCGTATCCAGATTTTCGATCAAAAGGGTCAATTCCTCGACCAGTGGAGTGGCCTATTGATGCCCTGGGGACTTTCAGTGACTGCGGATGACGATCTCTGGATCTGTGGTTCATCACCGCACTGGTGGAAACGACATGGCAAATACCCGGAGTACAAGGACCAGCTCTTCCTGAAACTCGCAAACGACGGACACGTGAAAAGCCTGTGGACGATTCCCCTGGGAGATATCGGCGAGGACAAAAACAATCCCAAAGTCTCACGGCTCAAGCCCGGCGAAGCAGTCGGGGTGCACTGCATCGCCCAGGATTCGAAAGGCAACGTCTACGTCGGAGACATTTATGGCGAACGGGCACAGAAATTCATTCCGATTACCAAACGCTCTGAAGAAGCAGACAGTACCGATCCTGGACCACAGTAACGAGAGATGGAGAATCAGAGAATGCGTATCGCTACTGAATTAGTCCTGAAACTGATCTGCCTGCTTCTACTGATTGCCCCAGTCACAAATGTGGAAGCGGGAAAATCGGCGGCGTGGCTCTCTGAGCGGAACACTGAAGCTCCCTTCTGTTACCGGCCCGGCGGCCAGCGTACATGGCCACTGATCTCAGGTAAGCTGACCGCGAATAATCAGATCCTGCTCAAGGCAGAACAGAAAGGCAAACTTCTGGCGAAAGGCCCCCAACTGGACTTCGAGGGGTATGCGATCTCGGTCTCCATGGATGGCAGACTCCATATCACATCTGCAAACAAAACAGACAGCGACTCATTTCAGCTCATCGTCATACTGAAACAACAAGAAAAGATCGTGCAGACGCAGACGCTTCAGGTCTACCCTGCTCCGCCCGATCGCCCCATCAGTTATCTGTCCGATCAGCTGGATGATCTGATTCGCATCTTCTGGGACAATGAGACGAGTCAGTGGAAACCTGTCGATAAAAGTGCCTTTGATCAATACTTCCGCCGCCTGCAGGCACACGGAGTCTCTCGGCTGATTGTCTGGCTGGGTGCTTACCCCGTCATTGAAAACCCTGACAATTATCGAGCCGCTAACTGGGAGCTGTATGCGAAACAGGCACGGGCCATCCTGAACAGTGAAGCGTTAAATCGGGTCATGTATGGACGCCGTGGGCATCGGGTGGCGTATCAATGGCACGGTTTCATCATGCAGTTTCGGCTGCATCCCGAGTGGGGAAACTGGTATGCCCAGAGCGCTGCGGACCACGGGATCTCCCTGACCGCTACCTTCAGGCCCTTTGAGCAGGGACTCATGAAATATCTGGTCATCCCTGCCTTCGATGAGCAGGGCGCGTTTCTCTGGAACTTTCTGCCCTACGCGACACCGAACGCCAATTTCAGTCCCAAGACAACGGCATTCGCGCATTACCGCAAACTGTTTGAAGCGGCAGGGAATGCGGACAAAACTGAAGTCGTGAGCCTGACCTTCGAAAGTGTTCCCGAATCGAAGCCGCAGGAATTGACTAAAGACGATTTGAAAATTTATGCGACTGACGCGCCGCCGATCGCGAACGATTCGTTTGTGCTCGTGCGGAATACGAAAGATGAATTTCAATTGCAGACCTACGCCACCATCGCTGAGCGGGTGACAGCGCAACGGCGGGAGCTCAAGGGTTGGACACTGAACGTATTAAAAGATGGTGCGATTCAGATCGACGGCCTTCAGCGACCGCCGAGCAGCCGCTACCTGGTGATTGAGTCGGGGAGTCCGTTTTCCGGAAAGGTCCAGTTACCGGCAGAGTTACCGATCTCGGCGCATGCGAAAGCAGGCAACCGCGTGGGTCGTTTCAATGCGTACTGGGCACTGGAGGAAACCAGTCCGGAAAACGCGACGACCCGCATTGCCGGTATCACTCCCGCGGGCGGGTACCGCACTGACTTCCAGACGATCGAGAACAGCTTTCGCATTGTGGGTAAGGGACCTGCGGTGCGTCCCCTGGGCCAGGATCAAATTATCATCGACTTTGGACCGGACTGGCTCCCCGAGATTATGGACCTGAACCAGAGTGCGACGCGGGCGATGTTCGTCAAGCAGCTGCAGACGATTCTCCAGCAACCCGCCTTTGACGAAATCATGCTCAATACCCGTTCGCACACGCATCTGGCCGGGACTTCAGGCGATGGTGAGTCTGGCGTGCAGACCACTGGACACTATCGGCGGAAAGGCAAGTCGTTCCGGCGGCTCACACTCGATCGCGCCTATGCTCCCGTCTCAGCAGCACAGCTGGATGTTTTGCAATCATTACTTAAATCGGATGATCCAAAACTGGTTGAAAAGATTACCACCTGGCCAGCCGGTGAATGGACAGAGACCTGTCAGAGTCCCGATACGGAATATGTCTGGCGGTACGCCCGGAACGTTACTGTCGCCAAAGGACTTCGTGCCCTGTTGCAGGATCTGGAAAACACGTTTCCAGAAACACGAATCCGTGCCGTGATGCCTCCCAGGGCTGCCGTTGAACAGCAGGTAACCTCTGCTCTCCCCGGACTGAAACAACCGGAAGGGGAAGCTTATGATGCGAGCTACTACCGCTATCTGACCAGCGGGCTGAATCAGATCCCTTCCATTACAGAAGGTACTGCGCTGCTCGATTTACGTGGTTTGCGCGTAGAGCCGGCCCTGCTGGGATTTCGGCTGTTGCCTGACTCGGGGCCTGCGAAGCTGCAACTGGAGACGTATCTGGCAGATCAGTCCGACAATCATGGATCGACCTATCGGGGACCAAAGAGTTTTTTCTACGAAGCACAGGAATCGTTGCGTGCCCGGGATAAAACACAGGCCACACGTCGACGGGAAGAGATCATCGACGATTTACTCAAGCAGGAATCGATTAAAGAAGTGATTCTTTATGAAGCGGCCGACTGGATCTATTACCTGCCGGCTTATGATCCTCATCGTTACCTGAACTCGGATAAAGTGACGTCAGCAGAAAAGTAAAAGTGGCCAGAGCGAGAGTCGAACTCGCACTCCTTGAAGGAACGACTTTCTGAGAGTCGCGCGTCTACCAGTTCCGCCACCTGGCCGGGTGGTTCAATAAGTGCGTTGGGACGGAGTCGAACCGCCACAGCGAGAAGCGGGTGGGTTACAGCCACTTGGGCTCACCAATGCCCAGCCAACGCGTGTGTCTTCTATCCAGTAGCACGGGCGGGAGTCGAACCCGCAGACAATCACGAAATTTTAAGTTTCGTTGCTTTACCAGTTTGCATACCGTGCCTTGACTTAGGCCTCCCCGATGGGATTTGAACCCACGATCTCCTGCGTGACAGGCAGGTGAGCACTCCGGACTGCTCCGCGAGGACGTAATGAATTTCAGTAGCTCGGGTGGGATTCGAACCCACAGCATCTCTGGTTCTAAGCCAAAGTGGTCTGCCAGTTGCCTACCGAGCCAGATTGAATGAAGCACGCCCCCAGGGATTTGAACCCCGATCGACCGGGTTGGAACCGGTCATGCTGCCGTTACACCAGAGGCGTGAATGGTTGTGGTTTCAAGCTGCGGTGGCAGGAATCGAACCTGCGTCAAAGCGATTAACAGTCGCCCACCCGTACCAACACGAGTACCACCGCAGTAAATCAGTTTTCTAACACTGTGCCGCTCAAAGCGGAGTCAGGGTGACTGGATTCGAACCAGTGATCTCGTGCTTCCAAGGCACGCGGGTTAACCAGACTTCCCCACACCCTGTTCTGTTTTAAAAGAGCACCCAGCGGGAATCGAACCCGCACTTCCGCCATGGCAAGACAGTAGGCTACCGTTACATCATGGGCGCAAATTGGTGGTTGTTTCTGTTACTGTGATTTCCGTTCTGAGAGCACCAGGTGGGATTTGAACCCACATCACCGCGTTACAAAGGCAGCGTCTTGCCAGGTTAGACGACCGGTGCGTTTCATAATTCATTACTAATGGGGCCGGAGGGATTCGAACCCCCACCTGCAAGGTTAAAAGCCAGCAATGCAACCGTTACACCACGACCCCGGAAAGAAACAGGGGCCGTGCGTTTAGAACGAGTTAAACTCACCATGATGAAAGCTCCTTCAATATTAGATAAATGACCCGTGTGGGATTCGAACCCGACCTACCCGGTTAGAAAGACCGGTAACCTCACCAGAAGTTGAACGGGCCAAAGTAAAGTGCGTACCCTGAGCGCGAGGCCAACAGGACGGCACCTGACTGCAGTAAATTAATCATTGGATTTGGTGAAGACACAAAAAAAACCGCTGCCTGACGACACCGGGTGATTTCAGAGACCTGAGGATCAACCAGATGTCAACAGCGCAAATTCAGCGCGAGCGTATCTTCAGCCGGGAGGCCGGCTTCGAGATTGCCTGCGGGTTTGCCTTTGAAACTGATTGTCCACAAATAAGAAACCATCGGAGTAAATTTCCGTTTTTGAATGTGATTAATAATATGCCAACGTGTCTGTCAGTTGAACTGACTGTTAACTAAGAGACGTTTCCCTAAAAACGGTTCGCAGTTTTTTGAGAAATCTCTATATCTTTTCAGATGCGCCAGGAAAGAGATTTATTTCTTCTAATTATGAACTTTTTGAAATCATTTTGATTTTTTGAGAAATGTGACAAAGTCGAAGATCGATATCAATCAATACCCCGGATACTGCTGCGAAAGTTCCAGTAACTCCTGCAGATACTGCACCGAGTTATCAATAACCGCCTGCTTGAATATCTCCCCCTTAGCTGCAGTCGCCTGAGTCGGATGCCCTGTATGCCCTTCTCCGCCGGAAAGCGTTTTCATCGACCACATATCCTGCAACGGTGCCTTGAAGTGGGGTGTCGGATTATCCACCCGCTCTGCTTTGACTTGCTCCGGACAGAGCGCGAGCATTAACGATGTTTCCACATCGCCGCAGTGCACTTCGAAACCGTGTGCAAACTGATCGTAAATGGCAGCGGGTACCTGTTCCCAGGGATTGAGATAAAACAGGTGGCACTGCTGTTTCTCACAATTCAATTCCCGGATGATGGGTTTGAGAATAAAATTGCCGCCATGCCAGGGGCAGACAATCAACTTCTGAATGCCGACCCGTGTAAGTGAATCCCAGATATCTCGCACAATACTCCGCATGGTCAACGGGGTGAAACTGATGGTCCCGCGATAGCCGGTATTTTCTTCGGATGAAGAGACAGGCAATGTCGGCAGCAGGAAGACATGTCCGGGCCAGTTGAGCTGTTCCAGGATGGCCGTCGAAAGCTGATCGGCGAGGATCGTATCCGTGGCGAGCGGGAGGTGCCTTGAATGTTGTTCTGTCGCCCCGATGGGAAGAAACGCGATCTCCGGCTGGTGTGCTTCCAGTTCAAAAGCCGTGTGCTGATCAGATAATATTTTCATCGAGCGTGTTCTCGTATCAAGGAATGACGATGCCCCGGTCAAAAGTCTCACAGACACGTTTATCATACAGCATACCAGAACACCCCGGGCGTACAATTCAGGAACAGTTGATCGATTATTTGTTTGTATTCCTGACAAGGGGAGACTAATCTGAGAGTAAAGCCGTCACCCTCGCTGATTCCCTTCTCACAACAGGTTCTGCCGTGTATTCATTCGCTCGCTTACCGTCGATTGCCATCCTGCTGTTGATGCTGTCTGCCGGAAAGCTGACTGCTGCCGAATATTATGTCGCGCCAAATGGCATTGATCAGAACCCCGGCACGCTGAATCAGCCTTTTCGCAGTATCGCCCGTGGTCTGAACACTGCCCGCCAACCGGGGGACACTCTGATTCTCCGCGCAGGCAACTATCCGCAGTCCCGCCCTTTAAATCTGATTTCATCCGGGACTCAGAGGAACCCGATCACGGTGCGTGCGATGCAGGGTGAAACGGCAGTGATTGACGGTCGCGGTACTCCCGCTGACTCCAGTTTGATCAATGTCTTAGCGCATCATGTGCGGATTCAGGGACTGACAATCCGGAATGCACAGAAAATCGGTATCTCAATCTGGGGGCCAGGGAGCCGGATTCACCACGTCACAGTCTCGGGCAACCAGATTCAGAACTGTCAAAGCAGTGGGATCTACGCCGGTTATAACCGCCTGGATGATCCCGTTCATGATCTGCTGTTTGAAGACAACACCATCACCGATTGTGTGCTGTCGAATCAAAGAGAACCGCATCAGCGATGGAGTTTCGGCGTTGGTGCCGGGCTGTCGAAGAATGTGACGATCAGAAACAACACCGTTTCCCGCTGTTATGGAGAAGGCATCGGTCTTTATCTATCAGATATAGGGACCATTGAGGGGAACACCGTCTCAGACAATTTTTCTGTTAACGTCTATCTGGATAACACAACGCATACGCTCGTCAGTCGCAACCTGGTCTATTCTACCGGTAAGCGGGAATTTTATCGGTTCAATCAGCCTGCGTCTGGAATCCAGATCGCCAATGAAAATTATGGTGGTTATCAAAATCCCAGTGCTGATAATACCATCGTCGGCAATATCCTGGTGAATAATTACTATGCCATTTATTCCGGCAACTATCAGCGGGGAGGTGGACTGAAGCAGACCCTGATTGCCCACAACACGGCCTGTGGTTCGACCGGTCCCCTGCTCCACATTGATGCCGACAGCGGACATCGGCAGTCTCGAATTGTCAATAACATCTTTCAGCAGACCGGACGTGCCTCACTGACAGACGTCGCAGGCCCGGTGGACCAGATCGAGTTCGATCACAATCTCTGGTACGGCGGCGTTCCTGAACCAGCGGTCCGGGGAACGGGGGATATTCGTGCGAACCCGCAGTTCAAGAATGCAGGCCGGTTGCAGAGACAGGACTATGATCTGCGTCCGCTTTCCCCCGCAAACAATACGGGCATCAGACTGAATGAGTTAACCTCGTTTTATTCTGACCGGTCTTCCTCTTCGCCGGTGAATCTGGGCGCCCGCTAACTGTGGGCGGGAACCTTCTGGCTCCATGCACTGTCCTGAAATAAAAATCTACTTACCACTCTCTTAAAAAAGCCAAGCATGAATTCGAACCACTCGATGACACCGAATGAACTGAACGCGATCATTTCCCGACTGGCCGAGCACCTGCTCACGCAGGGAATCGATGACCGGTTTCGCGAACTGGCCCGCGAGGAGTCACAACAAGTCTTTGTTGCTCAACTAGATCAGCTCAGAACAATGTTTCATGATCCACCGCCACAGTCTGATGCCTACGACGTACAACAGCATGGCCTGGGTGGCTGGTTAAGTGCTTGTCAGTTCGCGATTTTCGAATTGATCTATAACCTGGGTGCAGACGCCCTTCCCTTCATTAGAGAAATCGCCTGGGGCGAATATGACTGGACGCAGGGAAATGCGATCGAACTCCTGCTCCGCTTTGCCGCAGAGGGCATCCGGACCGAAGAAATTCTCGCAGAAATCAAAACCAACTTCCCTCAGATCCGCTACGAGGCACAACTGTATTGCATGCAGCCCCTGCTACCCGAACTGGAACAGAATGCACAGCTCAAATCTATTTTTGACCAGTTGCGGAATAAGATCGAAGAGTTCCAGGAAGCGTATGCGGAGCTCACGGAGGAAGCGGAAGACGGCGATTCTCTCAATTGATTTTTTCCCAGCCTGACTGACCATGATCATCATCCAACACATCACGACTCTCTGGACGAAAAAATCGCGAGGGATGCCTGCCGCGGCGAAAAGGAACGCCGTTCCGCACAGGCTGCTCTTACCTGCTGAGCCGCGTCCCCTGCCCTCGATATTCGTGCATCAAGTCAGCGCTGAAGAACAAACTGACTTTCAATTGCAACAGACAACGCTGATCCCCACCTCAGAGGCCCAGTACTGGTCATTCCAGTTTCAACAGCAGGCGGATCAGCTGGAGGTCTGGTTTACTTTCAGCTGGACCGAGCATGGTGCGCCTGACCGGGGATCCTACACACGCCCGTTGTTTAATCTGAAGCAGAACCAGACCGGAGCGTTCTCAATCAATGGCCGCTTTTCTTCAGATCAGGGCCAGCATTATGCATCCCATTCTGTCAATCTGGGATTCGTCGATCGCTTTCACGATAACCTGTTTCTGACCCAGGCTCCGGAGCACAGCGTCAATCTGGGTGCCCATCTCTTTTAAAGATGGTTTCCTTTCGCACTGTGATCTCGAAATATTGTCATTCAGCGCATCGCCAGTAATGGAACATTACCAAAGGGGAACTGCAGTACGATCAGCGCCATCGCGGTCGCGTATTCATCGCCGATGTTGGCGTCGTGCCAGGCGCCGCTCGTTGACTGCTGCATGAGCAGCTCGTCGCGGACTGTGGGGTACCAGCGATCCCATTCCTTTTGTCCTACCTGCCAGGCGGCGTGCGTCGCGTAGAAACGTCCATAGAAATGGTATTCTGCCAGTTTCCCCGGGGAGAGTTCCAGCGGCGGATGCGGATGCTGTAAGTATTCCCGTCCGCGCTGCACCAGGGGATCCTGTCCCAGGCCGGCACAGGTGAGTGCCACCACCGCGGCCGCCGAGCGGGGGAACAGTGATTCCGGAGGATCGTCCAGGCGATATCGGAAACCGCCGTCCTCGTTCTGGGCCCGCCTGAGAAAATCGACGCTCCGCTCAATCGCTTCCCGAGGCACGCCGATACCCGCCTGTCGGGCCGAGAACAAAGCCAGCAACTGGCAGGTCGAGATCGAAACATCCGCGTCTTTGGGGTCGGACGTATAACACCAGCCCCCCTGCTCATTCTGTAGATTCAGAATCAGCTCTGTCGCCGCTTTCAACGTTTCGCGGACTCGTGGATCATATGATTCGCCGAAGACCTGTCCCAGGAACATGGTTGCGAATCCGTGACCATACAGCGTCGCATGCGTGCGGATCTCCGCTTCGACGATGAATCCATTCTCCTGTGCCCTTGCGAGCAGATAACGGATGCACTCCTGAATCGCGCGACGATACGGGCCGGTCATGCCGCGATGTGCCAGAAATGCGGTCCCCGCCAGTGCGCAGACTCCCACGTTCCGCGCATAGGAACCCCGGCTGCCAAATCCACCATCTGCCACCTGCCGGGAAGCGAGCCATTTCAAGCCGCCTTCAATGGCTACCTGTGTCTGCGGGGTGACATGCTCCGGGGCGGCAGGCAGCCCCGCGTGTAGCGGAGTTCCATGCCACCAGTGGCGCAACACCGCCATGGCGCTGCCCAGTGCTGCCCCCAGCACTCCGCGACGGGACCATTCGGATTCGGACGGTGATTCAGGTTCGCGCGTTGCCATTCGTGATGCTTACTTTCATGGAAATTCAGGTCTGTCTCTATTCTATACCAGCAGGCCACCTCGCTGCACAATTATTTGCAGGATATTCAGCAGTCCCCGAATCTCTTTGCCTGAGATCAGCAAGTCGGCTATGATCGAGTCCTGCCCCATCCCTTTCCTGATCTAAAAGGAATGTGAATTACCTGATTCAATGAAAAATCATGTTTTGAGAAACGGCCTGCTCTGTTGCCTGTGTCTTCTGGCAGCGCACGCTCTGATACATCCACCGATTATCAACGCCGCAGAACCCACTCCCATTCAGTTTCTGAAAACCTGGGGGCAGCAGGGAGACCAGCCGGGCGAGTTCCATTTTCCGATCGATATTGCGATCAATGCCAGCGATGAAATTTATGTGACCGATCACCTGAATGACCGCGTGCAGAAATTCGATCGCGCAGGCAAGCTGCTGGGGCAGTTTTCTGTACTTCCCAATCCGGGTGGGCTCGCGTTCGACAAGCAGGGGAATCTGGTGATCTCGCACATCGTAGCTTCGGGATCGAGCAAGCATAAAATCGGCGATCGGATTTCGATCTATTCTCCCCAGAGGAAGCTCATTCGCCAATGGGGGAAGCAGGGGAAAGGACCGGGAGAATTCAACTGCCCGGGAGGCATCGCGGTGGCGGACAACGGCCGCATCTATGTCGCCGACCAGACCAACCACCGGGTGCAGGTCTTTGATCCGACGGGCCAGTTCCTGTTTGAGTGGGGCAAGCACGGCAGTCAGCCGGGCGAATTCGGAGGCAAAGCGAATCCCAACTCACGGGTCGGCGGTCCGCAGTTCCTGGCCTTCGATTCTGAGGGGAACCTCTGGACGACCGAAGGCGCCAACTGCCGCGTCCAGCAGTTTACAGCGGAAGGAAAGCTGCTCCAGCACTGGGCGACCGACGCCGACACCCCGGGTGGACTGGGCGGTTATTTCAGCGGCTTTGGAGGTCAGCCGGTAAAAAGTCTCACCGGACCGATTGCGGTCTGTATTGATCAGAAAGATCGTCTTTGGATCTCCGCCGTCAGCGGCCGCGTGCAACAGTTTTCGTCAGCAGGAAAGTATCTCCGCGGCTGCGGCGAAAAACAGGGAACGGCTGCAGGCGAATTCTACGCCCCCCACGGGATGGCGTTTGACAGTCAGGGCAACCTGTATGTGGTCGATGCTTATAACCACCGCATTCAGAAGTTTGCCGTCGCACCGTGAAATGAGCCCGTAATTGCGTTGGTGGTATCAATTTGAATCATAAGCTGTATAATCAAAAACGTGCAGGCACATCGCACTCCTCTTTATAACAGGTTTAGTCCCATGAAACTGATGCTTTTCGTATTTATGTGCCTGATTCCCGTAACGGTCCCTGCAGCGGACTGGCAGCCCCCGCAGAATCCCAATCCGCAGGAGATTCTGCAAAGCATCCGCAGCGATGTGCGGGCGAAAGACTACCAGACCGCTCTCGCCAAACACGTCTGGTTCCATGAGAACGCTCTCAAATATAATTCCGCGCTCACAGGGGTTCGGCTCTCTTTTGCTCTGGCCTACTGGGATCAATTGGCTCAGATCTATCCCCCCGCACTGGAAAAACTGAAAGAGATACGTGACCAGACCACAAAACAGGTGCTGGATGGAAAGGATGTTGCGACTTCATTCCAGGAACTGGAAGCTCTGAACCGCACGCTCGACCAAAACAACATGACGGTCGATACGTTTTTACTGCTCCACAAAGAGCATCCCGAAAAGGCAAAACTTGCATACAGGCTGGCTCAGCCGGCGCTGCTCAAAGCGAAAGAATACAAAATCTGTGGCGAGTATCTGGAACCGGAAAAATCTTACCAGCTACTGGTTCGCACAAGAGAAGCCAATCAGCAGTTAGCTAAAAACCCACAGATCGGCCCTGGCATTCTGGAGTTCTCCGATAAGCATTTCTCGAACCAGACCGCCATCCTGATCGCCCTGCTGGTTGTCAATGACCGTCAGGAAGAAGCGCGGAGCATCGCAGACAAGGCCCGCAAAGAGTGGGATAATGCAGACTTCCATAAAGCCCTTGATTCCGCCCTGGCCGGAACAGTGCCACCTTCCTGGCCGTATTAATTTCCTTATTGCCAATCAATGCTGTATAGAACGAATCTCCCATCGGCTGGGCCACACACTACATTGAACAACTGCAGGCAGGTGAGACCGTCTCTTTCCGTCCACGGGGTAATTCCATGAAAGGGAAAATCGAATCCGGGCAGCTCTGCACGGTCGCCCCCGTTGAGGAAGATGAACTCCAGAAGGGAGACATTGTGCTCTGTAAAGTGAATGGCAGTCAGTACCTGCATCTGATCAAAGCCATCCAGGGCAAACGCTTTCAGATCGGCAATAACATCGGCCGGATCAACGGCTGGATTACGTTTCAGTCCATTTATGGTAAACTGATTCAGGTAGAACCCTGACCTGTATTGCGAGGAACTTGCTCATGTCTGATGCTTCCGCAGATGATTTCGAGAACTGGCAGCCTCCCGACGATTGGTCGTCGCGGGATGTTCTCAGGGAAGCCCAGGCAGACCGGCGTGCGGGTCGCTATGCGGCAGCACTGGCCAAGCATGTCTGGTATCATCAGAATGAATCGTTACCTGAGATTCGTCGATCATCCGTATTGAGAAAATGGATGGAACTCGGAGCCGAATATCCCCCTGCTCTGCAGAAGCTCAAGGATTTCCGTGATCTGGCAAAAGCAAAACTGCTGAACGGAGAGGGTGACGTTCACGAGTTTGCTGAGTTTAGCAATATCAATCAAAAGCTGGAGGAGGAGCAACAAACGGCCTCCCTGTTTCTCACGCTGGATGAGCAAGACCCGGATCTGGCTTTCAAATGTTATCCGGATGCCGAATCGTCTTTGATTCGTGCAGGTGAGTATCAGGTATGCGGGAAATATATTGATCCTGAACATACTCTGGAAATCCATTTATCAGCTCTGAATTTCCTGCACCAGCGGCCCTCTCATACGAATCTGCCTCAGCATCTTCGTCAACACTCCCGCTTCTGGTATAACAGCGACTTCAATCAATCCTTCTATCAGCACGCCGCTGTCCTGATCGCCCTGTTAATTCACAACGATCGCAGTCCCGAAGCGCGGGCGTTTGCAGGTCGTGTGCGCTACGAGTTTAACGATCAGGTGCTGAATGAACTGGTAGCGGAAGCCCTGGAGGGACAGTTCCCTCCGGGATATTGAAGCAGGCAGACCGCCCTCAGCCTCAGGCGCGGGTGTCGTTAATCAGGACCCGATACAGAATGTTTAAGGCATCGTCGGCGACGGCCTGACTGACGCCGATATGGAAACAGATCTGTGAGGGACTCTGATCGATCATTTCGATCGGAATATGGTGCTCACCCAGCGCGTTGATCGCATCGACCAGCGGATAGGAGTTGCGTTTGAGTCCCAGGCCGACCGGTGTGATGACTGACAGATTGTAGACCACGTCCATAAAATCGGGCTTGAGCTGTTTTTCAATGGCCCGCCGCAGGTCGTTGATGCTCCCTTTGAGGTCATCCTGCTTGACCAGAACGGCGATGTCGTCTTTATCGGTTGGATAATGGTAGGTGTTGATCCCGTAGCTCTGGAAGATCTTTAACAATGTCGCGGTGAAGCCAACCTCTTCGCAGAGCATGTCCTTTTCCAGGTAGATATAAGCCATGTTGTCCAGCCGGGCGATGCCGACCACGCCCTCTTCCGGTACGCGCTCGTTGAGAATCTGCGTACCGGCGGCTTCGGGGTGATTTGTATTGCGGACATGAATCGGAATTTTGCGTTTCCGGCAGTTGAGCATCGCGTCGAGGTGAAAGACATTCACTCCTTTGGAGGAGAGCAGACGGATCTCTTTGAACGTCAGCCGGGGAATCGCCCGGGCGGCAGAGATGATGCGGGGGTCGGATTCGAGCACACCGCTCACGTCGGTCCAGTTCTCGTACTTGTCGCCGTCGATCGCATAGGCAATCTCGCCTCCGGTCAGATCGGAACCGCCACGGGAAAAGACGGCGATCTCTCCCTGTGCGGTCACGCCGTAGAAACCGGGAATGACGGTGACCATGTCGGTCTCTTCCTCGTCCAGGACCGCAATGTTATCGTAGGCGGGCTCTTCGACTTTGGCATCGAGGTAACTGTCAGTGACCAGGAAGCCGAATTCTTCCGGCAGACACGCGCGGGCTTCCATGCCTTTTCTCTGAAAATACCGCGCGATGATCCGGGCATTGTAGTGCTCGCCCCGCGAAGCAAGGAATGCGATCCGTTTATCGCCATCCAGGTTGGGCTCCAGATCGGTTTTCAGCGACTCGATCAGGTCGTTGCCTTCGATCTCCAGGTCGGAGATGATGCCGCTGAAGCGATTGATGACCGCCTGTTTGCTCTCGGTTGCGGAGATCGACTTGCGGGAGTCGCGAAAGTGCTGCCCCCGGGTCGCAATGTTGAGCAGATGATCGGTGATCTTTTCTTCGTTTTTCTGGACTCGCCCCGGAGCCGAGACCACCACAAACCGTCGTTGGGGATTGTCGGCGACAATGCGACGGACTTTTTCGATTTGAGTAGCGTTCGCTACGGAACTTCCACCAAATTTACAGACTACACTGTTTGTCATATTGTATATTCCCCCCTGTTTTATGAGTTCTCACCCGGCGGGCTTCAATGCAGCCTGCACGCGGTTAACAAACTCGGGGGGCTTCCTCGTGGCTTCCTCTTCGTTTTTCAATCAGATTGAATAAATATTTCTTAAGTAACTGTGATCTTTATGCTTAGTTCGCATTATCAGTTACATTCCTCACTGCCTGATTCCTGTGAAATCGCTTTTGATTTCTCAAAAAACAAGCTGATGCTTAGCAACCCTAATAGAATAGCCGATAGATAACAACTGTATAAATGCTGAGACGATGTAAACTAATGTGATTATCACAACTTTCTCCAACAGAGAGTGACCTATGGGTAAGCTGATTCAATTTGTCATGGAAAATTTTACTCTCACCTTTCTGATCCTGGGACTGATCGTTTCCGGATTTTCTCTCTTGAGAAAACCGCGACCATTGTCACGAGCGAACATTGTTGAGTCCCTGTTTGCCTGGTTACTATTCTTTTCCATAGGCTGTTCTTTCTTCTATAACTTCATCATGCATTCGTTTTTTGGCGAGATGGCAGCCAGTTTCATCGGCTGGTCCCAGAGTCCGTTTCAGTTTGAAGTGGGGACCGCCAGTCTGGGTTATGCTGTGGTGGGCTTTCTGGCATTCCGTGGCAGTCTGGGCATGCGGGCCGCAGCGGTGGTTGGGCCGTCGATGTTTCTTCTGGGCGCTGCAGGCGGACACGTCTACCAGATGATCACAGCCCATAACTTTGCTCCCGGGAATGCCGGGCTGATCTTTTACACGGACATCGTGCTGCCCATCATCGGTTTTGTCCTGCTGGGCATGCAGTATCGATATCAGCGCAGGGAACAGACTGAAGTCCGGACTTAAATGGACTCTTCCAGGAAGGATGAAGCGATCCGAATGGAAATCGACATTGAACAGGAACTGGCCGGAAAGAACCCGGCACGACTGGCACCACAGGTCCGGAAGCAGATTCGCATTCAGCAACTACGCGTCCGCAGTCACCTGATCATGGCATTCGTGTCTGCAGGAATCTTCAGCCTGCATCTGTTTCCGGGTTGGGTTCCACTCTGGATGGCCGTCTGTGCTCTGATTGTGTTTCCCATTTCACTGCTCTGTCTGTATGGCGATGGACGTTTACTCAAATACCAGCAGCAGAAACTGACATTGATTGAAGAAATCCTGAAATCACGGGGAAAATAGTAAGAACCCGTTGATCCATTCTGCTATAACAGACGTTTGTCATTCCATATGCCAAGCGATTCAGTGGTAACAGACCGGCAAGGAAAATCAAAGTGGCCCCGGCTGATCTTGTGCCTGGTCATCGTGGTGCTCGGCCTGCGCCTGGTTATTGTCGTCAGCGGGTCCCCTTCAGGTTGGCATTCGCTGTGGCATGACTGGAAAGCGGAAGCCTGGCGTCTGCTGGGGCAAACGACGTCGGTCAGCGAGGAACTTCCCGAGGAACAGGCGCAATACTGGTTGCAGCAGGTTGAGCAAATCCCCGCAACCCGGACCGACGCCCAGGTCGCGCTGGGGGCAGCCTGGATGCTCACCGAGCCGCAGTATGAGTTTCTCAAGCGGGACATCTTAACGACTGAAGACGCGAGGGAACTTTCTGGAAACCTGTTTGAACTCAGAGATCGGGCAGAAGCAGAGTATCAGGCTCTGTGTCGCGCTGCCTGTCTGAAACAGGCAGCGATCACCACGCAACTTGCCCCGGAAGATGTCGATTTCTGGAGACAGCGCGCGTTACTGCTGTTTGTGCTGAGCGATGAATCAGAGTGGGAACCGTCCACCGAGGACTGGCTGTCGCTGCTGGATGAGTGTGCGGCCCATGATCCGGAGAATGCATTCTACGACTACCTGGCAGCGATCAGGTTCTATCAGCAGTCCGCCGAACCGGTCTGGGATGACGAATATCGTCTGACTCTGAAAATCACGAATCCCCCAATCTATGCACAGGCTGAGCAACGACTGGAGGCGGGACAGAAAAAACCAACCCTGGATATGGGGGCGATTACCTGGTCGGCGACCCTGGCCTTTTTAGAACAGACATCACTCCCGCGGGGCGAGCAGATCAAAGCTGCAGAAGGGCGGAATGCCATTTATCCCGCTGAAATGATTGTCATTCGACTGCTACGCTGGTTGGACAATTCCTGCAAATCCGATCTGCTGCAAAAAAAGTACGCCGCAGTGATACGGAATGCAGACCGTGAATTGCGAATCGTAGAGCAGTTGCAGGGCCGTGACAATCTGTATGAACTGACATTCTTTAAATACAGCTTCCGCACTTTGGGACTGGGACATTCATTCCAGGTGTTGCAGACACATCCGGAGTCTTTCACTCCTGAGGAAGCTGTTCAACTGAAGCAGGATCTGCATCAGGCCTGGCTGCAGCGGAAGCTCTTTATGGAAGCCCTGAACCGTTATCATGCTCAGCAGGACGCACAACCCGCATTTGAGGCGCCCCTCGCAACAACGCTGACTGAACTCAGCCAACCTTTTATTCTCTTGTTGTTTCTACTCTCACTGTTGCTGGTGTTGACTGCTCGTTGGGCTGGCTGGTGTGAAACAGGTACCGCGTCTCGACCGGGCTGGTGGCGAACCCTGGTTGCCTGGTTTTCTGGAGTGAGCCTGAGCCTGTTTCTCTGGGGAGTAATCCCGGCGGATGCCCTTCCGGAACGTGTCTGGAACATCCTGCTGCTGACTCTCGGTTGGGTCAGTCTGATTCTGATATTAACCTTTTCTCTGCGAATGATCCGTAAGCGAGGAAATATTACCTGGATCCCATTAATTTCGCTGCTGCTGGTTCTCTTGATTCCTGTCCTGATCTGTTTTCAATATAGACCCCTGCAGACAATTGTGGAACAGTCCTGGCTACACGCTTCCCTGGCATTGTTCATCCCGGTTTCACTGCTGCTCGCCGTTCTTTATGGAACGGCGGTCTTCATCGTGATTCGTTTTTTATGTTCCCCCGGGTGGTCTGCACGCCGCAAGCTGACTGTCTGGGGCCTCGTTTTCCTGGTCACTCTATTGATCGTTCCCACCGGTTCTATGGTCTTTCGAGGCTCACTGAATCCAGCAGAAATACAAACCTGGTTCGGCGGTGATATTTCCGTGGCTGATGAGAATCCATTTCTCGCGCTGGCCGCCCAGAACCGGCAACCGCAAAAACAGATCCCCACATGGATCTGGATTTATCCGCAGTGGACGTCACATCATGGAGAAGGACTCGCCGTCCTGCTGTCTCTGTCAATTCTACTCAGTTGGTCTCTCCTGCGCCGGTCACGTTCGTCGAATGCCTTGGATTCGCAGATCTGGCAAGAGGGAGTTCTCCTGCTGAGGCGTTCCAGCCTGGTCGTTCTGCTGGTTGTGACAATGGTTTACCTGGCTGCCCTGCCCTCTGTGATCAAGGCGGAAAACAAGGATTACCAGAAACGATCTCAGGCTCTACTCAACCTGCTGGAACCCCTGCAGGAAGTGGATCGTATCCAAGCGGAGATCAAAGAGGAACCAGAACAAATGCAGTCATTTGAGCTGCGCATCAAAGAGATTGAACAGCAGTTGATTGACGAGGTCGACCGCACTGTAAATCCGTCTCCACGAGGGGAGTTGAAACCACTCGAATAACAGCATTACTACTTGATCTCTGCTTTGATGTGACCGCTCAGGAACGAACCTTCTTTTTCTTATGGCTCATATCTCATTCAACGGTCATAAGGATTCTACCGCCTTCCACAGCGTGAGGAATATCCCTGCAACTTGTGGGAAGCCTGCGGTTTTTCACTCACCTGCAAACTTCCTGACCTAGATTTCAATGGTCGTTGATGCGTCCCGTGGGGATCCGATCACCTGCCTGCAGCGATTTTGTCTGGCACTTTAGAATCGCCGGCTCTTCTCTTTCCAGTATGAGATTAGATTATGCGTCTGGATACTGTACTCAAAGTTCGCGCCAGAAAACTCTGGACTATCTGCCTGTTGTGTGCACTGCTGCCGGGGATGATGGCCTCTGCAATCGCTGCCGAAACATCCGCACCCGCGACTGCAAAAAGTTGTGCTGGCGGTCATTGTGCGCAAGCAGCTGCCAAACCAGAGCTGCAAGCCGAAGGGCCGGTTACGTTTTTCTCGAAACTGTTCGACACCAACGATTACCCGCAGCGCTGGTATTGTGGTACCTGGTCGAGTGATGTGGGCTGGCTGCATATCCTGTCTGACATTGCCATCTTCGGTGCCTATTTCACCATTCCGGTGATGCTGCTCTACTTCCTGTTACAGCGCAAAGATCTCCCCTTCCCGCGAATTATCTGGCTGTTTGCCGCTTTCATTCTGTTCTGCGGTTTTGGACATCTGATTGAAGCGGGCATCTTCTGGTGGCCCGTTTACCGTTTTTCCGGGTTGATTAAGGCCAGTACCGCGATCGTCTCCTGGATTACGGTCTTCGTATTAATCCGTCTGATTCCCGAGGCACTCAAACTTCCTTCCGCGGCGCTGTTAGGTACGAAGCTGCAGGAGAGCCAGGAACGGTTGGATTATGCGCTGGAAGCTGGACAGATCGGCGTCTGGGAGCTCGATCTGAAAACCAACCTGCTCAACTGGGACCGGCAGACGCGGGAGATGTTCGATGTACCTGCCGAGGAAACGGAACTGCACTACGAAGATTTCAGCAAGCGACTGCATCCCGCTGACAGGGAACGTGTCGAAACCTGTTTCAATAACAGCGTCGATACCGGCACTCCTTACAGTTGTGAATATCGCGTGATTTACCGGGATGGCTCGGTACATTACATCTATGCTCAGGGGCATGCGGTCTTTGATGATATTGGTGAGCCGAAACTGTTTGTCGGCGTCTACCATGATTTCACAGAACAACAGATCCAGAGAAATGCCCTTTCCGAAAGTGAGCAGAACTATCGCAGCACCTTTGAGCAGGTTGCGATGGGAATCGCCCACGTGTCTCCCGATGGTCGCTGGCTGCGGTTCAATCAAGGGTTGTGCGATCTGCTGGGCTACACGGATCAGGAGCTGCTGGATCAGAACTGGCAGGACCTCACTCACCCGGACGATCTGGATGCAGACCTCGTCCAGGTCTCGAAATTACTGGCAGGTGAAATCGATTCCTACTCGGTTGAAAAACGATACCTTACACAGGATCAAGCGGTTGTCTGGACTAACATGACTGTTTCACTGGTCCGTCTGCCAACCGGAGAACCACGGCACTTCATCTTCCTGATCGAGAATATCCAGGGGCGCAAAGAAGCCGAAAAAGCATTACAGATGTATCACCAGAAAGTCAAAAAACTGTCCCTGGTCGCCAGTAAAACCAAGCATTCGGTTATCATCTCCGACGCCCGGGGTTATATAGAATGGGTTAATGATGCCTTTACCACGCTGAGTGGTTACACACTCAACGAGGTGATGGAACAGCACCTCTGTGATATATTACGGGGTCCGGAAGCAAACTCAGATACGATTGCCAGCATCAGAGACAGCCTGCAGAAAAAAGAGAGCATCGCGACGGAAATCGTGAATTATGATCGCGACGGACGTGAGTACTGGATCGAGCTCAAGATCGATCCAGTGTTTGATGACGATGACATCCTGCTGAACTTCATCGCCACCCAGGTCGATGTGACGGCCCGCAAACAGTCGGAGTTGGCCCTGCGCATGGCCAACTCACAGTTCAGTAAATTGCGACAGGCCGACATCCTGGGAATCATGACCTGTCGCTTTGACGGCAGTGTCGAACAGGCGAATGACGAACTGCTCCGCATTCTCGGCTATACGACCAACGACCTGGAAGCCGGGTTAATCAACTGCCAGGAGCTGACGCCGACAGAGTGGCAGCAGCGCGATCAGGAAGTGTTGCAGGAAATGCTGGAAACCGGCGCAGCAAAACCGATCGAAAAAGAATACTACCGTAAAGATGGCAGCCGCGTTCCCGTTGTACTGGGCATGACGCGCCTGGATGAAGCGGAGGACCTCTGTCTCTGTTTCGTACTGGATGCCACCGCGCAGAAAGAGACCGAAGAAAAACTGAAAGACGCCAAACAGGTCGCGGAAGAAGCGAGCCGGGCCAAGAGTGATTTCCTGGCCAATATGAGCCACGAACTGCGTACGCCACTCAATGGAGTGATCGGCATGACAGAATTACTGGCCGGTACAAACCTGAACCGACAGCAGCAGGACTTCGTCGATGCCTGCCGGAACAGTGGTGAATCGCTGCTGGGCCTGATCAATGATATTCTCGACTTCTCCAAAATCGAAGCCGGCAAACTGGACCTGGACCTGCATCAATTTGACATAGAAAAACTGCTGATGGACACCATGAGCACTATGGTCTGGCGAGCTGCTGAGAAAGATCTGGAGCTTCCCTGTTCTATTGATCCAGCCACGCGACTGATTCTTAAGGGAGACAGTTATCGACTGCGGCAGGTATTGGTGAACCTCGTCGGCAACGCGATTAAGTTTACCGAAACGGGTGAAGTTTCCGTGCGTGCGGAAGCCATCGAACAGGAGACCGATCAGATCACGATCCGCTTCACTGTGAGTGATACGGGCATTGGTATCTCTGAAGACAAACTGGACCGCTTGTTCCAGTCATTTACTCAAGTTGATGCTTCGACCACACGCAATTATGGAGGCAGCGGACTGGGGCTGGTCATCTCCCGGAACCTGGTCGAATTAATGGGGGGATCGATTGGTATCGAGAGCAAGGAGGGCGCAGGTTCGACCTTCTGGTTTGAGATTCCATTTGAAATCATCTCTCCCACTTCGGTGGCACTCCCGATCCGCTCACCGCTGGCTGGGAAACGGGCCCTGATTGTCGACGACAATCAGAAGTGTCTGCAGATCCTGCACGATTTCGCCAAAGAATGGGGACTGAAAACAGACCTCGCCGTATCTGTCGCGGAAGCCCTTTCGATTCTGGAACGGGCACACGACAACCAGGAGATCATTGACCTGGTGCTGACCGATCTGGAACTGCCGGACCTGAGTGGAAGGGTTCTGGCCCACGAACTCAAGGACGCAGATCCCAAGGTCATTCTGATCTCCCGTTCGCCTGAAACACATCTGAGCCAGAGCGAACTGCAGGAGAGTGGCGCTGCTGCCCTGTTGCATAAACCGCTGAATCGACACAAGCTGTATGAGGTGCTCTGCAACCTGTTTCAACAGGAGTCCAGCCTGCCTCGCATACAGGATCTCGATGCGTATCAGGAGGATGAAGAACACGCATTTCTGTCGGCAACGACGGTTCTGCTGGCAGAGGATAATAACATCAACCAGATGTACGTTACCGAGTTGATGAAACAGTTCGGCTGCATTTGTCATACAGCGGTCAATGGACTGGAGGCCATCGAAGCGGTTAAACGACACAATTACGATCTGGTACTGATGGACTGTCAGATGCCGGAACTGGACGGGCTGGAAGCCACCCGGCAGATTCGTGAACTGGAACAGACAGGGGAACTTGAGGGACATCTCCACATTGTGGCACTCACTGCGAATGCGATCAAAGGAGATCGGGAGCGCTGCCTGGAAGCCGGCATGGATGACTATATCAGTAAACCCGTACAGAAAGTGCAGATCAAAAAGCTGCTCGACCAGTTCCATGCCCGGAAAGCATCTCGCCAGCAATCAGTTTCTGTAAAAACAGAAACTGTCGTTTGCACAGATCGTACGATAGACACGGCTGCATTGATGGAGCTTTGTTGCGGTAATCTGGAACTTATTGAATCGCTGCTGGATGAACTGGAAAGCTCAGGCGAAACGCGTGTGGCACATATTCGCGAACATGCAGATCAGGGCAATGCCCGAGGGGTTGCTGAAGTAGCGCATTCACTCAAGGGAGCTACCAGTATTCTGTGTGCAGCCTCCCTGCAACAGTTATCACAGGAAATTGAGCAAACCGGCACTGAGGACCACTTGGAAACCATTGATGCATTGATCGATGAACTCTCTACCGAAATGCAACGTTGTCTGCGGGAACTTCCCCAAGTCAGAGAAGATCTGCAGGGTATGTCCGAAGAGGGCGAATAATCTCCCGGTTTTAATGCAGAGAGTGTTCCGTCACTTTGTCAGGAAGTGACGGGGCATCATGCTTCACTGTTGTTTTACTCAACAAATAGTGTGAGACGTACCACTCTTCCCCGGACTGGTAACCGAACAGTTCCGCGACCGCGAGGAAAAACAGACGCCAGCGCATCCACCAGCGGTGGGCCTGCTGTGTCCCATAAGTTTCTGCCAGGATCGGCAGGACTTGAGCGCTACGCTGGTCTAGATTATTCAGCCAGGCCTCGGACGTCAGCTGATAGTGACGACCGTTCCAGCGCCACTGCTGTTCGACCTGCATGTGTTGCTGGAAGTGTGAAAACCAGTTATCCGCGGGCATGATCCCCCCGGTAAAGAAATGCCGGGCCATCCAGTCGTCTGCATTTTGATCGCTGAATTCGTAGACATAGTTACGATGGCAGAAAATATGAACGAAGAGTTTCCCGTCGTCAACCAGCCAGTCGGAAATGCGATTTAACAGGCGGGCATAATTCCGCATGTGTTCGAACATTTCCACAGAGACCACGCGATCGAATTTTTGCTCGGGTTCGAAATCGTTCATGTCTGCAGTAATCACATTGACGCGGTCAGCATAGCCGCGTTCACGCGCCATTTGTTCGATCGCTGCCCGTTGAGAATGAGAGTTGGAAACAGCAGTGATGTGACATTGAGGATACTGTTCGGCGATCCAGAGCGTCAACGAGCCCCAGCCGCAGCCCAGTTCCAGGATCTGCATGCCATCTTCAAGTTGTGCATGCAGGCAGCTCTCTTTTAAAGCAGCGACTTCTGCATCGTCGAGTGTAGTCACCCCCTCCGGCCAGTAACAGCAGCTATACTTCCGCTGCGATCCAAGTACCTGCTCATAAAAAGCGGCAGGTACTTCGTAATGCTGTTCGTTGGCCTTCTCCGGAACCAGGGCAATCGGGCTCTTAAGGGCAGCCTCGACGAATGCACGTCGATTTTCAGCATCCGCGGCAGGACTCCCCCCATCCAGGCTATCGAGTCGTTTGCTACAGAGCCTGCGAATGGCACGCCGGACCAGACTGTCGGGGACCCAGCCCCGCTCCACACATTCAATGGCCAGATTCACCAGCATGTCAGTTTTCATGTTGTCACCTGTTTTGATTTAGGAGGCCAGGGAAAGAAGGCACTCGTGGTCCGCTGATATTCGCGATAGGCTTCGCCCCGGCTCTTGATGGCCTGGGCTTCCGTAGGAGGAATTCCCGTCACATTGAGGATGAAATGCAGCATCAGGAGCGGGCCGAGAATTGTCAGCCAACCCCAGGGAGCCTGGATGGCCAGACAGACGTAGGCCCACCAGTGCAGCCATTCAAAAAAGTAATTGGGGTGCCGTGAATAGTGCCAGAGTCCGCGTTGACAGACCTGCCCCGTCTGGTGCGGATCTGAACGAAATCGGGAGAGTTGCTGATCGGCGATCAGTTCCCCAGAGATAGCAGCAAACCAGATTGCGATTCCGAGATAATCAAGAAACCCCAGCGGTGCCGTACTTCGAGCTGCCAGCAACATCGGCAGAGCAAAGAGCAGACTTCCCACCGCCTGAAGCTGATAGAACCAGAAGAGTTTCCCCTGGGCGGCGGTGCCCCATTTTTCTTTGAGGGTCTGATAACGCCCGTCTTCGGGCATGGTCAATACGCGATAGAGAATGTAACCACTGAGTCTTAGAGACCAGAGCAGAGCCAACGTCGCGACGATGATCCGCCTGGTCAAATCGCCTTCCACACTTCCCCAGGCGAAAAACAGACTGAGCAAGCCGACTCCCATGCCCCAGGCAACATCAACAATGCCTGCATCCCCGGTCCGTTTCTGGAGCAACCAGAGCAGTCCCATGACAGCCGACATGCCTGCGCCGCCGATCAGAATCATCCACCAGGGATTCAAGCTATCACCTCCTCAGCCTGTTTGGTCAAGTCGCGAAGTGCATTGTGACGTACGAGATCGAAGCGACACGCCGGCCTGGCGAGCAGCATCTGCACCGTGTTACACTGCCGCTCCTCGAAAGCGGCTTCGCAGTAACAGAAATAATAATCCCACATGCGAATGAATGACTCGGAATAGCCTTGCGCGCGGACCGCGTCGATCCGCTCATGAAAGGCTTCCCGCCAGCAACGGAGTGTCTGGGCATAGTGGGGAGCGATGTCTTCCAGTTGCAGGAGGCGGAAATCGGTCACCCGTGACGTAGTTTCCAGGATCGCGGCCACCGAAGGGAGGCAGCCTCCCGGGAAGATGTAGCGGCGGATGAAATCCACGCTTTTGAGATATTCCTTGAAGCGCTGATCCTTGATTACGATTCCCTGCAGCAACATCATGCCGTCCGGCTTGAGCAGGTCTGAGCACTTCTGAAAGTAAGTCTCGAAGAATTCGGCTCCGACCGCTTCAATCATTTCGATCGAAACCAGTTTATCGTACTGTCCTTCCAGATCGCGGTAGTCTTTCAGCAGGAGTGTCACACGATCGGTCAGTCCGGCGGCGTCCACACGCTCGGCAGCCAGGTTGTATTGCTCCTGCGAAATGGTAGTGGTCGTCACCCGACAACCATAAAACTGGGCGGCATGCACGGCCAGCCCTCCCCAACCCGTGCCGATCTCCAGCAGATGATCGCCCGGTTTCAGATTGAGATTCCGGCAGACGCGGTCCAGCTTATTCAAAGAGGCTTCCTGCATGGTGTCGGTCTCCTGTTCGAAGACGCCGCAGGAATAGCTCATGGTTTCATCCAGGAAGAGGCGGTAAAAATCGTTCCCCAGATCATAGTGTGCATGAATGTTGCGGGCAGCGCCGAGGCGTGTATTCCGTCTGAGCCAGTGTCCGAGACGAGCGGCGCACTGTCGGAACCAGGCCATGCCCCCTTCAAAGCGATCGGTGACTTCCAGGTTGCGAATGAAGATCCGCACCAGTGCCGTCAGATTATGACAGGACCAGTCACCATCGATCAGTGATTGAGCAATGCCTAAGCCTCCCTCGAGGACAGCCCGACGGTAGAAGCGGGGATTCTGCACCAGGACAACGGCGCGTAAGCCGGCATCCGGATCGCCGAAATGCTGCTCCTGTTCTCCATCGATGAGGGTTATCCGACCGTGCTGCATCGACTGTAATTTCTTCAGTAACAGTTTGCGGCAGGTCGTGTCCATGAGACCGGCAGACGCAGTTGCGTTCCAGGTCAGCTCGGGGGATTCGTTGATGGTACTCATGAGGTCCTCGCGTTGGGCTCTGTGCCTGTAATTTGATTATCTGTGGTCGAGAGATGACTGGGATGGGGATAGAAGGGAACCTTCTTCCACCATAGGCGTAGTGCCTGCCAGTAGATCGCCGCGAACACGTACCAGGTCATCAGCGGATAAGTCAGCAGGACCTGCCACAGGTTGCGGGTTGTGATCTCCCGACGTTCCAGTTGCATCGTAACGTCAAATACTTTTTCACTTTCACGATAGTTATCGATATGCACGGTCAGCTTTTGATGGAGCTCTGTCAGTTTCCAGCCATACTGCATATCCAGAGGCATGAAAGGCGAAACATGAAAGACCTTCTGCATCAATTGATCGTCCCCGTTTGTTTCCAGTTGTTTCCGTGAAATCACATAACAGTGCCGTTCTCCCCAGGGCGTGTTGTTCACTTCCGCGACGACGGTTTCCCAGTCTGTGCCTGCACGATTAAAACAGTAGTAGAAAGAAACCGGGTTCATCACAAATCCAAAATACCGCAGATGCGTGAGCAGCCGAATCGGCCCCTCGGGTCGGGGATAGCCCTGCTCTACCACAAAGTCGCGAACGCATTCTCCCAGTGGTTGTCCCGGATCGCCCAGATGATCTGCTCTGCGAAACCGGGCCAGAGCCGGACGACGGGTAGACCAGCACCAGCGTCCCTCGAACACGGAATCGAGTTCATCCAGATCGAGGTACATCAGGTAGATTCGATTGCGAAAGCTGTGTTCGACGGGTTTAAGTCGTCTGTGTCGAACCCAGCCGGTGTAGATTCCGCTTTCCATATATCTTCAGTTTCCAGTAAATTTCGGCAGACCGCCAGGGCACTGTTAACACCATCCTCGTGAAATCCATTGCCCCAATAGGCACCACAAAACGAGGTTTTTCTCTGATTGATCACTTCCGCGTGACGCCGCTGAGTCTCAGCCCGCTCGATCGTAAAAATGGGATGGGCATATTCGATACGACGAATGACCTTGGAAGGATCGACCCGCTCCTCACCATTGAGTGTCACACAGAACGTATGCTGTGAGTCGAGGCTCTGCAGCTGATTCATGTTGTAAGTAATGGTCGCTTTGCGATTCTCTCCCCTGGGCATGAAGTAATTCCAGCAGGCCCAGGCACGTTCACTGCGTGGCAAAACGCCCGTGTCGGTATGCAGCTGGGCGATATTCGGTTCATAGGGGAATGCGGAGAGCAGTTCGCGTTCGACCGGGTGTACGTCGCTACCGAGAATTCTCAAAGCCTGATCGCTGTGACAGGCAAAAATCACGTGATCGAACTCTTCAGGAGCAGCATTGACCGGAGCCACTTCCACACCTTCCGTGAGACGCCTGACAGCTTTAATGGGGGTCTGCAGACGGATTGACTCTCGAAAGTCGGCGGTGATCGCTTTCACATACTGCTGTGAGCCGCCACAAACCACACGCCACTCAGGCAGTTCCCGGATCGCCAGGATGCCATGGTTGCGGTAGAACTCCACGATGAAGCGAATGGGAAACTGTTCGAAAGTGCCTACCGGGCAGGACCAGATCGCCGACCCCATGGGGAGAAAATACTGATCGATGAATTCGCGGGAGTAGTTCTCACGCTTGAGGTATTCGCCGACCGTCAGGGTATCGTTATCTGATTCCAGCAGGGCCAGCGAATGTTTGTTGAAACGAAAAATATCACTCAGGAGCTTGTAGAAGCGAGGGTTGAACAGATTCTTGCGTTGAGCGAAAAACCCATTCAGATCGGCACCCCGGTATTCCAGCCCGGTTCGTTCACACTTCATGCTGAAACTCATCCGGGTCGGCTGTGATGTGATTCCCAGTCGGTCCAGCATGCGGGTGAAGTTCGGGTAGGTCTGGTGGTTAAAAACGATGAACCCGGTGTCGACAGGATGTTGTTCGCCGTCCAGATTGACCTCTATCGTGTTGGTATGCCCGCCGATGTAATTATTTGCTTCGAAGATTGTGACGTCGTGCTTTCGGTGTAGAAACCAGGCAGCTGTCAGACCGGAAATGCCGCTACCAATGATGGCAATTTTCATGTATGTACCTTATCTTGAGGCGGCTTCACTGTACACTGCCCCTGCTGACAGCGCCCCGTCAATCTTAACCTGTGACGGGCAAAATGTCTGTAAAAATAATCGAGACTGTGTGAAATACCGGGCAGGCGGGTGGGAATCACGAGCCAACGGAGACCAATCGCAGAATAGAGTCGACGAAATACTTCCACACCGCTGACCCAGGAACCGTCGGGGAGACGCCCCTGCATCTCTTCCATAAATTCTGCCTGTGTTTTGCCATAGACCTCTGGATCAAAGTCTTGCGCGGCAATATCGGTGAAATGAATCTTGTGGCGGCGATCGAATCGCTTCAGCAGGTTGACCTCCCGCCGACAAAGCGGGCAGTCGCCATCATAGAAGGCTTCGATTTCGCAGTATTCACGATCCATACTTCACCGTTCTTGTCGTTAAATAAACGTTAAATTCAGCCGCCGACGAGTTCGCGAATCGCATCGAGACGCGATCCTTCTGCGAGTGCTCTCAGTTTGGCTACGGCCCGCTGTTCGAGCTGACGCACTCGTTCTTTGGAGATGCCGAGTTCGTCGGCCAGTTTCTGAAAGGTCTGAATCTTGCGATGTTTGCCGAGAGCAAAGCGGCTGCGAACAATAAACTGTTCCCGCTGATCGAGGGTGTCAATCGTCTGCTTGAGCAGGTCGGAGAGTTCATCCCAGACCGCGCGGACCATCATCGGATTCTTCTGCTCCTGTAACTCTTCCAGGGTGCGCTCTTCGCCCAGCTGCTTGAACTTATTGCGTTCCTTGCGGCGATTGGCAATTTTGCGATACGCGTAATTCGAAATGGAGTGGTATGCGTACGTACTGAAACGGAATCCCCGTGCATAATCGAACTTTTCGATGGCATTCATCAGCGTGAGGCAGCCATCACTCAGTAGCTCGTCAAAGCTCACGCCAGGAGTCACACATTTCTTGACGATCGAGACCACCAGTCGCATATTACTGCGAAAGATCTGGTCGCGAACCTGTTCTGCCTGCTGGAGCAGATTTTCGATTCGCTCCAGCTCGCAGGGCTCGACCTCCTCCGGGTCTAGTTTGCAACGATGCATATTGGCTTTGAACTTGAGGTAGTTCATCCTGCGGAACAGATCCTGCTCGTCAGCTGCAGACAGTACTTCTGAGCGGCAGAGACGGGCGATTTGAGTCGAGAGTGCCCGGCTGCCCGGTTTCGTGAAGGCAGCAGTTGGAATCTCTGATTTACTCTCAGGCAAGGGTTGCCCCAGAATTAGTTCGTCTGCGTCTGAATCCTGAAAGCTGGGATTCGGGATGAAGTCGATTTCAGCCTGCAGGATCTTACGAGCACGTTCTGCCAGCTGATGTGATGACTGCTTACAATGATCTTTTGAACATACTATCATTTTCGTATTCCTGAAAATCGAAATTCGTTCATTTCGTCTACATCATTTATACACATGCAGGAAAACAAAAACAACCACAAATTCGTTCAAAACGTTCATTTCGGAGAAACTAAATGTATCCTGTTACCATTGACCAACTTATAATTATGTGACTTGTCAGATTACACTTTCCAAACTAAGATAAGTCAACTCAATGTTTTTGTTCTTTTTCGATAACGACCATATCGTCCACATCAGAATCAAGTCTAATGCACGAATTTCTGACTTCTAAACAGGTAGCCCGCGCCATTCAGGCCAGTGAATCTTCCGTCAAACGCTGGTGCGACAAAGGAGTGATCCCCACCCAGTACACGGCTGGGGGACACCGTCGGATCGCCCTGCCAGATCTGATCGAATTTTTACGTTCCAGTAAGTACGACCTGGTACGTCCCGAAGTGCTGGGGCTCCCTGCCACGACTGGACAGACTAGTCGGGTCATTGACCGTGCTGAAGAGCAGCTGACCGAAGCGTTGTTAAAGGGTGAAGAAGATCTCTGCCGTAAGGTCGTGCTGGACCTTTACCTGGCGGAACACAGTATCAGCGCCATCTGCGATCTGGTAATCGCACGCTCCTTTATGACCATTGGTGATCGGTGGGAATGTGGAAACGCTGAGGTGTACCAGGAACGACGAGGTTGCGAGTTGGCCCTCCGCCTGCTGCATGAGTTACGGACACTGATTCCTAATCCCCCACTTGATGCTCCCGTGGCCTTCGGTGGTGCGGTGGAAGGGGATCTCTACAGCCTGGCGACCACTATGGTTGAACTGGTGCTTCGTGACATTAAGTGGAATGCGTCATCACTGGGAACCAACCTCCCCTTCTCCACTCTGGCCGCGGCAATTGAGCAACAGCGGCCGCGGATGTTCTGGCTAAGTGTGAGCTACATCCGTAACGAACAGGAATTCCTGCAGAACTACGCCGAACTCTACGATGAATTCGGTATGGATGTGGCCTTCGTCGTCGGCGGACGGGCTCTCAAAGAACCAATCCGGCAGCAGATGCAGTATGCCGCCTTCTGTGACAATATCCGCCACCTGGAATCATTTGCTCAAACACTGCTCAATGCCTCGGAAAAAGAGCCGAAGTAAGCACTCGCGTTTATTTCCGGTTCACATAGACATAGTAGGCACCACAGATTTCCCGCCCCTGCTCATCCAGTAGCCAGGTTGTGAGTTCCATTTGTCCGGGCTTCAAGGGAGTCTCAATCGTAATCGACTCCCCATCAGCATCCGGTTTGGCCGTCGCTTCGAAACTGCCAATCTTGAGACGGCCTTTCGCGACTGGCAGCGCCACTCCTTCGGCGAGCTGGCCATCGGTTACTTTGACAGCCGGCGTCCCCTCGTTCAGCTTCAACCCACTTTCGCGGGGCCAGCGGCGCAATTCGAATTCATAGTTGCCCGCCTCGGCAATCGACAACTGCCAGGTCCCGTTGCGGCGGATTCCACGACGCACCTGCCCCTGCTGATCGACAAAGACGTCCAGCCATTCACAGGCGGTGAGCATTGAAGGGTTCTCCGCCGCATGGCCAATAATCACGCGCTGCGGCTCGGCTACATGCGGTTGCAGTTCCTGCCACCATTGATCGAGGTGTGCCTGCATCCGGGCGACGACTTCCGGATGCTGCTCTGCCACGTTCTGTTTCTGCAGCGGATCGCTGGTGAGATCATACAGTTCCCGGTTCTCCAGCCAGCGCCAGCGTTTCCAGAGGACGGCGGCTCCTTCTTTTCGAGGCTTCGCGAGGAACATGTTTTTCTTATTGCCGACGATGGGCATGCGGCTGTAGTTGACGACCAGCATTCGGTCCGGCAGCGATTTGACTTCTCCCCGCAGACGCGGCGCCAGACTGATCCCGTCCAGTCGCTGCTCAGGCAGAGGGAGTTCACAAAGCTCGGCCAGGGTGGGGAGCAGATCCTGAACGTGGGCCAGATCATTCAGGTCACGTGCCGGGCCCAGGTTACCGTGTGGCCAGCGAATGAAACAGGGCACACGATGGCCTCCCTCCCAGAGCGTCACCTTTCTGCCACGCATGCCAGCGTTATAGTAATCAGGTCCCATCGTACTGCCGTTATCGGTGAGAAAAATGACGATCGTATCGTCGCGCAGTTTCGATTCGCTCAGAAACTGTTCCAGCTTGCCGATGTTTTCATCAATGTTAGCGCACATCGCGAGGTAACTGATGAGTGCTTTTTTACGCTGGGGTTTGAGATGTTGCACGACCTCGGGATGCTCCCGGAGTGCTGCTTCGACTGGTCGCCGATACTGATCGGGAACATACAGTGGTCCGTGGGGGGCATTCAAAGGCAGGTAGGCAAAAAACGGCTGGGACTCATCACGGGTACGGATCCAGTTCTGCATTTCACGAAAAAAGACATCCGTGCAATAACCGGTCTGCTTGACCCGGTGTCCGTTGTGCAGATAAGTATCATCAAAATAATCGTTGATCCAGTAGTCGGGCACCGCGCTGATGTGTGATGAGGGGAACCAGAGTGTCTCCTGAAAGCCACGATCCTGCGGACGATAGGGATAATTGTCTCCCAGATGCCATTTCCCGAACATGCCGGTGCGATAACCGGCCGCCTGAAACTGGTCGGCCATGGTCTGGAGTTCGGGTCTGAGCAGCGTCCGCCCGCTGCTGACATTCATGGCGGCATTGCGAAACGCGTCCTGCCCGGTCATCAGTTGCCCCCGGGTCGGGGTGCACATCGGGGCGACGTGAAAGTCGGTCAGACGGACACTCTCAGCGGCCAGCTGATCGAGGTGGGGAGTTTTGAGCAGGGGATTTCCGTGACAGGAAAGTTCACCGTAACCCTGGTCATCGCTCATAATCAGGATCACATTGGGTTGACCGGCAGCCAGAACCGGATTGAGCCCAGAAAACAGTAACAGAGTAATGAGCAGCAGTCGCATCGGATTTTCCCCGAAATTTCGCGTGAAGGTAAGAGTCCAACTGATAAAAAACGCTAGTTTTCAAGTGTTTCTGACAGGGGGAAAATAGTTTACATGAATTGCTATTCCTGAAACAGATTCCATTGTATAATGGTCACATAATCAGTTCAAATATGGTTTGTATTGCGGGTCCTGTTTCGCCTCCAGTCCCCAGCATTTCAGGAGAAATCAAGATGGCCCCCCACTACACCCCCGATGGCTACCACGCAGTCACTCCCTATCTGCTGGTAGAAGGGGCAGCGAGACTGATTGAATTTGTAACATTCGTCTTCGATGCGACAACTGAGTTAATCTCATACCACGATGACAAGATCGGCCATGCGACACTGAGAATCGGCGATTCCATGATTGAGCTGGCCGATGCCTGCGAGGAATGGGGGCCCACCTCCGCAGCTTTACACGTTTATGTACCGGATGTCGATTTCACCTATCAGAGAGCCCTGGAAGCCGGCGCCTTAAGCCAGCGGGGGCCGGCAGACCAGTTTTACGGTGAGCGGAGCGCCTCGGTGAAGGATCCTTTTGGAATCCAATGGCATATCGCAACCCAGACGGAAGTACTCTCCAAAGAACAGTTGCTCCGCAGGGCTGACGAATTCAAACAGCTGCAAAGCCAGCAGCAACACCAATAGAAAACTGACGCGATCAGTTTTCGTCTGACTCTGTCGGGATGTACTTGTTATACAGCTCCGCGTAGTCTTCGCGGACCGGGCTGAATACATCCAGGACTACCGCAGGCCCATCGACGGCAACCGCCTGATGCGGAGTGTTGGGGGAATAATGAACATCGCCCCTGCTTCGACAGTTCGCACTTCGTCCCCCATCGTCAGTTCCAGCCGGCCTTTGAGGAGCATTCCGCCCTGCTCGTGTGGATGATGGTGCATGGGCACAATGGCCCCTTCCTCCATTTCCAGGTAAGACAGCATCAGATTCTCCCCGAATGGGGTCCGCATTTTACAGCCAGGCAGGACTTCCAGGGGCTTGACGGAATCGATATCAATAAAGGGCATTATTTCGGAACTCCTTTGCATCAGAGTGGTTTCCGCCTCACGATGATGGCAGTCACTTCAAGTTAAAGAAATGATCTGAGAATTGATAGTCTGACGAACCTGCGAACCGAAACCGCTGTCAGAACTGAATGTACATTCCGCCCCCTGCTCTCTTCCCGAGGACCAGTTGATTCCATGTATGTCCCAGCCGCTTTTGCCGAAACCGACGTCAGCCGACTGCCCCCGTTCATCGAGCAACACAGCTTTGCCACACTGGTGAGCAATCAGGGAGAGGAGCCGTTTGCTTCCCACCTGCCTTTACTTTTGCAGCATGGGGTGGGACAGAATGGGTGCCTGCTGGGGCACTTTGCCCGAGCGAATCCGCAAGCGGAGACTCCAGACAATCAGAATGTGCTGGCTATCTTTCATGGTCCGCACGCTTACATCTCACCCACCTGGTATGCCTCACAAAATACAGTCCCCACCTGGAACTATCAGGCGGTGCATGTATACGGTCAGTATTCCCGGATCACTGATGACGCGGAGTTGAAAGCGATCATCGCAGAAACCGTGCGGTTTTATGAAGCCTCGCAGCCTGTGCCCTGGTCAATGCAGACTCCGGAAGCCGAGTTCACCGAGGGACTGCTCAAGGGAATCGTCGGCTTTCGGATTGAGATCGAACGCATCGAAGGGAAATTCAAACTGAGCCAGAACCATCCCGAAGAGCGGCGGAAGAAAGTGATCGATGCCTTAAAAAAACAGAGCAGCGACGACGCTCAGGCCATCGCTGCTCTGATGGAAGCAGATCTTCCCGCTTAGCGGGCGTATTCGACCGTGCGTGCCTCGCGCATCACGGTCACCCGGATTTCGCCCGGGTAGGTCAGGGTTTCTTCAATCGCCTTGGCGATGTCTTTGCACATCTTGGCTGCTTCGCGGTCGTTGACCTGATCGGAATCGACGATCACGCGAACTTCACGACCGGCCTGAATCGCATAGGTATGATCGACACCCGGGAAGCCGCAAACCAGCGTTTCCAGTTCTTCGAGGCGACGCACATATTTTTCCAGCGTATCGCGGCGGGCACCAGGACGCGAAGCAGAACAGGCGTCCGCTGCAGCAACCAGAACCGTGTAGATGTAATCGGGGCGGATGTCGTCGTGATGACCGGCGGCGGCATGCACGACTTCCTGACATTCGCCGTACCGCTTCAGCAATTGGGCACCGACAGCAGGGTGGCCCCCTTCCATTTCGTGGTCGGCTGCTTTACCGATGTCATGGAACAGACCACAGCGACGGGCAAGTGTCCCGTCCAGGCCGAGCTGTTCTGCCATGATGCCGGTCAGAGCGGAAACTTCGATTGAGTGCCGCAATACATTCTGACTGTAACTGGTGCGGAAATGCAGACGGCCCAGCAGGTCGATCAGCTTGGGATGCACCCCGGAAATATTGACTTCCTGACAGGCATTCTGCCCCATGGTCTGGATGTATTCTTCGAGTTCCTTCTGCGTCTCTTCGACGACTTCCTCGATGCGGGCCGGATGAATGCGCCCGTCGTTGACGAGTTTCTGCAGGGACATTTTACCGATCTGCCGACGCACGTTATCGAAGGCCGAGACGACAACCACTCCGGGTGTGTCGTCTACGATCACATCGACGCCGGTCGCTTTTTCGAAGGCGCGGATGTTACGACCTTCCCGACCGATGATCCGCCCTTTCATTTCTTCTTCGGGCAGTTCCACGGTGGAGACGGTGGTTTCAGCCACGTGTCCGGAGGCGAACCGTTGGACGGCCATGCCGATGGTTTCGCGGGCCAGCTTATCACAAGACTGCTTCAGTTCGTTCTGATACTTCAGGATCAGGGCACCGGTCTCACTCTTGAGATCGTTTTCCAGCCGGTCGAGCAGCATCTGGGATGCGGTTTCGCGATCCAGGCCACTGATTTTGAACAGCTCTTCCTGCTGCTTCTTCAGAGCCCGCTCCAGTTCCTGTTCGCGGGCTTCGACCGCTTTGGTGCGGGAGGCCAGCTTGGACTGGGTGGCCTGAATCATGGATTCCTTTTTGAGGAAATCGGCCTGCTGATCTTCGAGCGCGTTCTCACGCTTGCTGAGCTTTTTCTCAACGGACCAGAGCTCTTCGCGCTGCTTGTTGACTTCTTCTTCCAGAGATTCGCGGCGTTTGAGCAGCTCTTCTTTGGCTTCCAGCTTCTGGCTTTTGAGCAGGTTTTCGGCATCGAGTTCGGCCTGTTTCAGGATCTGCTGATAAGACTGATAGGCAGATCCACGGCGAATCCGGTCAATGAAATAACCGATGAAGGCCCCGACAATGAGCGCCAGAGTAGCTCCAATAGCGACTTCTGTTAACATATTCCAGGTGCTTCCTATGCGCCTTTGGTGAAAAGTCCCTTTCCTGCAGAATGCTATTTGGCGTTAACATACAACAGAGACAATACCGTACAAATCCTCAATCTCCAGTCCTGGAGATCAGGCCGGAAGTGTACGATGCAGGTTGTCAGGAATTTCTCAGAATGACAGGAGCGTCCGGGAGTTTCTGATCGATCTAAAGATGTCTGAATAAAGATATGAAATTCAAATAACAGCTTTAACTCAGCAGTAGTCTGGAACTTGGTGAATTTGAACAACAAACAGATGGCCCGTGCAGGTGCCTGCTAACGCCGTCGAAAGTATCTCCGGTCTGTGCGCACCGGGACGGGTACCTTCGACCGTAATTCGATCCCCAGATAAGACAGAATTTGACGCACCCACTCCTGCTGCCCCGTCAGTTGAGTCTGAACATGTGCAGGGGAAGAGCTTTCTTCCGTCCAGGAAGAGGATTTCCGTGAACGAATCAGCGTCGGCAATCGTTTCGCCACTTTTGTGAACAGAACATAAATTGCAAGGATTGTCTCATTGAGAATGCCAAACATTGTTGATTCTCCAATTCAACTGTACCTGATACTACTTTAGAAACTCGTACTGCACAGAGATTGTTTTGACACAGCAGCTGAAGCTCAGTTTCCGTGTCGTAAACAGTTCTGTGACAATGCTCCCGATCAAGCCAGGAAATGCCGAAAGGAAACTTAAAAATAAAATACAATGAAACTATTATGAAAAGCTCACTCCAGAACATCCAGAAAAAAACGGGAAACATCAGCCGATTCCCAAAGTTCGTTCCTTTTGGAATCGAAGAGATGAATCTGTCTGTAACTCGAATGACAGAGGAAACTTCTCGCAAATTTCCCAATTCATGGTAACAAGAGATTTCCGGATGCGATAGTATATTGCGAGAAATATTGGTTCAATTTCCCATCTCGCTCTCATGCGTCAGATCTGCCTGCGTGTCTCCCGTCAGTGAAAGAAACGATTGCCCTTATGAATGAGTTTGTCTCAGCAGTGAATCGCGGCTGGCGCGCCTGCGAGCAGCGGATTGCAGCCGAGCAAACGCATATACCAGACAAGAGTCCACCTGCAACACAAGCCGAGAGAACCCTGGTTGCGGTCTCAGGTGGTGCAGACAGCGTCGCGTTGCTGCGCGCCCTGATGGAACTGGTCTCAGCGACAGAGCACGACTGCCGCCCCGGTTCTCTGGTCGTAGCCCACCTGAATCACGGCCTGCGGGGCGCAGATTCCGACGCGGACGCAGACTGGCTGACCGAGACCTGCCGGGCATTGAATCTGCCTCTCGTATTGGAAAAACAGGAACTGGCACCGCAACAGACGGGACCCTCGACGGGCCTGGAAGAACTGAGTCGGTCCGCCCGCTATGAATTTCTGATCCGGACTGCGAACGCAGAACACTGCACGCGGATTGCGGTCGCGCACACGCGCGACGATCAGGCGGAAACCGTGTTGCATCACATCATCCGCGGCACTGGAATCTCCGGCCTGAAAGGCATCCCCCGTGTTCGTTTACTGGCGGAAAACCTCTATCTCGTACGTCCCTTGCTGGATCTCGGTCGTGAAGACGTCGTGCGATATCTGCAGGAGTGCGGCCAGGAATTTCGCACCGATGCGTCGAACACAGATCTGCGTTTTACCCGTAATCGCATTCGTCATCAGTTACTCCCCTACCTGAAAACAGAGTTCAATCCCGCTGTCGTGCAGGCCTTACAACGGCTCTCGCAACAGGCGGAAGAAGTCACTGAAGTGATTTCGGCAGATGTGACACAGATTCTAAATCGTGCGACCCTCGATCGGAACCGGGAGACCTGGCGGCTGGACTGTGATCAACTGTTCGATACTCCCGATTATCTGGTCAAACAGTGCTTTCTCAAGATCTGGCAGGAGATGCACTGGTCGCGGAAGCGGATGGGCTTCGATCACTGGCAGCGACTGCTCGAACTGACGCGGGAGGGCCAGAAAATTCACCTGCCCGACCAGATTGAAGCGGAACGGCGGGAACGCCTGCTGATTTTACGCAGGCTGCCTGACCGCACGGAGACTTAAGATTCAGGAATCTGACAAACATTCGCATTCCTGCATACGTCAGGAATCTGACAAACATTCGCATTCCTGCATACGTATTGTGGAAATCTCAATCGGGGTTGGTTAGAATCTGGCGTTGCTGATCAACCTGCAACCAGCGTCCGCTCGAAACATTGCCTTTCCGGCAGCCGGTTGTGCTAAGTCGTCGTCGTGTGCTCAAGACCTTTCGAAGTATCCATTCCTGATCAGCATCTTCCAGTTTCGCTTTGAAACGTTTGATACTTGAACCACACCTTGCACTTAATATTCTCGCCCTCAATCAAACAAAGAAGTCGCAACCATGAACAATAACAAACCGCTGTTTATTGCGAGTTTTATGACTCTCATCGCCGCCGGCGTCGGATTCGCCATCCGCGGCGGGATCCTCGCAGACTGGGGTGCCCAGTACGGATTCACCAAGTTCGACCTGGGAACGATTACCGGAGGCGGCCTCGTCGGTTTCGGTGTCGTGATTCTGCTGGCCAGTCTGATCACCGACAATGTCGGCTACAAACCGATCCTGCTGCTGGCATTCATTCTGCATGTGCTGTCAGCCCTGGTCACCTTTGCTGCGACACCCATCTTCAACAGCATGGGTAAAGATGCGACCTACTGGTGTCTCTACATCGGGATGTTCATGTTTGCAGTGGCGAACGGCTTGTGTGAAGCGGTCATCAATCCGCTGGTTGCGACACTTTATCCTCGACAGAAAACGCACTACCTCAACATTCTGCACGCCGGCTGGCCGGGCGGGCTGATTATCGGCGGGATCATCGCTACGATCTACACGAGCATCAAAGGCAATGTTGCCGGAATGCGATGGGAAATTCCAATGGCGGTCTTTCTCGTGCCGACCCTGATCTACGGTTTCATCGTGATCAAGCAGAAGTTTCCGCAATCGGAAGCCAAGTCGGCTGGTGTCAGCTTTGGCCAGATGTTGATGACGTTTGCCAGCCCGCTGTTGTTGTTCCTGCTCCTGCTGCATGCCTGTGTCGGTTATGTAGAACTGGGTACGGACAGCTGGATTGCCAACATCACAGAGTCCATCGTTACGGGACAGGGACTGTATCTGTTCATCTACGCTTCAGCGATCATGTTCGTCCTGCGTTTCTTCGCCGGTCCGATTGTAGAAAAAATCAATCCGCTGGGTCTGCTCTTCATGAGTGCCTGCTTCGGTTCCATCGGTCTGTACATGATCGGTTCTTCACAGGGAGTCGTCTGGGTCTGGATCGCCGTGACTGTTTACGGCCTGGGTAAAACCTTCCTCTGGCCGACCATGCTGGGTGTGGTTGGCGAACTGTTCCCCAAAGGGGGCGCGATCACCATGGGCGCCATGGGAGGCATCGGTATGCTCTCAGCCGGTCTGTTGGGTGGCCCCGGCATCGGTTACAACCAGGATTACTATGCGACTGAAAAGCTCGAGGAAATTGCTCCTCAAACTTACGAACGCTATTCCGTTGCGGAAGCGAACGGCTTCCTGTTTCTCCCCAAGATTAAAGGTCTCGATGGTTCGAAGGTCAGTGTCTTGAACAATGATGGCCAGGATCTGGAGAAAAAAGTAGAACAGCTTGATAAAGAGGGAAAATCGGATGCATACATTTCCAACCTCAATACCTGGTGGCAGGGAGCGGAAGCGTTTGCCCCTGAAGATATCGGCCCGGTAGAAGAAGCCGGCATCTACGGAGGTCGGATGGCACTGAAGTGCACGGCCCTGGTTCCGCTGGTCATGGCCATTGGTTACCTGATTCTGGTGATCTACTTCTACATGAAGGGTGGCTACAAGGCAGAAGTTCTGCACGGCGAAGAACCGGACGGCGAACACTACACCGGTGGTGTTGAAGGTCCCGTTGAGTAAGGCTTGCCCGGTGTCTGTTGAAGTTCACGAACGACCACTCATTAGGGGTGGTCGTTCTTTTTTTGGGTACCAGAAAGTTTCTCTCGGCAGGAACGTCGGAGTGGTACCAGACTTCATGCTTAGCCAGTGCTGTCAAGTGATCGCCAAAAAAACATTCAACAGTGCCGATGGGTTGACATTTTGACTGATAGCTGGATAACAGAACTATAAATACGCGTATTCCCCGCCTTGAAATCTAATACATCGTCTTACCGATTCTTCTTTCAAATAGCAGGTACGTCCCCATGCAAGACGCTTTCCCCGAGTCTCCCACGTTTGTCACCCACCTTGAATGTGGCATGGAGCATGATCACTACGAAGCCGACCAGTTACACGGCCTGTCCAAAGCGGGCAAGCCCCTGCTGGTGAAATACGATCTGGACGGCATCAAGCAGTCGGTCAGTAAGGCAGACCTGGCAGCCCGCCCCGCGACTCTCTGGCGGTATCGCGAATTTCTGCCGGTTCGCAAATCGGAAAACATCGTCAGCCTGGGCGAAATTCATACACCACTGATTCCCGTACCACGTCTGCAGGGAGGACAGGGTCAGGTCTGGATCAAAGATGAAGGTCGTCTGCCCACGGGTTCGTTCAAAGCCCGCGGTCTGTGCATGGCAGTCTCGATGGCCAAAGAACTGGGCGTCACCAAAGTCGCGATGCCCACTAACGGGAATGCAGGTGCCGCACTGGCCGCCTATGGTACCCGGGCCGGCATGAAGTCTTACATCTTCTGTCCCGGTGATACTCCAGAAATCAATGTCCGTGAAATCGCCGCCCAGGGAGCGAACGTCTGGCGGGTAAATGGACTGATCAACGACTGCGGAAAAATTGTGGGTGAAGGGAAAGAGAAAGTCGGCTGGTTCGACTTCTCCACACTCAAAGAACCGTACCGCATCGAAGGTAAAAAAACGATGGGCCTGGAACTGGCCGATCAGATGGGTTGGGAAGTCCCCGATGTCATCTTCTACCCGACCGGCGGTGGTACCGGTTTGATCGGCATGTGGAAAGCCTTTAACGAACTCAAAGAGATGGGCTGGCTCACCGGTAAACTGCCTCGCATGGTGGCTGTCCAGGCATCCGGCTGTGCCCCGATGGTGAAAGCCTATGAAGCGGGTGAAGAACACGCCCCACTCTGGGAGAATGCCCATACAATCGCTGCAGGAATCCGGGTTCCCATCGCCGTTGGTGACTTCCTGATTCTGCGTGCAGTCCGGGAAAGCAACGGGTTTGCGACTGCCGTCGATGATGACAAAATCTCGGCCGCCCTGGATGAATGTTCGCAGAAGGAAGGTTTCCTGATGTGTCCCGAAGGGGCCGCGACCTATGCCGCCTACAAACAGGAACTGGCATCGGGTCGTGTCAGCCCGGATGAGAGTGCAGTCCTGTTTAACTGTGCGACCGGATTGAAATACCCACTGCCTCCCGCAGACCAGTCAATCGATATCAACGAGCCCGTTGACTACTCGATGTTTGACTAATACCCACGCCACGAACTGAGAGCAGCAGGAAGTAAGCCATGAGCAATGTGCTGGTGACCGAAAATATTCAAGGGGCATCCATGAACGATCTGATGAAAGATCTGGATGTCGAGTTTGACGCCTACCTCTGGCAGAACGTCAATCTGCTGAAGCAGAAGCTTGCAGATGCCCAGGCACTGATTGTCAGGAATCAGACGAAAGTCAACCAGGAACTGATTGATGCAGCTCCCAACCTGAAAATCATTGCCCGCGCCGGTGCGGGTCTGGACAACGTCGATACCGCTTACGCGAAAGAGAAAGGCATCGTCGTCAGTTACACGCCCGATGCGAACTCACTCTCTGTGGCAGAGTTGACGCTGGGACTGATGCTGGCCCTGCTCCGCAAGATTCCCGAAGCACGACAGGACACACTGACCGGCGGCTGGAACCGCATTAAATTCACCGGCACCGAATTGAATGGCAAAACACTGGGCCTGATTGGCATGGGACGGATCGGTACACTGACCGCAACCCGAGCCCGGGCCTTCGGTATGAACATCATCGCCGCCGACCCGTATCTTGCTGCCGACGCACCGCATTTGAAAGAGCTCAACGGCAAACTGGTTTCGCTGGATGATCTGCTGGCACAGGCAGATGTGATTACCTGTCACAGCCCGCTGACACCGGACACGCGCGGGATGCTGACCTATCAGCATTTCAGCAAAATGAAACCGACGGCCTGTTTCATCAACACCTCGCGGGGAGAAGTCGTCGACGAACGGGGACTGACCCAGGCGTTGCTGGAACATAAGCTGGCCGGTGCTGCCCTGGACGTGCGGGAAGTCGAACCTCCTCACCAGAGCGCCCTGAATCAACTGGAGAACGTGATCTTAACACCGCATATCGCCGCCTTTACCCTGGAAGCCCAGGAGCGGGTGGTAGACGCGGTCTGCGAAGACGTCCGACTCGTGCTGAGCGGCAAACCGGCCGTCAATGTTTTTCAATCTTAAACTGAGAGTACCAGCCTGATGCAAGACGAACTCAAAGAAGACAAATGGTATCACGGCATTTCCCGTTACCAGTGGCTGGTGTTGATTATTGCCTCGCTGGGCTGGGTCTTCGATGTGTTCGAAGGCCAGATCTTCGTCGCCAGCATGAACGAGGCAATGCCTTCACTGATCCGGGTTGAGCCGCTGAGTGAGGAGGAACTCCAGAATCCCCAGAAAGTAGAGGCACACGAGAAAGAGATCTCGGGACGCAAGGCACTCTATAACAATATCGCACTCGGCGCCTTCCTGATCGGTGGTGCGCTGGGGGGGATTGCCTTTGGCGCTTTGAGCGACCGCATCGGCCGTAAAAAGACGATGTCGCTGACGATTCTATTCTATTCGTTCTTTACCTGTCTCTCGGCGTTGTCACAGGAATGGTGGCAGTTGGCCGGGTTCCGCTTTCTGGTGGCCCTCGGTGTGGGGGGCGAGTGGGCGGTGGCGAGTACCCTCGTTGCGGAAACCTTTCCCCCGAAAGCACGCGCCCGTGTGGGGAGTATCTTTCACGCCTCCAGTGTGCTGGGAACCTACCTCGCGATTCTGGCGGGGGCCTTTATCATCGGGAATGAAAGTATTCAGGCCTATGCCAAAGAAGCCGGCATGGAAAGCATGCCCTGGCGGATTGGCTTTGCACTCGGGGTCGTGCCTTCATTCCTGATCATCTGGATCCGTCGTTCGATGCACGAGCCGGAATCCTGGCAACAGGCCCAGGAGGCTTCCCGCGAAGGTGGTGGCAAAAAGATGGGCTCCATCACGGACCTGATGTTGCCCGAGTATGTTAAGGGAACCTGCATCGGCGTGTTACTGGCAGCGATCGGACTGGCTACATTCTGGGGCGTCCACATCTATGGAAAGAATGCATTTTTGAATGCCGTTCAGGCGGACTACCTGGCCGAACAGTTCCCCGGACAGGCCGAGGTCTCTCCCGATGAAAGTAAGGCGTACCTGGAAACGATCAAGGCCCCCCTCAAACGCTGGGAGATGCTGGGAATGTTCCTGGCCACCACCGGCGGTGGACTGGGGTTGCTGGCATTCGGACCGATCTGCGAATGGGTCGGACGCCGGGGGGCATTTTTTCTGTTTCACGTGGGGGGGCTGATCAGTTCCTTACTGCTGTTCCAGGTATTTCATAATGCAACCGTGATCGGCTGCTTTCTGCCCTTGTTTGGTTTTCTGACACTTGGCATGCACGCCGGTTATGCGATTTACTTCCCCGAACTTTATCCCACCCGTATGCGGGGCACCGGTACCGGCTTCTGCTTTAATGCCGGTCGTATCCTGGCTGCACCGATCCTGTTCATCGGGGGCTGGATGCAGAAGGACTGGGGCTATTCACTGGCACAGACAGCAACGATTCTGAGCATGCTGTATATCGTCGGTGCGATTCTGCCCTACTTTGCCCGTGAAACCAAAGGCAGCGAGCTGATGGAATAGTTCCGCTCGCTCCCTTGCGCTCACTCTTGCCTGACAGAGACATGCCGCCGGTGTGGCTCATTGATACGTGTATATAACAATGATGTTTTCTGATCCACAGTTGTGGTTATTCGTCCTCCTTGCTGTTTTCTGTTCTGCGTTGATCCAGGGAATTATCGGCTTCGGTTATGCCATCGTAGCGATGGCGGTGCTGCCTCTGTTACTCAATTTTCGCGAAGCCAATCTGCTCGTGGCATACAGCATTGTGCTGCCGGTAATCTGGACGTTCTGGGCTTACCGCAGGCATTCGAACCTGAAACTGCTGGCGGGAGCCATCATCGGTTCGCTGGTGGGACTCCCCCTGGGGCTGCTGACGTTCACCCTGATCGATCTGGATTACCTGGTACGGGGCACCGGGCTGGTGATCCTGCTGATCGTCGTCGACGGCTTCTTTCAGAAGCCGGTACATGTTGACGAAGGGCCGCAGAAAGCCTCTTCGGTGTGGAGCACATTCGCCGGGTTCTGCAGCGGCTTCCTGGCGGGATCGACGAGTATCGCGGGGCCGCCGATCGTGATCTATGCGATTCGCCAGCCCTGGACGCAGGAACAATACAAGGGCTTCATCTTCGGGTTCTTCATCATGATTTCCATTTCGCGGGCCATCGGTCTGGCTCTGATGGGCTTCGCCACACTCCCCGTGATGGTGACGACCGCGGTGATTGTTCCCTTTGTCTTTCTGGGAACCAAACTGGGCCTGATGCTGGGCCCTAAAATCAATCCGATATTGTTTAAGCGATGCCTGCTCTTGCTGCTGGCGGTCAGTTCGCTGTATATGCTGATCCAGGGCAAGCCGGCGGTTCCTACAGAAAATGAACCTCCGATGGTGGAAATCATCGAACCGGGCGATGGCCAACCGAAGATTCAGACCTTCCCGGAAAAATCATCTCCCTGAAGCCACTCCAGCAGCTGCTGCTGGGCAGGCAACCGGGTTTCCAGCTGCAGAAGTTCCTGAATGAGCGCAGGCAGGTCTGTAATCGTATCTACATCGGTCAACCGGGGCAGTTGATGCACGGCTCCCCAGGATTGCAGCCGTTCACAAAGAACTGACGCGGTCTCGCTTACACTGTAAGGCACACTGTTCCAGAGTTGTTTGTCCAGGCAAACACGCGTCCCAAACAGATAGAAGCCCCCATCTGCAGCAGGTCCCAGGACGAAACGGGGAGGTTTTCCAGGCTGGTCGAGAATCTCAATTGCTTCCAGCAGGATCTCGCGCGACAACTGCGGCGCATCTGCACCGAGAAAAATCACGAACGCGTGCTGTTCCAGTAATTGCTGATTGACGTGGGCCAGTCTGTCTCCGAGTCCCCCTGCTCCCTGCGGGATGGTTGTAAAATCGTTCCAGAGGGGCGCGTCGCAAGCCATCGGTTCCGCGACCGCCCAGTAGGGAACGACCTGTCTCTCCTTTGAGACGGCTGCTACCACTGCCTGCACCGCCGGGGCAGAACGTGTATGAAACTGCTCGGCTGACTGCTGTCCAATGTCGGCCGCCAGTCTTGTTTTTAACGGGGAATACCCCGGGGTCTTTACAAAGACGGCGATTGCGCCTTGCCGTGAAACCATACTCGAATCCGTGCTTTCATCAGTAAATAGAATTGGGGTGTCGCCTGGCAGGCCGTGAGCCAGAGGTGCTGGAGTGTGACCTTGAGCCAGCCCCGCTCCCGATATTTACGGGCGCTCGTGGCAATGTCTGCCCCCGTGCATTTCAGTCGCAGTCCCGCCTGACGGGCTTTCCAGACCAGCAGATGATCTTCGCCGTAAGCCGCTGATTCGTCAAATCCGCCCAGCGAATGAAAGGCATCCTTCTCCAGACAGAGCCCCTGATCTCCAAAGGGCATGCCCAGGAGATGCGAGCGAAGCCAGACACCCCAGCGATTGACGTGCATCAGAAAAAAACTCTGCTCTTCAAACCGCAGATTAAAATAATGCAGTGCCGCTGGGTCCGTTTGCAGGGACTCGAACAGTCTGGAAACGCTGTGTGCAGGCAGACGTGAATCGGCGTGCAGAAACAAAATAAAATGCTGCTGGGCCAGCACGGCTCCCTCGTTCATCTGCACTGCCCGGCCGATCGCAGTCTGCTGCCAGCGACATTGCTGCCGCAGCGGGGATGTCTGCAGCAGCGTCTCCCAGTCAGCGGGCGGAGGTCCGTTTGAGACGAACAGAAACTCGGTTGAATCCGGGAACGCACTCAAATCGGGCAGCAGTTTCATCCAGGATGCATCCCCCTGGAGGATCGGGATCACGACGGAGAGCGCTGCTGCAGAATCCATGGTGTGGAAGGAACTCTTTTTTGAAGAGGGAATCGGAAAATGTGAGGTGCTTCACAGCCTGGAACGTCATCATAGTCCATGCTGTAAACATCCAGAAGTCGCCTGTTGAGGGGAAAGGGAATGTTTATCGATTTCCCGCCGTCGATTATACTGTAGGAACCTGAGAAACAGGTACACCCCCTGATTGGAACTTCCTCTCGCTGTTTCAGCGAACCGGAAAGGAAAACGTAACGCTATGAACTCAGTCAATACACGACAGCAGTCAACCGAAGAGGCCTCGGTCTACAATCGCTATGCCAGTGCGGCACAGGAACGCGAGCAATCACTCTGCTGTCCGGTACAATACAACCCCGCCTACCTGTCGATCATCCCGGAAGAAATTCTCGAAAAAGATTACGGCTGCGGAGATCCGTCACCCTACATTTCTCCGGGAGACACGGTCCTCGACCTGGGATCGGGGGGCGGTAAGATCTGTTATATCGCTTCCCAGATTGTCGGCCCGGAGGGACGGGTGATCGGCGTGGACTGCAATGCAGAAATGCTGGCGCTGGCGAGAAAGTATCAGCAGCCGGTCGCTGAAGAACTGGGATATGCAAACGTGGAATTTCGCTGTGGTCTGATTCAGGATCTGCAGCTGGATCTCGACCTGCTCAACCAGGAACTGGCCCACAGCCCCATCGACAGTCAGGCACGCTGGCTGGAACTGCGTGACCTGGAACAGCGACTGCGCAGTGAATCGCCCCTGATCGCGGACGAGAGCGTCGACTGCGTCGTCTCCAACTGCGTGTTGAACCTGGTGCGGGAAGCGGACCGGGCGCAGTTGCTGCAGGAAGTCTTTCGGGTATTGAAGCGGGGCGGGAAAGCGGTCATCAGCGATATCGTCTGCGATGAAGATGTGCCCCAGGAGATGCGCGATGATCCGACGCTCTGGTCGGGTTGTATCTCGGGCGCGTTTCGCGAAGATGCGTTCCTGTCGGCTTTCGAAGCGGCCGGCTTCCACGGGATGGAAATTCTCAAACGCGAAGAGCAGCCCTGGCAGACCGTTAACGGGATTGAGTTCCGTTCGGTCACCGTCTCTGCTTACAAGGGGAAACAGGGACCCTGCCTGGAACGCAACCAGGCTTTGATTTATCGTGGTCCGTTCAAAAAAGTGGAAGACGACGACGGTCACCTCTACTTCCGCGGGCAGCGGATCGCGGTCTGTGACAAAACATTCAACCTGCTGCAGCAGGCCCCTTATGCGGGACAGTTCCTGCCGGTGGAACCGTACCAGGATATTCCACTTAAACAGGCGACCGAGATGGACTGTCGTCGGAATGCGATTCGAGATCCCCGGGAAACCAAGGGCAAGGGCTTTGATCTGACCACCCAGATTCTGGACTCCTGCTGTACCCCGGACGGTGGCTGCTGCTGACCTGATGACTTGTCCGCAGGCGATTTAACCCAAAGACGACAACGGAAGATCGGGAACGTTTATGCCTTCACTCACACTGCTGCGACAACAGAGCAAACTGGCTGATCCACGCGAGCAGTTAAAGATTCTCGCTGCTCAGGACCAGGTGCCGACGTTTGATGCGCAGCTTGAATCGCATCAACTCCCGCTGTTGCAGGCCCAGACACTGGAAACGCTGCAGGTCAACCTCGGGCGATTGTGCAACATGACGTGCGAGCACTGCCATGTGGACGCCGGTCCGGACCGCAGGGAGATTATGCAGATTGAGAACGTCGAGCACTGTCTGCGCGCCCTGGCCCATCCCGGCTTCCAGACTCTCGATCTGACGGGAGGCGCCCCGGAGATGAATCCCCATTTTCGGCTGATGGTCAGACGTGGTCGCGAGATGGGCAAAAAGATCATCGATCGCTGCAATCTGACCATTCTACTCGCTCCGGGCTATCGGGATCTGCCGGAATTCCTGGCGGAGCACGAAGTCGAGATTGTTGCCTCCCTGCCCTGCTACCTGGAAGAGAATACTGACGCCCAGCGGGGCGATGGTGCGTTTCAGAAATCGATCCAGGCCCTGAAACGACTCAATGAAGTGGGTTACGGGGCTCCCGAATCCCCCCTGAAACTCACGCTGGTCTATAACCCGGTCGGGCACTCCCTGCCCCCCGATCAGGGACAGCTCGAATCTGCCTATCGAGAGCAACTGCGATCGCGGTTTGGCATCGAGTTTACGAACCTGATTACGATCACCAACATGCCCATCAGCCGTTATTTAAGTGATCTGGTTGCGCAGAAGCGACTGGAAGAGTATATGTCTCGTCTGGTACAGGCATTTAACCCGGAGACAGTCCCGGGGGTCATGTGCCGCTCGCTGATCTCGGTCGACTGGGAGGGGTATCTCTACGACTGCGATTTCAACCAGATGCTCGCGCTCCCCGTCTCACAGCCCCGACAGAGACATATCCGTGATTTTGATTATGGATCCCTGCAGGAACGCCCCATCGTGACTCAGCGGCACTGTTTTGGCTGTACGGCCGGGGCGGGATCGAGCTGTGGCGGGGCTCTGAATCCGGGCTGAAACGGGGTTCTTCGAGACCTCCCCCGACCGATTTTGCCTGGCGAAAGCATGCGTTGAAACGGGTATGAAATTCATTTGAAGATTCAATGAATCCCGGCCCCCCTGACTGAGGGGCATCTCCTCCCGCTATTCATGTTATCACTACAGATTCCCCGCCCGGAAACTGGCAGTGTCCGGGCCATTTTTTTTAGTCTGAAGGTGCAAATCGATGATTTTTTCCTCATGTGATTCCACCACTCAGACGGAAATAATTCTATATATTTTCAGTTCATTTTTTTCGCACTTGACAAAGCAAAATAAATAAAATAAAGGGAATATTTGCGGCCGGCAGATTTCGTAGAATCGATGCCAGGTCAGCACTTCCGTGTGTTGACTTGCTCCCTGCGGGGGTAACTCACAACGGACCCCCAACCGTTAAATAATCGTTTAGAGACCTGGAAAGCACATACAACGAAATCACGAGGATGTAACTGTGTTATTAGCTGATTCCCTTCATACCGAATCCCCTGAAGAGCTTGAAACGTTCTCGGATAAGCTCCCCATCGTTTTCTTTTCGCTAGACGATGATGAAGAAAACATTGGCTTTGATGACCTCGAAGATATCGACGACGATGATTTCGATGACGATGATGAATTCGACGACGACGATGAAGAAGAGGAAGACGACGACTTCGATGATGAAGAAGACGATGATTTCGATGACGACGACTTCGAAGACGATGATTTCGATGATGACGATGATATGTTCTAAGTCGTTTCTGAATCAGCTGGGAGGCTCGTGGTTGATCCGCGAGCCTGGCTCTGCTACCTTCCAGAGAGCGGCACGCATTTGACTCTTCTATCAGCCTGCGAGTTTCGTCGCTTCAATCGGCCTCCTCAAGACCTTCACCGAAAGAACATGACATGCAGGGATTGGTTGAACAAGTCAACGATGCCATCGAATTTCTCAATACCCGGATCAATCAACAACCACGCATCGGTCTGATTCTGGGGACCGGCCTGGGCGACTTCACCAAACAGATCGAACAGGACGTCACCATTCCTTACCAGGAAATCCCACACTTCCCGCGTTCGACAGTTGAATCGCATGCCGGGCAGCTGGTGTTTGGAAGCCTGGATGGAAAACCGCTGGTGGCGATGGAAGGCCGCTTTCATTTCTATGAAGGCTACTCGATGAAGGAAGTCACCTTCCCGGTGCGCGTGATGCAGGCTCTGGGAGTGGACACACTGATCGTGACCAACGCATCCGGCGGAATGAATCCTCAGTACCGGCTGGCTGACATCATGATCATCGAAGATCAGATCAATCTGATGGGTGACAATCCTCTGCGGGGCGTGAACGACGACCGGCTGGGCATTCGCTTTCCGGACATGTCTGCCCCCTACGATCAGGAATTGATCAAGCTCGCCGAGCAGACAGCACTGGAACTACAGATCCGTACGCAGACCGGCGTCTTTGTCGCTGTCGCGGGGCCGAACCTGGAAACGCGGGCTGAATACCGGATGCTGCGGTTGATGGGAGCGGACTGTGTCGGCATGTCAACCGTACCGGAATGCATCGTGGCTAATCACGCATCGATGCGGGTACTGGGATTGTCCGTTGTAACAGACCTGTGTCTGCCCGATGCCCTGGAGCCGGTCGACATCAGCAAGATTCTGGCTGTGGCTGCCGAGGGTGGCGCAAAACTCGCCCGACTGATTCCACGGATTATCGAACAGATCTAGACTGACGCGAAGCGTCTATCTGTCACTGATCGCCCGGTAAACTGCTATCCCTGTGGAGTGCCATAGTAGGACAGGTACCATTCCACGAAGCAATCGATGCCTGCTTCAATGGAAGTCGCAGGGGCGAAACCGGTTGCCTGCTGCAGCTCAGAAATATCAGCGTAGGTCTCCAGAACATCGCCAGGCTGCATCGGGTAATTTTCACGAATCGCCGGTTTCCCTACACGCTGCTCAATCACTTCGATGAGTCGCGACAGGTCGACCGGCTGGTGATTACCAATGTTATACAGTCGGTAAGGGGCTTCGATCTGCCGGTCCCGTTCCTCGGGAGTGAGCTCCGCTGCAAAAGTGCTGCGTTCCGGAATCTGTTCGAGCACACCCAGGACACCGGCCACGATATCATCAACATAGGTGAAATCGCGTTTCAGGTTCCCGTGATTGAAAACCTTGATCGGTGTGCCTTCCAGAATGGCTTTCGTGAAAATGTGCACTGCCATGTCGGGACGGCCCCAGGGTCCGTAAACGGTGAAGAACCGCAGGCCGGTTGTGGGCAGATCATACAGATGACTGTAACTGTGAGCGATGAGTTCATCAGCCCGCTTGGTAGCGGCATACAGACTGACCGGATGGTCGACCGGATCGTGCGTGGCATAGGGCGTCTTTTTATTCGCACCATAGACCGAGCTGGACGAGGCATAGACCAGGTGCTGCACCTGACATTTTCGACAGTGCTCGAGCAGATTCACAAACCCGACTACATTACTCTGAACATACTCCAGCGGTTTGAGCAGGGAATTACGGACTCCTACTTCTGCCGCCAGGTGAATCACCTTATCAAACTGCTGCTGCTCAAACAGTTGATCAAAGGCGGCAACGTCAACCAGGTCAATTTCTGCGAACTCGAACTGATCGGACTTCTGTAAGACCTGGAGACGGTCCTGCTTCAACTGCACTGAATAGTGACTGTTGAGGTTATCAATGCCCGTAACGTGATGGCCCTGCTCGAGCAGTTGAGACGTGACATGGAATCCAATGAATCCAGCCGCACCTGTCACCAGAATCTGACTCATGCTGATTCCTGATCCATCAGTTGCCGATAATATTCGACGGTTTTACCCAGGCCTTCTTTCAAAGAAACCTGTGGTTCCCATTTCAGAAACGATTTGGCTTTTGTGATATCAGGACAGCGCTGCTTGGGATCATCCTGAGGCAGTGGTTCATGGATCAGTTCGGATGAAGAATCCACATGCTCCAGGACCGCTTCGGCCAGTTCGAGCATTGTGTTCTCTACCGGATTACCGAGGTTCACCGGGCCGGTAGTTTCTTCCTGCTCCATCATCTTCAGAAAACCGCTGATCAGGTCATCGACGTAACAGAAGGAACGGGTCTGCTGACCGTCACCATAGATTGTGATCGGTTCGCCCCGTAAGGCCTGGTTGATAAAGTTGGAGATCACGCGACCGTCATTGGGATCCATCCGCGGTCCATAAGTATTGAAAATCCGGACGAGGCGAATCGGAACCTTGTGGGCGTGATGGTAGTTGACACACAGGGATTCCGCGATGCGTTTCCCTTCGTCATAACAGCTGCGTGGCCCAAGGGGATTCACATTGCCCCAGTACTCTTCCACCTGGGGATGGACTGTTGGATCACCGTAGACTTCAGACGTGGAAGCGTGCAGGACTTTGGCCCGGCAGCGTTTTGCCAGACCGAGCACGTTCACCATACCGACGGTTGAGGTCTTGATTGTTTTGATGGGGTTATACTGATAGGCAACCGGAGAAGCGGGGCAGGCGAGATTGTAAATCTCATTCACTTCGAGGTAGATCGGATGCACGATATCGTGGCGAATCACTTCAAATCGGGGATGGCCGATCAGATGAGCGATGTTCCGTTTATTCCCCGTGAAGAAATTATCCACACAAATAACATTCTTCCCCTGCTCGATCAGCCGGTCACAGAGGTGGCTTCCCAGAAAGCCGGCACCGCCGGTTACTAATACGGAATTCATCAGCCGCTATCATCCTTCAGCTTGAATGGGAATTGCTTTAGAGAACCTGAAGGTTCACAGATTTTTTGAAACCCCGGCTGGGGCGACATTTTGCTGCACGTGACATTTTCAACTCGCGGAGCACGCGAGTGAGTCTCTCTCAGGAGGCGTTTCGCTCGGACAGTTCATCGCGTGCCACCTGATTGATCGCATGGTAAAGTGTCTGTTTATCCTGTTCAATTTCAAAATCAGACCGCTTGAGCAGCTCTGCAAAATGCTGATCAACTTTCTCCAGTTCCAGAGGCAGGTCGATCTTTTCCTGAAGTTCCTGCAGGCTGTGCGCCAGTTGATGAAACGATCGAGACAGAATCACCCACTCTGAACCCAGGCGGGCATGTTCGGATAATACCAGGCGGCCGGAAACCAGGCCGGTGTCCATGGTCGAAATCCCACCAATTCCAAAGGGAACATTCGCCTCGCGACAGATGGCTGCCATTTCTTCCACCATGCCGTTGGACATCAGCTCAAACATGAAATTGAGCTCCAGGTCGAGGTGCAGATCATTCAGACCGATGTGTACCTGAGAGACTCCCGGCAATTGTACGATCTGATCGAGCTGGTCCATCGCACCAACGGTCTCCACGAGTGGCACAACCTGAGCCCGTGAATTGACGCGATCACAGAACCACTCGATTTCTTCTACCGAGCGGAACATGGGCAGCATCAGGGCATCGGCGCCCTGCTCGATGACCTGCTCGATCTCCTCGGCAGAATTGGGATTCAATGGATTGACCCGGACCAAAACTTCCGCCTGATTTACCACCTGTTTTACGCGAGAGATATTTTCCACGCGATGATGTGAAATGACAGTATCTCTGTCTCCCTGTCGATCGACCTTGCCGAGCAGTTCCAGGTCAATGAATATACGACCCACCCCGCACTGATCTACGTACTTTGCGATCTCAGGGCAATCGGTGATATATAGATACTTCATTATAAAGACAGCTTCCTGTGGAAACGCGGGAGGTGATTCTTCAGGATCACCAACACGGCCCCAAAGCAGAATAATCCCACGAATCCCGAATAGATAACCAGCATTACCGGTTCCGTAATCACTCTTAACATCATAGCGGAAAAGGTGATTCCTGAGAATGTCAGCAGAACCAATGCGGCACAATGTTTCAAATTGACCCCTTCAATGACAGAAACCCGCATTTTCAGATACAGCCCGACGGTCAGCATCAGAAAATGAAACCAGCTGGTCAGCACAAACGCGAGCATGACGCCGGAAATCCCCATAAAAGTACGTAAAATCAGCGAAAATACCACCAGACATACCAGAGAAATCAGGCTGAACCGGAAAGGAATCATGGTTTCGTGACGGGCATAGAAAACATCCATCGTCAAAATAGACATGATCAGGGCCGGCATCGCTAAAATTGCGATCTGCAATAATTCTGCTGTCCGTGCGACATCATATGCGGAAAACTGACCACGCTGAAACAGAAAAGAGATCATCGGTTCAGCGCAGCCGTAAATCACTACTGTCACTGGAATTGAGATCAGCAGGATCAGACCCGAGGCCTGGCTGATCATGCGGGAACCGTCGGCTGACTTCCCTTCAGCAAAAGCATGGCTTAATCGTGGGAAAATGACCATTGTCAGAATTGCTCCCAGCAGTCCCCGCGGTAATTCCACCAGTTTCTGGGCATATTCGAACAGGCTGATTCCCCCCGTGTAGGCAGAAGCGAAGGAGCGTGAAACGACGGGGAACGCGATCACCAGACCGATGGCGGTCAGCGCCTGAAAATATTTGACCAGCAGTCGCCGATCGAGCGTTTCGAATTTCAGTAAATTCTGTAACCCGCCCCGCAGGGTGCCCTGGAACAGACAGGGAACCATTTGTGTCACCAGGCGGAACACGGCCGCGGCCACCACCGCCCAGGCCAGGATCTGAAGCTGATCCGCGTTGACCCAGAATAGAATCGCCAGAATGACGATCAGGTTAAAAAACAGATTGCCATACGCGGGTACCAGTGGTTTATGTTGAGACTGCAAAACTGCGCCGGTAACCGCCGTAACCGCCGAGATCGGGAAGGCCCACAAGACGACCACAATCAGTGGGCTGGCCTGACTGATCTGCGCTACCGAAAATCCGGATGCGAGCCCCTGGGTAAACCAGGGAGCCAGTGCTGCCAGAATCAACGCCAGGATTCCAGAAATAGCAGCAACAACGACCATTGTCTGTACAATCAACTGGCTGGCTGTCTGACCGGAGTCCGCCTGATTTCGACGATGAATTTCAGGAACGAGAACCGCTGCCATCGCCCCGCCAATCAGCATGGAATTCAAAAAGTCTGGTACGGAAATAATTAACACGGCCAGGTCGTTGGCATAGGAAACCCCCAGAACCGTGGCCAGTCCCAGCACGCGCAGCAGGCCGGTCAACCGCCCGAGAATCATGGCGATGGCGACAAACAGTGCTGAGATGGAAACAGAACGTGACATAGTCTTCTTATCTGAAAGAGGTGAATTACTTAAATGGAATAACGTTCCGCATTGAAATATTGTAAGTTGCGTCCGATCCATTCTGCGGTCGCGGCCAGACCGTCTTTAAATGAGACCTGCGATTGCCAGCCGGTCAGTTTTTGAATTTTAGAGTTGTCTGCCAGCAGGCGATTGACTTCACTTTTTTCGGGGCGAATCCGATCTTCGTCACAGATGATGGGGACTTCTTTCCCCGTGACTTCCATCAGCATTTGCGCGGTCTCTTCAATCGACCACTCTTCGCCACTGCCGATATTCACAACCTCTCCTTCTGCCTGCGGACAGAGGGCCAGCGAGATCATGCCGGCCGCGGTATCAGTTGCGAAGTTGAAATCACGGGTGGGTGTCAGGGCGCCCAGTTTTAATTCACTGCAACCGGCCTGCAACTGGCTGGCGATCGTCGGAATCACAGCGCGGGCAGTCTGCCGGGGACCAAAGGTATTAAAAGGTCGGGCGGTCACCACGGGCAGTTCGAAGGAGAGATAAAAACTCTCGGCCATTTTGTCCGCACCAATTTTACTGGCGGAATAAGGAGACTGTCCCACCAGGGGATGCTGCTCATCAATGGGAACGGTCTGAGCGGTCCCGTAGACCTCGGAAGTCGAGACATGCACGAGTCGTGTGAGCCTGTCTGAATTACGACAGGCCTGCAGCACATTCAAGGCACCGGTGATATTCGTATCCACATACGACCGCGCGGCAACGTAGCTGTAAGGAATCGCAATCAGGCTCGAGAGGTGAAACACATATTCACAGTCTGCGACCGCCAGTTGAATCCGTTCAGCGTCGCGAATATCGCCCTGAATAATTTCCACATTTTTCAGGACCTCGGGAGCGACATCGTTCAACCAGCCTATCTGATTCCAGGAATTGTAATACACGAGCGCACGCACACGGGCTCCCGCCTGGACGAGCTGCTCAACCAGATGGCTTCCAATAAAGCCATCTGCGCCGGTGACCAGCGTTTGTTTTCCTGATAACGACTCTGACATTGATTTGTTTCTTTTGATGTTTAAAACGATTGGGTAATGTTCAAGCGGCCCGGCGCTGATTCAACAGCAGATGAACGGCACTCTCGTCATCCTGGTCCAGCCCATCCAGGGTTTCGCGGGCCAGTTTGAGTTCAGTACGTGCCTTGTCCAGCTCGGCATGAGTTCCGATGTCCGACCAGTATTCGTGGACCGGAAACACGGCGACCCCCGGTTGACTGTTGAGATTCGACTCGATCAGGTCGGTCATGTTATAGGGCTGATTTCGCGGGACCTGACTGACGGCCTCCGGGGAGAGGGCATAAATCCCCGCATTACACAGAAACTGTTGTGATGGTTTTTCTTCCAGGCGGACTGCGAACGGTCCTTCTGTCTTAATCACGCCATAAGGGATTTCAACGTGATAATCGATGGCAGCGACCGTGAGCAGTGACTCATGTTTCAGATGAAAGTCGAGCAGCGACTGATAATTGATCGATGTAAAGACATCGCCATTCATCAGCAGCAAAGGTCCTTCGGGAGTCTCTTCAATCAGAGACAGGGCTCCCGCGGTTCCCAGCTTTTCCCGCTCGCGTAAAAATACGATCTCGGTTCCGAATCGGCTGCCATCCCCGAGATGCGATTCGATCATTTCGGCAAGGTAGTTCACAGCGATATAAATTCGCTCCACTCCCGCGGTTGCCAGACGACGCACCTGCCGTTCGATCAATGGCATCCCACCAACTTCTACCAGAGGCTTAGGAAGATTTTCTGTGAGTGGTAACAGTCGCCGCCCTTCTCCTCCTGCCATGATGAGGGCACAGCTGTATCCCGTCGCCTGTCCGGTGTCGGTCCGACGGGTCAGCTCGGAAGAGAGTACGACTTTGACGACGCGATTCTCGGCATCGACCAGCGGCATTGCTTCCAGGCCGCTGGAGTCGAGCAGTTCCACGAGTGATGACTGGGGCATAGCCACATCGGCCCTGGTCGGCCGGCAGTTCATTATCTGGGTCACCGAATCCTGCAGGCGGAGACCAGCCAGCAATCCACGACGCACATCACCATCGGTAATGACACCCTGCAGCTTTTGCGCGGGATCGACAACCACGGCGATCCCCTTCTTGCCAGCCTCGATGGCGCGAATTGCTTCTTTGATATCTGCAGATGCGCTGATCAGACAATCATTCATAAAGTCCATCCCTGGCCCACTTTATCCGAACAGGGATTCCATCTCCCTGATTGATTCCAGCTTCTCGATGTCGGGCTTAATCCAGATCATAAAAGGATTTCTGAGTCGTCCGACGGGGAAAATGCTCCTTGAGAATACTGATAATTTGCGACGTCGTCTTCCCTGCTCCATAAGGGTTCCTTGCCTGCGAACGCCGCTTCTGGAAGTCGGAAGAATACAATGTTTTAAAAGCCGACGCTATACCTGTTTCCGTGGGCTCACAATCGATGACCAGTTCCGATTTGATCCGCCCTGTCTGACGGTTGCCAATGTTAATCGTACCGATTCGAAATCCAGGTGCCTCGATGATGCCGCTCGACGAATTCCCCACGACCGCATCCACAAACTGCATCATCGACAAATAACGTAGTTGCCCCAGACTAACATAGGAATGGAACCGTTCCGGGTTTTTCGCTGCAAAATCATCGATCATCTGATTGATGATCCGCCCATCGGTGTCCGCATTTGTTTTTGTGAAAATGACGCTTGTATCCACCTGCTGCTCCAGCACGTTTAACAGGCTCTGGATCTGCTGCTCAGACGAATTGTGCTCCAGGGTCACGGGGTGAAATGTGCATAACAGATTATGAGTATTAAACTTAAACCCCAGCTGCTGCTCCAGATCTTCGCGTGAGAGCAAAGGGAGTCGACGCAGGTTATCCAATCCGATCGCCCCCACATTGAAGACCCTCTCGGGGGCTTCTCCCAGTTGAATCACCCGCTGACGGTAGGCGTCCGTGGAGGTGAAATGCAGTTGGCTCATCTTGGTGATCGAATGCCGCAGCGCGTCGTCAAAAGCTCCCTCGGTCACTTCTCCTCCGTGCAGATGAGCGACGGGAATACGACTGATGTGTGCAGCTGAGACCGCGCTGAATATTTCATAACGATCACCGAGCACCAGAATCAGATCGGGAGTCAGGCGGGTATATGCTTCCGCAAAACTGATCAGTCCCAGGCCCATCGATTTACAGATGCCGACCGGGGTATCGGAACTGAGCACAACTTCGACTTTTTCGTCGATCGTATAACCGTCTGCTTCGATCTCGCGATAGGTCAGTCCGAATTCGGGAGACAGATGCGATCCGGTCACCAGCAGTTGCAACTCGAAACTCTCATCAGCGCGCAGCGCTTCCAGCAGAGGGCTTAACAGACCGTATTCGGCCCGTGATCCGGTGACAACGCAGACACGGTTACTCATAACTCAATGATTTCGTCTTCGACATAATCTCGCCGGGCCACCTGGTTGATGACCTGATCCCACTGCATCGGACTGATCCCGGTTCCCGGTCGTTTCACGCAGAGGTTCTCTTCTGTGAACACGTCTCCCTGCTTGATATCCCCGGCAGCGACGATACTTTTACGGACTACAGGTTTATTCTTGGACTCAGAGGCGGAAGGTCGTTTGAGCGGACTGCCCAGCGATTTTTCCGTATTCCGGATACCGCGTACGAGCATCAGCAGTTCGTCCGGTTCCAAAGACGCGGCATGATCCGGGCCTTCCATGTTTTTATCGAGCGTGAAGTGTTTCTCAATCACGGTGGCACCGAGGGCCGTTGCGGCAATCGAGACTTCGATGCCCAGTGTATGATCCGAATAACCAACTTTCACACCAAAGGCATCGCGGATGGTGAGCATTGCCCGCAGGTTAACATCCTGAATGGGAGTCGGATACTCGGTATTGCAGTGCAGTACGGTAATGTTTTCACGGGAGACACCGTTGTTGATCAGAATATTGAGAGCGTCTTCAATCTCTCCCAGATCGGCCATGCCGGTTGAGAGGACCACCTGGTTAAAAGTCTGGGCGACTTTTTTCAGGTAGGGATAATTCGTGATCTCGCCTGAAGGGACCTTGATCAACTGCAGTCCCAGCGATTTCAGCAGATCGATGCTGTCCAGATCGAAGGGGGTCGAAATGAAAACGATGCCGGACTGCTCGCAGTAATCGTACAGTTCGCGGTGCGTCTCCTGATTGATCTCCAGTTTTTTGAGCAGGGTAAACTGGGTCTCTGATTCCCCATTCAGGCTGTTTTTCATCTGGTATTCAGCCTGGGGCGTTGATTTGCAGACCAGCTTTTCCGTTTTGAAAGTCTGGAATTTGATTGCATCGGCGCCGGCCTGCACAGCGGCATCGATCATTTTCTTCGCGATTTCGACACTGCCATTATGGTTTACGCCTGCTTCGGCGATGATGAATACGCTCATTTCGCGGGTACTCCTTTTACTAAGGCTCCATCCTCAACATCCCGGACCACGACGGCTCCTGCGGCGATGACCGCATTGTTACCGATGTGCGTGCCCTGAATTACCACGGCACCGGCTCCCAGGAATGCATTCTCGCCGACAGTGACGCCACCACTGAGGATGACGCCCGGGGCGAGAAACGCATGTTGTTTGATTTCACAATCGTGATCGATGCGGGCTCCCGTATTGACCACGGCCCCGGCTCCAATCCGGGTCTCTGTTTGAATTATCGCACCGGCCATCACCTGCGCTCCCTCGTCTAAAATCACAGACGGTGAGAGAATCGCACTGGAATGAACCAGCGGTGGTTGTTCGAATCCGAGTTCGCGGAGTTGACCGTACAGCTTCCGCCGCAAGTTGGTCGAGCGGGTGCTGCCGACCGCCACGACGGCATGCTGGATCCCCTGCTCTTGCTGAGCACGAAGTTCCTCGTCGGTTCCCAGCACCGGGACTCCCTTGACCTGACTTCCCACCGCGAGTTCCGGATCCAGAATACCTGCCGGCATATAGTTGTCCCATTCCAGAAGGAGATCGATGAGGACCCTGGCATGTCCTCCACCTCCAAGCAGAATGAGTGGTGTGCGGTTCTGGTTCATGACGACTCGAAATAAGCTTTGATGCATTCTACGACATACCGAATGTCGGCTTCGCTAAGCTGCACACTGGAGGGAATCGAGATGCAGCGGGCGTAGGCCGCTTCGGTCTCTTCCAGCTGGTATGTCTGACAATGCTGATACATGGACAGGGTATGCATCAGCTTCCAGGCTGGCCGGACCTGCACCTGACGTTCGAGTAAAAACTCCATCAGCGGCCCTCGATCCGCGGGAGGCACGAGCAGCGCACAAAGCCAGAAGTTGCTTCGCGCCCAGGTCTCTTCCCAGGCCAGTTCCGCCTGGGGAATTTCTGCCAGCAGTTCACGGTAGAGACAGGCGTTACGACGTTTGACATCCAGAAAGCCATCGAGCTGCTCCAACTGGGCAACTCCGAGTGCCGCCTGAATATTGGTGAGGCGATAATTGAAACCGACTTCATCGTGTTCGTATTCAAAGGGCCTGCGGTTGGCCTGGGTACTCAAGTGCCGAATGTGACTGGCGAGTGCTTCATCGCTGGTAGTGACCATCCCTCCCCCGCCACAGGTAATAATTTTGTTGCCGTTAAAAGAAAAACAGCCGACCTTCGCGAGTCCGCCCGTTCTGCGTTCGCGATAGTCTGATCCCAGGCTTTCGGAGGCGTCTTCAATGACAGGCAGTTGAAACTCCGCTGCAATTGCATTCAGCGGGCCCATGTCGACCGGATGACCGAAAATGTGCACCGGTAGAATCGCACTGACTCTGCGACCGGTACGACGGTTCAAAACAACGTCTGCCTCGCGAGTACATTCTTCAGTCAGGAATTGCCGCACTTTTTCGGGATCGAGATTGAAGGTGGCGGGATCCGACCCAATAAAAACCGGCTCGGCCCCACAGTAATGAATGGCATTGACGGGTGCGATAAAAGTGAAGCTGGGGGCCAGCACTTCATCACCGCGTTGAACGCCACATGCCAGCAGTGACAGATGCAGGGCCGCCGTGCCATTCACCGTGGCGACGCCGAACTGCGTTCCGACGTACTCACTGACCGACTGTTCGAAACGATCCACATAGGAGCCGACTGAAGAGACCCAGCCTGTGTCCAGGCAGTCTTTCAGGTAGTTCCATTCATTGCCGGTGAGGCTCGGTACCGATAACGGAATCGTTTCGCGCATGACTCGCACAATTCATAAAAAAGCAACAGCGAGGAGAACAGAATTCAGGCCGCTTTAGACCGGGGTGCCACCTGCAGCTGATTTTTCATCAACAGGCTGGCGACGAGGAATTCCCACTCCGTATCAATTTCCCACGATCGTTCGGTCGGCATCAGGTAACCGTAGGTCTCACCTTCCGGCCGAAAGGTTTTTGATTCACGAAACGCTTCCGTCTGGATGACGTAGACCGCGCCATTAAATGCATAGACGTCTTCCAGCAACTGCCTGCGGAGCTGTGACTCGTCCCGTTGTTCGGTCAGTTCGACCAGCAGTCCGTCCTCAGTCATCCCCCGCATACAGATCGGGTGACTGGGAGCGTGCATCATTCCAATTACGGATTTTGCATTTTTCTGCCGGGCGAAGTCGAGTGCCCCGTCAATGTCGGCTGCGATGCGAAAGGGAGACGTCGGCTGCAGCATGACCACATATTCCGCGACGAACTGGTCGTGCTCTTCGAGCCAGTCAATCGCATGCAAGACCACATCGGCGTGGCTGGAATCATCGAGAGCCAGTCTGAGCGGTCGCAGAAACGGAACTTCGGCTCCATACTGCCGCGCGATGGAGGCGATCTCTTTATCATCTGTCGAGACCACAACCCGATCCAGCTCCCGACTGGCCAGCGCCGCCTCGATCGTCCAGGCGATCAATGGCTTGCCTGCCAGTTCCTTGATATTTTTGTGGGGGACTCCCTTGGAGCCCCCTCGAGCCGTGATTAAGCCAACTGCACCGGCCATCCCTGGCCCCCCTTCCTGATTAGCGCTTCAAGTCAGAGCAGTCGCGGTATTTTGCATCCATTCCACGGCTCTGACAATCTGAAAATTCCTGCGAATTCATTGCGCGGGGATCATATTTCAACCTGTTTTTTGTGTAAAGGTGGAAACGATCCCGGCTTGAGACGTGAGTCACGTAGATGGGTTTTACCGGGAATCAGGCCGCATTTTGCAGGTTTTCAGCCTGACTGTCCGGGGCTTCGGCATCTGTTTCAACGTATGGCGAACCCAGGCTGGCTCCTGTCGCGGAGACCCCGGCTGCACAGGTCAGGCCCATCAGATAACCGAACAGCCCTCCCTCGGTGGTATCCAGCATCAGCGAATTTACCAGACAGACAATCATGTACACTCCCACAACCGCCTGAGCGAACGCTGGTTCCAGCCCGGAGATGCCTCGGGTAGAACGCCAGCAGAACCAGAACAACAGCAGGAACAAACCGACTCCTATCGCTCCATTCTGGACCAGCAGCATCACATACTCATTGTGCGGGTTCGCTGTCACCATCTGCCCCTTCTGCACCATCAACTGGTCGTAACGCATAGCGAAACTCCCCGTCCCGGAACCAAAGATCGGGCTGGACTGCGCGAGTTCGAGGCCATTTAACAGGAACTCTATCCGCAGGTTAACGCCACTGGCATGATCCTGTGTCTGGTGGTAATTTCTGATCTCGGAAATCACCAGATCGATGCGTCTCTGAAAGCGGTCCGAAGACTGATAACAGATCATGCCAATGACCAGTACGCAGGCGCCCGCGGGAAGAATCCCCTTGTATCCCAGCTTCTGATACATCAATACGCCAATCAGCACGCCGACCGCCAGATAGCCCGAACGGCCTGGTACGATTAACAGAACATTTACGGTCGCGATCAGCAGGATAGCGCCCCAGAACCAGTTTTTGCGAGGTTTCTCCAGAAATCGCCAGGCAGACAGATAGACCAGAAAGGACATTAAAATGTTCTGGGTGATCCGGTTTTTGAAGATCGCATGATCGTGCGAAGGGACATCCCATTCGATGCCGAACATCCAGCAGAACATGGAGACGGCCAGTGTCAGCAGCAGGGCCAACTCAAACATGCGAATGCCGCGCAGGCGTACTCGACTGTCGAGAAAGAAGGAAAGGTAGATGGGAATCATCAGAAACTGTCGGTATTTAAACAGGTTCCTGGTAGCCAGCGAGAGGGTCTGGGGCGTGTAGAGCAAACCTGCCGCCAGGGTGCAGAACAGGATCAGTGAAACCGTGGCGACCCGGTATGTTCGGAGCAGATGGAAGGTTACCCGATACTGTCCCGAAAGAAACCAGCAGATTAAAACTCCCACGCTGAACGCTGAGGTCAGACTGGTAGAGATCGGAATCGCAAAGCCGACGCCCAGCGCGAACCAGAGCCCGGTGCGAAATGAGAGCTCCTGGAACGTAGAGCGCTTCAGCTGCATCACAGGACTGGAGTCCAACTGGCTTGGAAGACCCTCAAAAATATGCATAATTTCAGATTCCGTCAGACTGCTTCTATTAATTTCGTATCAGGAACAATCACACCAGAAGTCCAGAGAGGTAATAGTCTGCAGCAGTTCAGGCACATCAATAGCAGGAATGTAATTTCCATGCGATACTAATTTTCCACGCCTGAACAGCAGATAACTTCCTCTCGGCATCCTGCTCTTCTCAGTAATCAACGTTTTACGAGTCTCAATTAGTTCCTTCACAGCGAATCACTTTGCGAATCGTCTGGATCAGGATCTGAATATCAAACTTGAGGCTGCACTGCTCCACGTATTGCAGGTCATAATTAATGACCGTCTGTTGAGACAGGCTGCTGCGCCCGGAGACCTGCGCCAGCCCTGAGACTCCGGGACGGACACTGGCCCGTTTGCGGCGTTCATCAGGTGTGGCGTTTTCCAGTTCAAATCCGATATAAGGACGCGGGCCGATGAGGCTCATCTCCCCGCGAAAGATATTGATTAATTGAGGCAGTTCGTCGAGGCTGGTTTTGCGAATCAGCTTACCGATCCCCGTCACACGGGCATCGTTGGCAGAGGTAAACTGGGCTCCCGTCCTATCAGAGCCGGCACGCATCGAGCGAAACTTGAAAATCGAGAATGGTCGTTCATTGAGTCCCAGTCGCTGCTGACGGAAAAAGACCGGACCGGGAGAAGTGAGTTTAATCAGCAAAGAGATCACCAGAAACAGCGGGGCCAATGCCACCAGGGCCAGGCCACTCAGCATGAAATCTGCGGGGCGTTTCCAGAAATAACCCGTGTGAACCTCGTGAGAAACCACGGTCGGTTCTGCAGGCATGTTTCGGGGATCAAAGTGAGGACCTCCTGACTGGCGGGCAGCAGAGTGACTCGTTGATTGTGATAGGCGTTGCTCATCCATGAGTCTGACCTGTTCCGAAATAATGTTGTTTATATACGAAAATCAAGCGGCCTGTTTGGGTACCGCCTCCAGCTCGACCGAACTCTGGATACCCAGTTCTGCATACGTTGGTGCATGATCGAACATGGTATCAATAAAGGTGCGCTGCCAGATTTCGAACGCGAGCAGCGCCCGCAGCGTGCGCGTGTGATTCATCCGCCCCGACTGGTGATCGCGGATCATTTCGCCGACGCGATCCGGCTGAAAGATTCCCCGCTCCAGCGAACGTGGCGAGAGCAGAACTTCATTCACAAAGGGGGCCAGTTCCCGTTTAAACCATTCGCCGATGGGAACTGTAAACATCTGTTTTTTACGGTAAATAATGCTCTGGGGCAGTATTTTTTCGCAGGCTTTTTTCAGGATTGATTTGGTTATTCCGTTGCGGAGCTTCAAGGCACCGGGAATCCGGAAGGCGAGGTTGACCATCCGATAATCGAGGTATGGTGCCCGCGGTTCGAGCGAGACCGCCATCGCCATTTTGTCGGGTTTAACCAGGTTGTTTCCGGGCAGCAGCAGTTTGGTATCGAGGGCCAGTGCCTGGCTGATGGGATCCAGATGACGGAACTCGGCCAGATGCGTGCGGGCGTACTGTGAGGCATCGGCGGAGGCGAGCTTCTGACTTGTTTCACTGGTATACAGAGACCGTTTTTCTGAAGGTCGAAACAGGCTGATCGCACTGATATACGCATTTTCGATCTGTTCGCGAGGAAGTGTGAGATCCTGTCCTGAAAAGAAATTGCGATGCACGTCGTAACCGGCGAACAATTCATCGCTGCCATCTCCGGTCAAAACCACTTTAACCGACCGGCGGGCGAGTGAACTGACGCGGTGTGTCGGCATAAAGGAGACATCGCCGTGCGGCTGGTCATTATGATAGACGGTCAACGGCCAGCTGGCGGTCAGGTTGGGGTTCAACACTTCACAGGTATGACTGGTACCGCAGAGTTCTGCGACTTCTCTAGCATAAACGGATTCATCAAAACGGGGATCGTTAAAGCCGATACAGAAAGTCTGTACGGGGTGAGGCAGTTCGCGACTCATTAACGAGACGACTGAAGAGCTGTCGATGCCGCCCGAGAGAAATGCACCGAGAGGCACATCGGCCCGCAGGCGAATCTGTACCGCCGACCGTAAGGTTTCAATAATTTCTTCGCACCACGATTCTTCCGTGCGACACTCAACGGGGCTGTCAGCCAGGTTCCACCAGCAACTCTGTTCGGTTCCCTGCGGGCTGATCTTGAGCATCTGCCCAGGCATGAGGTGGGTGATGTTCTGGTAGAGTGTGATCGGCGGCGGCACGAAATTGTAGGTCAGGTAGGCATCGAAACCTTCCCAGTTCATCTCGGCTTTAACGCCCATCGCAAACAGGGATTTGATTTCCGAGGCAAACATCAGTCGCTTGCCATCGTCATATAAATAGAGTGGTTTCTGCCCGATGCGGTCCCGGTAGAGCAACAGGGTCTGTTTGCGGAGATCGAGGATGGCAATCGAGAACATGCCGTTCAGCTGTTTGACGAAAGCTTCCCCGTCCCGTTCGTAGAGGCGCAGAATGACTTCGGTATCGCAGGTGGTTTTGCAGTTCAGTCCCTGGGCCAGCTCTTTGAAATTATAGATCTCGCCATTCTGCACGACGACGATCTGCCGGTCGTCGGAAAACATGGGCTGGTGTCCGCCCGCGAGATCGAGGATCGAGAGGCGCTGATTGCCGACGAGCATGCCCTCTGCTTCGAACCAGCCCCGATCATCGGGGCCGCGGTGCCGCATCCGTTCACATGCCTGTTCCGCTAATGCAGTTCCGAATGGGCGTCGCTCACGATCATACCCACCGATAATCCCACACATTACGAATCCTTTCGTCTGCTGCTACTGACTACATACTTCCCTGTAAAAATGATAGTCAGGTATTTTCGATATTGTGGCGTTTCAGCGAAAGATCAATTTTCCACTAATAAGCGAATATCGGACTGATTATCGAAGATATCAGGCATTTTTCATGAGAAGTAAATGTACCAGGTAGAATGCTTCCCTTGAAAATATTCATCCGCACAGTATAAGCTCCCCATTTGGGCTCCCCGTAAATCCGTCTCATTCCTGATTTTGAACACACGCATCCCTGATCTCGTCTTGACAAAAATCGCTATTTCTCAGTTAATCCGGGCCTGTTCCGGTATCCATTGTCTGCCAACCTGACTGATCTCTTCTCGCGACAGAATGAACCATGAATCTCTCCCCTCCTCAACGAAAACGGATCTTGGCCGTCTGCTATGGAGGCGGTCATGTGCTGATGCTGATCCCGGTGCTCAAACTGCTGGAAGCACAGGGCTTCGACGTGAAGATCGCAGGCCTGACCACGGCCGCGGCATCGTTGCGCAAAGCCGGTTTTGAACCTCTGGGCTTTCGAGACCTGATCCGTGAGGAAGATACCCGAGCACAGGAACACGGCACCCGACTGGCAACAGAGATGCACCAGGGGAGCAAGGTCAATTCCCTGGAAGAATCGATTGCTTACCTCGGACTCTCTTATGCTGACCTGGAAGATCAGCATGGAGCGGGAGGAGCGGCACAGGCTTTTAACGAGCAAGGGAGACAGGCCTTCCTCCCCCTGGGACCTGTGCGACGACTATTTGATCTGGTTCAACCGGATGTGCTGCTGACGACAAATTCACCTCGTGCCGAACTGGCCTCGATCCGAGTTGCCGCTGAACGGGGCATTCCTTCGGTCGGTGTGCTCGACCTGTTCGGCCTGCAACCTTATAACGATATTCCAGCAGACCGGGTCTGCGTCCCTTTTCATCAGGCGACTTCGATTCTCGTAGACCGGGGATTAAAACCCGAAGCACTCACAGTATCCGGTAACCCGAATTTTGACTGGATCCACGAACTGATCGGCGGCGCAGACCTGTCCGCTGACTGGCGGAGTCGGCATGGCGTGCAGCCAGGTGACCTGCTGGTGCTGTATGGGATGAAACCCCACTGGGATCAGCACGAAGAGTTGATCGTCCAGTGCCTGGAACAATTGCTTCCCAGGCGTCCGCACTGGAAAGTAGTCGTTCGCCCGCATCCCAATAGTGACGCGGTCCTCGCGCAGAATGTGATTCAGAGACTGGGGCCGGAGATCGCATTCCTGAATGAAAACACACCATTGTCAGAGGCACTGACTGCCTGCGATGCTCTGATCACTCACAAGTCAACGGTATCAGTGGAGGCGGCGCTGTTGGGTAAACAGGTCGCGCTGGTGCATTCGAACCACGATTACCCGACGCACGGAATCCCTTTACACCTGTTTGGCTGGGGAACGTTTTCGATCTCCGTGCCAGAGGCAATCGAAGCATTGTCCCGCTGGAAAAAGGAAGCTCCGGAGCGGGAAGCCGAGCGCGGTGCGAAAGTACGCGCTGCCTGGAACTGCGATGGCCAGTCCCACGTGCGGATCGCTGCCGTTGTCGCGCAAGCCCTTGCAGAGGGGCAGCAGCACCACGCTGCCTGATATCGGTCATATTTATTCTACTCATTATTGAATTATGGGAAACCTTTGAAGACTTCAGATCTCCGACCACACGGCATCATGTTTCATCATTTTCATAATGAAAAACATATTCAGGGACAGGGGGCAATCTCTGCCGACGAACTAGCTCAGATCATCGAATATTACCAGCAGTCACATCGGATCCTGCCTGCACGTGAATGGCTGGAAAAAGCAAATCAGGGTACGCTGGATGATCACGAAGCCTGCCTGACGTTTGATGATGCCCTGCTCTGCCAGTACGAAGTCGCTTTGCCCGTATTACAGCATTTTAACCTGACGGCTTTCTGGTTTGTATACTCATCTGTGATTACCGGCGGCAATGAAAAGCTGGAGATCTATCGTAAATTCCGCACGGTCTGTTTCGAAACGATCAATGATTTCTATCGGTGTTTTTACAAGACCATTAGCGAGTCACCTTACCAGTCAGCAGTCGCGACGGCACTCAAAGGATTTATTCCCGAAGAGTATCTCAAGCAGTTCCCCTTCTATACCGAACCTGATCGGCAGTTTCGCTTTGTACGGGACCAGGTTCTGGGCCCGAATATTTACACTGAAGTGCTGGATCTGATGATGCAGGCGGAGAAGATTGATCTGCCGGAATTCACCAGCGACCTGTGGATGAATGAGCAACAGGTGATCGACCTGCACGCGCAGCAGCATGTGATCGGACTGCACTCACATACGCATCCAACCGCACTGTCGGCGCTGGACGCGGATGGGCAGCGGGTGGAGTACCAGACGAACTTTGAAACACTGAACCGGATCCTGAGAGTAGCGCCGGACACCGTGTCACATCCCTGTAATTCCTACAACGCAGAAACACTTAAGATTCTCAGGGACCTGCAGATCAAAGTCGGTTTCCGTTCGAACATGGCTGAGCAACAGATTTCGCAGCTTGAATTTCCCCGCGAAGATCACGCCAATATCATGGAAAAGATGGCAGCATGAAAATCACGGTTTTCACCAGTAACCAGCCCCGACACCTTTCGCTGATCGCCGGCCTGGCTTCGATTGCAGATGAAGTCTTTGCCATCCAGGAATGCAACACGATTTTCCCGGGACAGGTGGCGGACTTTTTCCGACGTTCCGAAGTGATGCAGGAATACTTCAGCCATGTTATCGCCGCCGAGAAGGAGATTTTCGGACTGCCCCGTTTTTCACCAGCCAACGTGCGATCGCTGTCCATGAAACTGGGCGACCTGAACCGCCTGGAAATGTCCACCCTGCAGCCGGCGCTGGAGAGCGATTATTACGTGGTGTTTGGCAGTAGTTTTATCAAAGGGGATCTGATCGATTTTCTGGTCAATCACCGTGCTTTAAATATTCACATGGGTGTTTCGCCTTACTACCGAGGCAGCAGTTGTAATTTCTGGGCACTGCAGGAAGGGCACCCCGATTACGTGGGCGCCACGATTCACATGCTGTCCAAGGGGCTCGACTCGGGACCGATGCTGTTTCATGCCCTGCCGGCGCCCCAGGAAATCGAAGCGTTTCCACTGGGCATGCAGGCCGTCAAAGCCGCGCATACCGGACTGATTGAATATCTCCAGGCGGGCAAGATTTTCGATTTCGAGCCAGTCGTGCAGGACAAATCGCTGGAGCTCAAATATACGCGGAACAGTGATTTCACCGACGAAGTGGCAGCAGCCTATCTACAGGCTGCCCCCTCGGCAGCAGACATAGCGCATGCGTTGGCAGCGCGGGATCTGGAACGTTTTCTACACCCGTACCTGTTCTGAACGTCAGCCATCAGGTTATATAATCTGCTTACAGATTCCCGGTTAATGCACCTCGGTGAGGGAAGCGATTACCTCAGTCACCCGCGCGACGATTCCGGAAAACATCTGGGCTCCCTTTTCCGGAGTGGCCAGATCCGGTCGGCCGGTGGCCCCGGCGCTGGTTCGCTGATACATATCGCGACAATGATAGACGCCGTCTACCATGTCTAGTTCGTAATCGCTGAAATTCTCAATTTTGGACGTATGCACGAGTTCGGGACGCAGATGCATGATCAGCGACGTTTCCGCTTCGCAGGCATGTCCGACTGTTTTGCATTCCCCTTCCATGAGCGCTGCAATTTCCTGTTCGGCGATAGACCAGTAGGAAGCCGCGAGTAACTGGCAATTCGGGTAATGAACCTGGAGACGACGCAGAGCGGTCTGCATCGGTCCGATATTTCCGCCATGGCCGTTGAGAATCAGAATGCGCTGGAAGCCGTCATTCAGTACCGACTCGCAAATCTCGTAGAGCAGCGTTTCGTAATTTTCCACGCGAGGTGTCAGTGTTGCGCCCCAGCGAAGATGATGCTGACTGGCCCCCAGCCATTGTGTCGGCAGGAGCAGCAGCGATTCAGGCAGGTTCTGTTCTACCGCTTCCGCGACCGCGGTGCAGATAAAGTGATCGGTGCCGGTCGGCATGTGGGGGCCGTGCTGTTCGACGGCGGCGATCGGAAGCACCACCAGTGTGTCTTCGCGGGGCACGTTCTTGAGTTCGACGGCAGTCATTTCTATAAATTTCATGGCAGATTACTCGCTGGATTCCTGAGAAAGCGTCTGTTGGCCTCGCACAACATTCCAAAAAGTGAGCGGCTCCTCTTCCGAGTCCCTGCTGGAAGGAGATCCGTGAATCAGGTTGGAGACCAGGCTCACACCCAGGCCGATGACCAGACTCAAGCCAAAACCGATGGGCCAGTACCAGACCGAAAACCAGTCCGAGTAAAGATACATCAGGGCAATGGTAATGACCGCGCCCACGAAGGTTCCCACCCAGACGCCGGCGGTCGTCGTATTCTTGAAAAACAGGGCCAACACGAAGACCGCCAGTAAGGGTCCCCCAAAACCGGCAGTCATTTTTTTGCCGATCGCAAACACGTCTCCCATCTCACCGACATTACAGGCGAGGAATACCGAGAGAATTCCGATCAGGACGACCAGCGCCCGGTCCTGCAGGACTTCGATTTTATTGTTCTCCGGTTTCCAGTGTGGCATGTGGCGATCGCGGAAATCAACCATCAGCGCGGTTGTTACAGAGTGAATGCCCGAGTCGATACTCGACATCACGGCTGCCATCAAAGCTACCAGAAACAGACCGATGACCCCGGGAGGAAAATGCAGGCGGACATATTGCGGCAGTGCCTGGTCCTGCTTATTCAGGGCCCGAATGTCCTCGGCCACATATTCGGGATACGACTGATAGTATTCGGGGACCGACACACCAGGGGCGGCGTCCGTGCGCCAGTCGGGCAGTTGTCCATTCAGTTCGGTGGCAAGCACCGAAACCATCTCTTCAGGGAAGTGCTGGTAGTGCGAGTACAGGCCGATCCCGATGGCCAGCAGACCGGGGACCACGGTCCACATGCCGAGAATGTTGATCATGAAACCGATCTGGGACGTCCGTTCGGAACGGGCAGCGATATAGCGCTGGACGGCAACCTGGTCTGCACCAAATGCGGAGAGCCCTTCCAGAAACAGACCGATGAGCAGCGCCCAACTGCCGTATTCCAGAGTCATTGAAGGGGTGAAATCGATCAGGACATTGCTGCGTCCCTCGAAGTAAGTCGAAATGACACCCGAGACGCCCCCCTCGGTCTGGCTTAAAATCAGGCCGAGTGTCAGCAGAATCGTGAGACTGAAAATGAAGAACTGCATCACGTCGGTCCACATCACAGCCCGCAGACCGCCGAGCATCGTATAAAAAATGGAGACGATGCCGAGGACGACGATGACCATGGTCTGATCGACCTGCATCACGTTGGCCAGGACGACCGAGGCGGCATAGGTTGCGGAAGCCATCCAGCCGATTCTGAGAAAAATAAAGAGTCCGCTGGCCAGGGAACGGACCGACACATGGTAGCGGCGTTCCAGGTACTCATAAGCGGTCTGACATTTGAGGCGGGCATAAATGGGAATGAAGACCCAGAGCACCAGCGGCGCCATCAGTGAAATCGAAATCAGAAACAGGCTGATCCGCAGACCGCTGCCATATGCGATGGAGGGGTACATCACGAAACTATTGGCGGAAAACAGCGTCGCCATCACACTCAGACCGACGGGCAGCCAGCCCATCGAATTTCCGGCGGCAAAAAATTCCTGCCGGGTCTGATTGCGACCGAAATAGATCCCCAGGCCCACGGAGACCAGCAGGTAGGCTAGAATAACACCATAATCAAGCGTATGCATCTTGCAGACTGTCCAGAAAAATCAGGAAGGAGGGCCGCGATTCGTTTCGCTGCCTGGAGGTTGCCAGTCAGGATTCCGCCGTCTCATCAACGAAATCAGTGAGTGGCATTTTCATCAAAGCGAAATTCCGACTTGCCGGTAAACGTGGTCGAGGGAATCGTCGGACAGATTTTTTTCTCAATATGTTCCACGACCAGTTCGGTTCCCCGGAAATGACTGATGGGAGGATCATTCTGCTGGAAAAGCGAATCGGTGAGATCCCGGCAGAGAACCGCATTTTTTCCCTGGTAGACCATCTGTCTTAATCCAAAGGGGCGGCCGCAGACACACAGATTGGTGTGCACTCCCATCAGAACCACATTCTTAATTCCCCGCTGTTCGAGCAGATTAAAAACTTCCTGGCCGTTATCGCTGATGGCATCCTGGTCAGCGATATCAATGGTCGCGATCTGACGGGTCCAGGGAATTTTTTCTCCCTTCCAGTGACGCAGACCGGTTTCATCGGGTACCCAGCCTTTGCAGGGCACTTTACAACCACAGCCCCCTGCCCGGACGAAGTCGAGCGGCTGCCCTTCTTTTTCGTCATTCCAGTATTTCCATTTGAAATCCAGAGGTGCCTGCGCAAAGGGTGCGTCGATGGCGCGTTGTCGCTGAGGGGTATCGGCATAAAAATTCATGCGCCCGCTGGGAGCATGAATGATGAAGACTCCCTTATCCCGGGCTGCTTTGAGTGTTTCGTTCATCGCGGGCGCCATTTCGGCAACCCGTTTGGCGGCCTGTTTACAGGTATGATCGTCCCACATGTCACAGACGATGATCGCGGTCTCTTCCGGTTTCCAGTAGAAGGTTTCTTTGACAGGACGATATTTTCCCGCGTCATCGGCAACGCGTTTCTGGAGAACAACGGGAAACGGTTTGGTTTCCGTCTTTTTCTCAGCCCGCCCCTGTCCTGCAGGAACGAAAATGAGTGTCAGCAGCAGAGCCGCTGCGATCAGACGTTTTCCCCGATTTTGAAACGAGTGCGGATCCATGGTTCCCTCTCAATTTAAATTAAAAAAATATCAATCTCTGCGCGCTTCAAACGAATCTATCATATCAAACGCGGACCATATAAAAAGGAAACTTAATAAATCTCAGGAGAATTCTGTCTGAACTTTGTTATACTAGACGCTCCCCTGGCATCCCAACGCGTTCCCTGAATTCAATTTTCAGCAGAGAAACCCTGAGGTCTCCTCCATGACAAAAGCTGTCTGCTTTCAATGCGGCCATATCAAATTTGGCTCGTTCATGCCCTGCGACCAATGTCAGGCCCGGCCCCGGACGGATGATGAAATGATTGTGTCCCTGGCCATGAGCGATCATTACTTTGCGGATCCGACACTGGAGCAGATGAGCCAGTACATTCAGGAACATAACAAGCCTCCACAGTTGGATCCGGAATCTGAAAAAGTATTTCGACGTAATTTTGAAGAGGTCAAAGCATCCGGCGCTCTGGATCAACTGTTCGAAGAAGGCGAGGAGACCTGAAACACCGGGAATCGAATCGCGCGAACAGAATCCAGAGGGGGGTGTTGTCGACCTGGTCAGGAAGCCCACAGAGATGATTTCTCAAAAAAATGTCCCCCAGCCTCGCGTCTCCGTCTATGCCAGCGGTGAACAATCGATGATGGACGCGTCCCAGGCACGCCGGCATCGTTTTTTTCTGCCGATTTTGAAGCTGTTTGTCCGCTCCGGGATCACGCCGAACCTGCTGACCGGCCTCTCACTGCTGTGTGGCATCGGGTTCTGCTTTACCTTTGGGCAAAGCTGGGAAGGAGCGCCGCTGGTTGCGCTGGGACTGCTGTTTTTGCATGTGCTGCTGGACGGCATTGATGGTCCCCTGGCCCGTTTCATGGGAACGGCGGGGAATCGCGGTTCATTTACCGATACGACAGCAGACCAGTTAGTCGTTGCTTTTACGACGATTACACTGATTCATTTTGATGTGGTCCATGCCACGGTCGGGGGCTTATATCTGCTGTTTTATACGCTGGTCGTGGTCTTCGCGATGATTCGCAGTTCGCTGGCCATTCCCTACAGCTGGCTGGTTCGTCCCCGGTTTATGGTCTATGCATGGATTCCCATTGATGTTTACTTCCTGCCGGGCACGCTGAATTATCTGCTCTGGTTATGCGTGCTCCCCCTGGCCTGGAAGTCGACCACCGGCTTTTACAAAATCCGGAAACAACTCTGACGAGTTGAATCCGGATCTGTAAAAAATAGAAACGCGAATCTGATTATTTGGTTTTCAGATCAAACTGAAAATCGTTTTCCTGATCGGCTTTGACATCGGCAGTCAGTGTTGTCTGCTCATTGTATTTGGCCGGAAGCAGTTCATTGCCGGGTTCTTCCGGATTTTTTTCTTTCGAAATTTTGACGGTATAATTTCCAGGAGTTGCTCCAGTGACATCCTGGTTATACATCAGTTCGAATTTTCCGTTTTCATCGGTCATCGCGAAGGCCGTTTTTCCCTGCTGGGGCTGGAAAAGTACATTGGCCGCCGGCAGTGGATTGCCATCCAGGCTCACGGTTCCCGTTACTGTAGCCAGTTCGGGCAGCGATTCGCCGCCGGAACAAGCCGTCAATGCTACGACTGCCAGCAGGCAGCCGACGATTTTTTTCTCAAACGCTCTGTGTTTCATGACTTTCATCTGTCTTTCAGTGAATATACTCCCCGTTCGTTAACGGATCG
>NZ_CP043930.1:2547500-2820000 GCF_009720525.1 Gimesia benthica
TGAGTTCATCACGTTCTTTTTTCGTAATATCGAGGTCGAACATGAGGTATTTCACATCGAGGCGAAGTTGTGCGAGTGCTTCCTGGATCAGTCCCAGAATACGTCGGCGGCGTTTCACGGACTCGACCACACGGGAGTAGGAAACTTCCAGGTGCACCTGATGCTCACGAGGCAATTCAGCAATTTTCTTGCCCAGGTCAATGACTTCGCGAGGGAGGCTGGCACTATCGGAATCGTCTGTCAGTCGCATATTCATCAGTTTCTATTTCTCAGTTGAGACCTTCGATTGCTGCTCAATCCATATTTCGGATGGAAAACTCACGGTACCAATAGAACAGATTTCATGCCGAATATGAATCTTTAATTAGACAATCACAGTAAATCATGATTTCACAGAGACTTATCAAACACAGCATTAAAAGCGTCTGTTCAGACAGTTTCGCAAAAAAGCGAGGCTTCGTATTGGCCCAGATTGCAATTTCTTCTAAAATCACTGAGGTTTATCGCTCGATTCAGGCGATTTACCGAAGGGTTGTATTTTAACAACGTGGCTGTTGCCGATGTGCAACAAAAATCGGACAGGACTCAACATTTCGTAAAGAATGCTGAACGGTGATCTGTCTGCTGAAGCTGGGAAAAGTATGACTCCAGTTTGGTTTAAGATCGCAAGAGATCAAGACCTGCAGACTGATCAAAACCGGACTGACCGGTACAGTTTCAAGATCTTTTTATCCCAGGATGGGGCTGAGAACAGGCATTGATGCCAGGAAAAATCGGTGAACTGATTTCAAGAACGTGGGTTCTGCTGCTCGTTCTCCCGCTGGTTTTATCAGTACCGCTCTCGTTGCGCGCCGAGTCTTTTGAAGCCGGCTTCGATGACACATCCCGTGTCAGCTGGCAGGTCCGTATCGATCCCAACATGGCCCGGAAGAACTGGCATGTCCGTAATACGACGGCTCAACATGCGGGCGCTGCCTGCGAACATCTGCAGGTCTCCACGGGAAATCTGGGATCGCTGATCGAGTTATCGCATGCACTTCCGGCCAGTCGGATTATTAATGAACTTACGGTCTCACTCTGGCTGAAATCGAACCGCCGGGGCACACGGATTGGACTGGAAGCGGTGCTGCCCCACCAGGTAGACCCGGAAACCGGCGCTGCAGCACGCATTTACCTGATTGGTGACACCTACACCGACGAAGGACAGTGGCAGAAACTGAAGTGCACGACTTCGGAGCCTCTGGTGAATCAGTCGCTGGGACTGTTACGCGGCCGCAGTAAACTGCGCCAACTGGATACACGTGAGATGTACGTGGAACGGGTGCTGGTCGTCACCCGATCCTCTTCGGATAAAGTGGAATTCCTGATGGATGACCTGAAGCTCTCGCCGATTGTCCATCCGAATGAGACGGTACTGCAGACCGCTGCCGCTTATCAGAAAGAACAGGTCAAGCCGATTGTCGAGTTTCTGCTGGACCGGGTTCAACTGCAGGGGAAACCGATGTTTCCGCGGATGTCCCGCTATCATGGAGAGAACCTGGCCACGATGAAACAGGCGGGCCTGAACGTGATCTGGGCCTCCCAGTTCGACGACTACAATTTTCTGGGACAACTTCGCAGCCAGGGTCTGTGGGCGATGGCCACCCCGCCCCGCCCCCAGGACTCGCAGGGATCGTTTCTCCCCTCTCGGGATGCGACGCTGATCCCCTTTGATGAGCAGACCGCGCCAATCATCTTCTGGAACCTGGGGACTCGAATCCCCGGTCATCAGTGGAACGAAATCCGCAGCCGCGTCGGTCAGATTCAGAGTGCAGATCAGCAGTTCAAGCGTCCCATCATGGCGGACGTGCAGGGCAAAGAACGACAGATCTCACGTGAAGTCTCGATGATCGGTTCCAGTCCGCGGATTCTCAACAGCGATATCAGCCTGCTGGACTATCGGCAAACACTGATTGAAAAAACACAGGTTGCACCAGGTCGTTTTCTGTGGACCTGGATCCAGACGGAACCGACGGCAGCCAACAGTCAATGGCGGGAGACTGCGAATAAACTTCCGATCGTAGTGGAACCCGAACAGATTCGCCTGCAGACCTATAGCGCACTTTCCGCAGGTTGCAGGGGGGCCGGCTACTGGACCACCAGCAGACTTGATGAGACCTCTGCAACAGGTGCTCTGGAACGAAAACTGGCGATCGAACAGTTGAACCTGGAGATCGACCTGATCGAGCCCTGGCTGGCAGCGGGAACCGTGATTTCACACGTTCCCTTTAGTTTGAAACAGCGTGAAACGCCCCAAATCGGTCAGCTGGGAGCTGACTTCAAGACCGCCGGCAAAGATCGCCTGATCCGTGACGAGCGCCTTGCGGAGCGGGAAATGCAGCTGCTCAGGGAAAAACAGACGGCGGAGGAACTGCAGGCCGCCGTGATTCAATCCGAATTCGGCACCCTGATTCTCCCGGTCTGGTATCGTCACGATGCCCAGTTTGTTCCGGACCAGATGGCGGGGAACGACGCGACCATCGTCATTCCAGGAGGAAACGTTTCTGCTTCTGTCTGGGAAGTGAGCACGACCGAAATTCGTAACCTGGACCGTAAACGGGTCAACGGTGGAGTGCAGATCCGCATTCCCAAATTTGACATGACCTCGATCATCATCATGACGTCGGATCAGGGCTTGATCGAAAATCTGCGACGGAAAATAGCCGGGATCAGTGCTCAATCCGCAGAGGCCTGCGTGCAGATGAGCAGTGCCAAGCTGAAACGCTGCGAACAGACGAATGCGTTACTGGTGAATATGGGAGTCAGCCAGATAGCCCGCCTGGATGGGCCAGCGATTCTGGAACGTTCCCGCAAACTGTCTGCCCAGGCAGAACAGTCTCTGGCGAGCAAAGATTATCACCGCGCGCGACTTCAGGCCCGCGATGCGATGCAACTGCTGCGAATTCTGCAGAGAAGTCAGTGGCGGGAAGCGACCCACAATTTTGATTCCGCAGTCACCAGCCCTTACACGATTGCTTACAGTACCCTGCCTGACCACTGGCGGATGATCGAACAGATCGGCCGCAGTTCCGGTAAGATTCAGTCGAACCTGCTGCGTTCCGGTGATTTCGAAGACATCGACACCATGACAGCGGAAGGCTGGAAGCATAAACAGAATCCGATCACCGGAACTCAGGCGATCGCGGAGCTGTATCCCCGCGACCGGAAATCCGGAAACTTCAGCCTGCGACTGCTGGCCGCTCCGATCAACCGGGGTGAAGTGCCGGCGTATATCGAAGATCCGCTGGTCAAAGTAACCACGCCTCCCCTGGAGGTCCGCAGCGGTCAGATCGTGCACATCACGGGATGGGTGAAGGTGAGCTCCCCGATCATAGGTCACACCGAGGGGGCCACGCTGGAAGACAGCATTATGGGTCCGGGAGGGGCGTTGCACTGGAATGCGCAGAGCAGCTGGCAGAAGATCGACGTCATCCGGGAAGTCCCCCGGAGCGAAACCTTCACGCTCTCGATGTACCTGTATGGGCTGGGGGCAATCCTGTTTGATGACCTGCGCGTCATTGCCTATACACCCGAACCCAGGCTCTACCAGCAGACCAGCGGGAGTGAATCTCCTTCGAATTCCCCTCTGAGTCCCTGAGGGGCGGGCTGCATTTAGTGAAGAAAGTTCTGAAACTAACTTCTTTCACTGTCAGATGATAGACAGACTATGCGGGAGACCGTACGAACATCCACAGACAATCGTGTCTGAGGCAGCGCGGGACACTTGAAGGTGCGGGCAGAACTTGATAATAAACAGTATAGAAACAGAGTGAAAAGCTGTCTCAATGTTTGAATACTCTGGGTAACACGTTCTGAATGGCCGGAAGCCTGATTCCATTCTCTCTAAACTCCTTCCGGTACTCTGCTGCTCGTCTGACGTGATGGAAACAACCTCTCGCTAATTCCGGGAGAGCGTTACAGACTGATCAGGGTCAAGCTGAGGGCGACTTCGGCCTGACTGGATGCATTCAGAATTATCATATTTTCAACTTTTTACTGAACAGGAACAAACCAATGCCGATTGCCACCCCAGCTCAATACGCCGCGATGCTGGATGCCGCTCAAGAGGGCAGCTATGCCTATCCCGCGATGAACGTGACTTCACTGCCGACCATCAACGGAGCCCTCAAAGCATTTGCCGATAAAAAATCAGACGGAATTATTCAGGTCTCCACCGGTGGTGGCCAGTTCGCTTCCGGTCTGGATCCGAAGGATGCGGTTCTGGGTGCAATCATTCTGGCAGAAGCCACACATCGTCTGGCAGAAAAATACGATGTGCTGATCGCATTGCACACCGACCACTGTCAGCCCGGCAAGGTCGATTCCTTCCTGAAGCCGCTGATCGCTGAAACCGCCCGTCGCCGGGAAGCTGGCCTGCCGAACCTGTTCCAGTCTCACATGCTGGACGCTTCAGAACTGCCCTTAAAAGAAAACCTGGAACTGTCAGTCGACCTGCTGAAACTGTGTGCCGAGAATGAAATCATTCTGGAAGTGGAAGCGGGTGTTGTTGGTGGTGAAGAAGACGGCGTCGATAACTCCGATCAGCCCGCCGACAAGCTCTACACGACTCCTGAAGACATGGTCGCCGTATACGAAGCTCTGAACGGTCTGGGCCGTTACATGTTCGCTGCCACCTTTGGTAACGTACACGGCAGCTACAAACCGGGTGCTGTTAAACTGCGTCCGGAAATTCTGAAAGCCGGCCAGGAAGCTGTCATGGCGAAGTACGGCAAAGAAGCCGAATTCGACCTGGTCTTCCACGGCGGTTCAGGAACTCCCGAAGACCAGCTGCGTGAAACCCTGGAATACGGTGTTGTGAAAATGAACATCGACACCGACACCCAGTACGCCTTCACCCGTCCTGTCGTTGATCACATCATGAAGAACTACGATGGTGTGCTGAAGATCGATGGAGAAGTCGGTAACAAGAAAGTCTACGATCCACGTAGCTACCTGAAAGCTGCCGAAATGGGTGTTGTCGAGCGTATGGGCGAAGCCTGCGACGACCTCTACTCTTCAGGCAAAACGATCTTCGGTAAGGTCTAATCCTACAAGCCGAAAGCGTAAAATGCTGACATCAGGTGAGCTGTCTCCAGGCGAGGCAGCTCACTTTTTTATTGCCTCAGAAGTTATTTAGAGCGGGTCACATCCATTTTGGACATGTTGGCCAGGCGGACTACCAGGATTTTCTGGATGTCTTCCTTTGATCCTTCGCCACGGAAGAAGAGTCGGCCGGCTGAGTTGGCGGGAACATCGTCGGTGGCAGTAATGATGGCCATTTCGCCGACATTCAGTGTGACCTCGAACTTCTGGTTGTAGAGCGGGCTGGTATTCTGACGGTTCTCCAGCTGCCAGCCGATATTGGTAGCGGTGCGTCTGAGCTGTTGCGCACCGTAGTGGACCTCGGGTGTAAACTCCAACCGGGCCCAGCCATCCTGCATTTTATGTGCTTTGACGCGGAAGACACAGCGGGCCTGTTCGAAGTCTTTGACCTCAAGGGGCTCTTCATCGTCGTCTGTGATCAGATTCAGCGTGCACTTGTCAAACAGCTCGCTGGTCTGAATATCAGTGGGTACCCCGGATCGCAGCATCAGCCGTCTGCCGGAGAGCAGCAGCGATTCTTCTTCCTTCTTGATACCGCCGAAATGTGATTTCAATCCCAGCAACGTCTGTAGTGCCATCGGAGGCACCGAGCTCACATGGCCAACCCGCAAACCGTTCTGGTTCAGTTTTTCCTGGTCAGTCAGCTGAATCGCACCGATTTCATCGACTTCGTTCCAGAGGGCAGACCCGAGCAGCGGATCGGTCACCGGACGTTCGACGAACACAATTTCCACCTGCATCGCGTCCTGTGAGACGGGTATAGATGGGAGCTTGTTGACGGTGTTCGTTTCCGTATACTTACCCAATCCCAGTACGGCCCCTTCACGCATCAGCGCGCAGCCGGTAATCAACAGAGCCAGCCAGGCCAGTGTGAGAAACAGTAAACAGAATTTGAGGGATACTAACTTCATGGAAAAGGTCAGAGATCTGGTTGAGAGCGAAGAACGCAGAGATGCTGTTGTCCGAAGGACGGGAAGGGATGGGGAGTCTATTACTATTCAGGATTTATGTCAATTTGAAATTACGGATTGCCGTCTGTGGCTGCTCAGATGACGAAAAACGGTTTTTTCCCGGAGACAATGCAGCAGGAAGTCTTTCTCAGCACCGGCTCATATTGCCTTGTTTGACAGCTCCAGCTATGATCTGCGTGCTTTCACGCCTCGAACCGAAAATGATATTCAACCGAACAGTTTATTTGGTGAAACCGGTTCGATTTCTAACCAGAACTGCGAACAAAACTCATGGCTACTCAATCTCTTAAGGAACAGCTGCCCGACCTGCGTGTCGGTTATGGCCAGGACTGTCATCGTCTGCAGGCGGAATATCCGCTGATCCTGGGAGGGGTGGAAATTGATTTTGAACTGGGTCTGGTTGGACACAGTGATGCGGATGTTCTACTGCATGCAATCACCGATGCCCTGTTGGGAGCAGCCGGTCTGGGGGATATCGGAGAGATGTTCCCCAATACCGATCCCCAGTGGAAAGGCGCCGATTCCCGGAAACTGCTGCAGGCTGCCTTTGCAGAAGTTCAGCAGGCCGGCTGGCATATCATAAACCTGGATTGCACAATTTCGGCGGAACGTCCTAAACTAGCCAGCTATAAGCCACAAATACGACAGTCGGTTGCAGAGACCCTGCAGCTCGACGCACAACAGGTCAACATTAAAGCCAAAACGGGAGAACGGGTCGGACCGGTCGGAAGACAGGAAGCGATGACCGCCGATGCTGTCGTTCTGCTGCGACGTTAGAACTCGTTTTTTGAGAACAGGAAGAAATTCAGGTATCCAGGAACATGACGCTAAGAATTTACAACACACTGAGTCGCAAAAAAGAAGATTTCCAGACGATCAAACCAGGGAAAGTCGGCATTTATCTCTGCGGCCCCACGGTTTACAAGCATTCGCACATCGGTCACATGGTCGGCCCGGTGATCATCGACACCATCGCCCGTTACCTGAAGTACAACGGTTATGAAGTCAAGTTCGTCAACAACATCACGGACATTGATGACAAGCTGATCAATCGGGCAGCCGAAAAGAACATTTCGGTTGAAAAGCTGGCGGCCGAGATGACCCAGGATTACTTCGATAACCTGGAAACGATGGGCATTGATACCATCACCGATTTCCCCAAAGCGACCGACTATATCGACGCGATGCTGGAAATCATCCAGACACTGATCGACCAGGGGAATGCTTACCCGCTGGACGGCGATGTCTACTTCTCTGCGGAGTCAGACAACAACTACGGCTGCCTGAGTGGTCGGAAGATCGAAGAAATGATCGCCGGTACCCGCGTGGAAGCCAACGACAAGAAAAAGAATCCGGCTGACTTCGCTCTGTGGAAAAAATCGCGTCCGGGTGAACCGGCGTGGGACAGCCCCTGGGGTCCCGGTCGCCCGGGCTGGCACATCGAATGTTCCGCGATGAGCCGCAAACTACTGGGCGATTCCTTCGACATTCATGGCGGGGGTCTGGACCTGATGTTTCCGCATCATGAAAACGAGCGAGCCCAGTCCGAATGCTGCACCGGTAAGACGTACGTGCGTTACTGGGTGCACAATGGTCTGATGCAGGCCAGCGACGCTGCCGGCAAGGTGGGCGGTCAGCATGATCGTCATGGAGACGTGGTCGTCGATCAGCAGGCTCAGGAAGCCGATAAGCTCTCCGGTTCCAAGGGAGCCGCTTCCGTGAAAGAACTGTTTGCGGTGCACCCTCCCGAAATCGTGCGGCTGTTCCTGCTCTCTACGCATTACCGCAGCCCGATTGCCTTCAGCGATGAAAACATCAGTGAAACTGGCAAGGGCATGGAAGGCTTTTACCGCTTCTTTGAAACATTTGAGCGAATCACAGGCGAAAGCTTCTACGACCTGACAACTGCCCAGAAGCGGGACGAATCGGTCACGCTGGAAGGGGAACCGGGTGAATACTTCCAGCAGTTGGCTGAACTCCGCCAGCGGTTCTGGGAAGCGATGGACGACGATTTCAATACCAGCGGTGCAATCGGCGTCCTGTTTGAACTGCGTTCCGCATTAAACGCGTTGATCCACGAACAGAAACTGGATGGTCCCGGCAAAGACAACGAGCAGATGGTTTCCGCTCTCAAAACAGGTGCCTGCCTGCTCAAAGAGCTCTCCAATCTGCTAGGCGTCTTCCGCAAAGCCCCCGTGAAAGAACAGGGAGCCGACGATGGTCTGGTCAACCAGTTGATGGAGCTGATCATCGATATCCGCAAGGATGCCCGCACCAACAAGAACTGGGACATTGCCGACAAAATCCGCGATGGACTGGCTGCCTGCCAGATCACCGTGGAAGACCGTCCCGAAGGCAGTTTGTGGCGGCGGGGGTAATTCCGCCGCGCACCTGTTTCGAGCGGAGTCGTTTGAGCACATATGAAGGCAAACTCGACAATGGATGATGAAGAGTTGACACCTGCCACACGGTACCTGGGAATTGACCCGGGCCTGAACCGCACGGGTTACGCCTTGCTGGAACAGTCGGCCCGGGGGCCGGTGCTGTGCGAGGGAGGCATCATCCGTTCGAACCAGGAGATGAACCTCGCGGCGCGGGTGCACGAAATTGCCTCGGGAATCCGGGAAGTGATTGCCGAGTATCGCCCTGACGTGATGGCCATCGAACAGGTATTTACGACTCCCAAGTTTCCCAAGAGTTCGATCATCATGGCGCATGCACGCGGCGCGATTCTGTTCGCCGCCCATGACGCCGGCGTCCCCGTGGTGCATTACACTCCCACGCAGATCAAACGCCTGATTACGGGCAGCGGCCGTGCATCGAAAGAACAGATGCAGCATGCGATCAAAAACGAACTCGGATTAAAAACCATCCTGGAACCGAACGACGTCGCCGATGCCTTCGCAGCAGCACTGTGTCACTACCATACGATTCGTGTGGCCTGCTTCTGAATTAAACACTCTTATCCCCTGAGAACAGCATTCCCATGATTACAAATATCCGTGGCCAATTGAGCGAACTGAGTCTGACCGAGGCGATCATCTCGGTGGGGGCCTTTGACTATGAAGTGTTTATCCCCGAGTTTGTCCGCCGCCAGCTGCAACCTCTGATCGGTAAAGAGGTCAGTCTCAAAACCATCGAATACATCGAAGGGAACCCGCAGAAAGGGCGACTGACTCCGCGGATGATCGGTTTCATGAGCCATGCAGAGCGGGAGTTCTTCGAACTGGTCTGCTCGGTGGATGGCGTGGGCGTCAAGAAAACACTGCGGGCCATGGTGCGTCCTGTGAAAGAGGTCGCCACCGCGATTGAAGAAAAAGACATCAAGCAACTCACGACACTCCCCGGCATCGGACCTGCGGTGGCAGAACGGATCGTCGCCAAGCTCCGCCGCAAAATGGCCAAGTTTGCCCTGATTGTCGCCAAGGAATTCCCCGCTGACGAAGCACAGACCGATGTCTTCGGCGAAGCCTACGAGGCGCTGCTCAGTCTGGGCTATTCCGCCAACGAAGCCCGCGACAAGGTAGAGACCATGGCCGCGGATGGCCAGAAGTTCAAGAGCATCGAGGAGTTCCTCACCGCACTCTACCAGCAGGAACGCAACTGAAATCCGGCCATCTGTGTCGTTCCAACACCGCTGATCAATCGTTGCAACTGCTACAGTCCTCATCTTTGACGCCGAACTGCCTGCATCTGGTACCTGTTCGCATCTTACCGTTTGTCCTTCGCTGCGCCTGACATAGCTTTGAAGAAGCTAGCGACCCTACGGGGAGGAATGCGCAGACAGCCATTCCGCATGCCACGACTGTGATCGTGGCGCCCCAGATATGAATGCATCAGAACAGCGTCTCAATCCTATGGTTTCAAAAGCTGCTGACAAGAAAAACAGTCCTTACACCGCGCTGGATATCGACCGCCTGCGTATCGGGGTTACCCTGCAGGCTCCCATTTTTGAGGCGGAAGCCGAAAAAAACATACTGCTGCTGGCCCGCGGCAAGAAAATCACTCAGGCTTATATTGAAAGCCTGAAAAAGCGTGGCATCCGCAGCGTGCGTGTCCACGAGCGGGACCTGTTCAACCTGATGCTTCCCGATGGGGAAAGTCAGCAGTCAGAACCGGGGTCAGCAAGGAGACTCAAGCGCAGACGGACCCAACTGCGCACCAGTGCTTCCAGCAGAAAACGGCAGGTACCGGAAACCAGACAGGCGGGATCACCCTGGCAGATTCAGACCAGTTCCTTCCTGCACCAGGTCAGTCCAGTTCAAACCACGGACTACGTCCCTGCGCTGCAATCGAAATACCACGAACAGTTCCGAGTTCTGACCAAAGCGACCGGGGAGATCTACAAACAGCTGCTGATCACAACCAGTGTCAGCATGTCACAGCTCAATAACATGACTGATGTTTCTCTCGCACAACTGTCTGATGATCTGGACCTGTTTGTACTGGAAGGGACGGCTCCTGTGGAGGATGGAAATCTCTGCAGACACGGCTTGCAGATGTCGAGTCTGGCCCTGGCGATGGGCACGCAACTGGGACTGGACCGCGATACATTATCGCAGCTCTCTATCGGCTGCCTGTTACATGACGTGGGGATGCAGAAAATCACAGCCTGTACTTCAAAGAGCCACGAGCCTGCCAGTCAGCTCGAACGACTGGAAGTGAAAAAACATCCGATTCTTACCTATGACCTGCTCAATCAGCTGCATGAAATTCCGATGGTCTCCCGGATGGTGGCCTACCAGATTCATGAACGCTGCGATGGCTCGGGTTACCCGCGGGGGCAGCAGGGGAATCAGATTCATCCTCTGTCAAAAATCGCCGCCGTTGCCGATGAATACATCAACCTCGTTTCGGACCATGCACTGTCTCCAGGGTTACTGCCCTACCAGGCCGCGGAAAAGCTGATTTTCGACGCCGCCCACGGCAAACTTGACGTACAGACGGTTCGCGCTTTACTGCAGTCCATTTCACTCTATCCGGTCGGATCACTGGTCGAATTGAATAACGGTCAACGGGCCCAGGTGATACGTACCAATCGATTGCACTACGGAACGCCGATCGTCAAGCTGCTGGATGGTAGCGACCACGAGACGATCCTCAACCTGCTGGCACACGATGATCTCACCGTCGTGCGTGCCCTCTCCCGGAATGATCTGCAGCCTGCTGCAGAAACTTCTGAGGCAGGTATCATTTGCCAGCCGGTGTAACATCCTCAATCGATGAGTGCGACCCGTAAATCCATGACGTTGGTCTGTGTCGCTCCGGTCTTGATCAGGCCCTCGATTTGCGACAGGCAGGGATAGGCATTGTGCGTCTGCAGATAGTCGCCGACATTAATCCCTAGCTCGTGCGCCTTCTTTTGGATCTGGGCATCAATGATTCCACCGGCCGCATCGGTAGGACCATCTTCACCATCGGTGCCCCCTGAAAGCAGACAGACGTCTGTCAGATCTTCTTCCCAGAGCCTTTGAAGTGCAGCCAGAACGACTTCCTGATTACGGCCCCCTTTACCGGGACGCGGAGTGGAGGAAAGATCGACCACCGGCTCACCGCCACTCAAAATACAGGCAGGCCGCGAGACCGGTCCCTGACCACTGTGGATCTTCAGACAGAGTTCGGCCAGATCGACACCCACTTCTGATGCAACCCCTTCATTCGTCGAACCGAGTGAGTAGACTTCATAACCCAGACTGCGGGCCGCGTTCTCAGCAGCCGACAGGGCAGTCGCATTACTGCCGATGATTTCGTTGATTACGGTCTTCTGTGGTTCCATCGTGACGCTGCCCTGCCCTGTCTGCTTCCCATCGAGGATCGTCCAGACGGACTCAGGAATTCGGTCTCGATCGGGTATCAGTCGCTGTAGCACCGCGACCGCATCCGCGGGGGTCGACTGATCCTGAACCGTCGGTCCTGAGGCAATGATATCCAGCGGATCTCCCACGACATCAGAGATAATCAGTGCGATCACCGTCCCGGAGGTGGCGGCCTGCGCCAGACGGCCCCCCTTCACCTGTGAGATCTGTTTGCGAACACAGTTGAGTTCCTGGATCGTGGCTCCAGACGACATCAGCAGCCGCGTGACGGCCTGCTTGTCTTCCAGCGTCACCGGCGGAAGTGGAGCGGGCAACAATGCACTGCCGCCCCCCGAGATTAATACCAGGCAGAGATCATCCGGTTGAAGCTGAGAGATCATTTTCAGAATCTGCCGCGATCCATAGACGCCTTCCGGCGTAGGCTCATTCAGACTGGCAGGGCGTGCGGGATAGAGATTGATTTTGCCGAGCGTTCTGACACAGTCAGCGGGAACATTCACCCACCCGCGACAACGTTCCAGCAGAGGAGAACCGGCCAGAGCTGCTTCGACTCCGGCCGCCATCCCGGACCCCGCTTTACCGGCTCCCACGACAACCAGATTTTCGTGTCCTGCGAGTGGAAAGCTATGACCACAGATCGAGAGTTCCTGACCCGAAACCTGGATCGCCTGGCGGACCAGGGACTGGGAATCAACGGCCCGGACACCGCTCTTCCAGATCTGCAGAGCACGTTTGGCGAGAGAGGTCATCTCAGACATGGCTACCTCATCAGGGTAAACAGGCGGGCAAGCTTATTGTATTTTCAGGGAGTGACCGCGTCTTGAGCAGGGTCTTCCACACTCGTATCCAGGGAACGAGCCAGTTCCTTTGCCAGCACGCGTCCTTGAACTTCCTGAGGCGGAAGCCCCTCTTTGATCAGTTCCTCCCGGTACTTCCGGTCTTCCTGATCATACCAGAGCGGGTCCACTTTTGCCTGCGAGATGGAGGCGACTTTCCAGACTCCGGTCTGACTTTTTAAAAGATGAATGTCGGGTTTGATGGCATAGCCCTCTTTTTGAATCTGAATGCGAACCTGGGCTGCACCACCCTCAATTTTCACATCCAGTACCCGACAATCCAGCGGGGCCGTGCTGTCCTGAGATTCCTGTTTGAGCTGGGCGGCCAGATCGGCTTTCTCAGGGGTCAGCAGAGCGCGAATTCGTGCCTGGTTGCCTGTCTCCAGGGCGGACACAAACTCAAGCGCAATCTGCCTTACCTGATAATGCTCATAAAAACGCTGGGCTCCCAGAATGATCAGATAGAGTCCTGAGACCACCAGCGCACTGATCAGAAACTTTTGGGAAAGAGGTCGGGAGACCATCAGGCGCCCGGACGGAGATGACTGTATGCAGTCAGAATTGCATAGAGATCTGCGGGAATTTTCACTTCGTCTTCTGAGAAATCAGAGACCCAGGTGCGGCGGTAATACACTGCCTCAGCCAGAGCGTCAGCAATTTCACCAAAGCGAACATTCACCAGGCTTTCTGCCTGATCGAGAGTATCTTCTTCACCTGTGAATATACGAAGCCGATGTTGCATGGCGGATCCTTCCTATTTCGAACTCGCTGATGAATTGACCGACAGACTCCGCTCTCGGGCAGGGGAAACACCCCGCAGACAATCATCAAAACCATTGAGCTGAACAAACAAGAGACCGGGTTTGACCCGACCTCATAGTATTTATCGGCTTCAGCAATTTGGCTTCTTGAAAGAAAAAGTTCAGTTTTTTCTGAAAATAGCGGCTGTAAGATCTCTCCAGTTTCTCTAATCTCAAATCGGCAATGTAAGAATTACCAGACAATCGGCGATTTTCGCGCATTGAGAACGCTCAGAGAAAATTGAAACAGCAAAGATTGCCGAGCGAAAATCTATGCCCGGCGTTCAGTTGCCGGAAAGTGGGGCAGAAAACCCAAGCAACTCCGGCAGTTCCTGCATGGATCGGAAGGTTTGCGCTCCCAATGCTTCGAGTTCGGCAGGTGAACTATGGTCGGCATAACCCAGTACCGGGATGCCCGCCGCGACTGCTGCCTGGACTCCCAGGTGACTGTCTTCAATGACCACGCAGTCTTCCGGACGGACGCCCATCTGGGAAGCTGCATACAGGTAAAGGTCCGGTTCGGGCTTCCAGACTCCCACCGTATAAGCCGAATAGATCCGGCCTTCAAAGAAGCGGGCCAGGTCGGTGATTTTGAGCGTCAGTGCCATTTTTTCTTCAGGACCGTTCGAAGCGACGCACTTCTGTACGGGAATCGCTTCCAACGCTTCACGGACTCCCAGGATCGGCTGGAGTTCAGACTGAAACACCACCGCCATTTGTGCCCGTACCTGAGTGGCAAAATCTGCCGGTAGCTTCTGTCCCATTTGTGCTTCGACCACCGCCAGGCAATCCGCGAGCTTGCCCCCCTTGAATTGCTGAACCGCATCTTCGGGAGAGAGCGGAAAACCGATGTCGGTAATCATCTCCGCCAGGACACGGTTTCCCAGGGTTTCGCTGTCGACCAGCACGCCGTCGCAATCAAATATAACCGCTTGATACTTCATATCGCTGTTTCGAGACTCAATAAATAATCAGGGATTTGCGTCTGGCAGCTCGACGTAAATTCCGTCTGCTTCGACAGTCACGGGATAAGTCGGATGGCAGAGCCGTTCATTCAGGCAATGCTGGCCGGTAGTCACATCGAATTGCCAGCCATGCCAGGGACAGGTCACCACCGTTCCCGTCAAAGCGCCCTCCCCCAGTGGTCCCCCTGCGTGGGGACAGACACCGTCCATTGCATAATATTGATCATCAACGTGGAACAGGGCGATAATGCGATCTTCCGCCACAAACTCGGCAGCGGTCCCTTCCGGAACCTGATCTACATCGGCGATCCGCACTTTGTTTCCCATTCATCACTCCAGACTGATATTCGCATTTCCGGGTTCACTGACGCCGGCTCTTCCTCAATCAGGTTGTAGTGGAGACGCGGGCGGGAATCAATTCAGGCGGCTCTTTTTTCCGCAATCGGCTCTGCCTGGCGTTTCTTTTTCTCACGCACACGTGGCTGACTCTTCCAGCGGCGATGGACCCAGAAATACTGTTCGGGTGATTTGCGGATTGCCTTTTCCAGCGACGAGGTAAACTGTTGAGTAAGTTCGCCAACCGGGTCTTTGGAGACACATTTGGTAGCGTCGATCAACTCTTCACAACCCATCTCGAATTTGATCCACTGGTTCTGTTCGAAGTCATCGGGGAGACGGCGGGCATAACCCACACAGATATAGGCCCGGTACTCGAGTGCCAGCAGGGCAATCGATTTGAATGTCGAAGCCGGTTTGCCAAAGAAGTTCACAAACAGTCCCCGCTTGCCGGCATCCTGATCGCCCAGCAGCGCCAAATGGCCCCGGCGTTCAATGGTGGCGACCATGTCATCATAACCGCCGCTTTTCGCCATCGCCCGGTGGCCGGTGTGCTGACGGAACTGCGCGAACCATTTATTCAGGTAAGGATTATCCAGTTCCCGCGCCACAACACCCATGGGAAAGCCAAACAGACCGAATACCGAGACCGCAATCTCCCAGTTACCATAATGACCGCTGAGCAGAATCACCGGCCGTCCGGAACAGAGGGCGGTAATCAGTTCGGGGGGATAATCGAAGTCGAGTACATCAAAGATATTACCCCGGTGCAGTTTGCGAGGTAGTTGAATAATCTCGACGATCATGCGAAACAGATGCGTCCACATCTGGTAGATCGTCTCGTCGATTTCTCTATCTGAAAGTTCTTCACCAAAGGCAGTCCGCAGGTTTTCAGCAGCGACATGATACCGGGTCATCTTACGCGGCAGACAGCGGTGGATGACAAACGCCAGGCCTTTAGCCAGTTTCACCGACTCCCTGAGCGGTAATGATCGAACCACACAGACCAGGGTCTGAAATACCAGATATTCCAGTCGGTATCGCATCATGCGCCAATTAATCATGTCCGTATCCCTTTTCGCTTCCTGCTTCTTTGGCCAGACTGAGCCCCCACTCGGGCACAAAGCGGGGAAAGTGTCTTCGGAATACAAAAATTCGTCAACCCCCAATTGAGGGCCCAGGGCCTGAACAGACATACGGGAGCAGCAAAAAACCGGCTCGATTCCCATAACTTCTCCGATTTTTACTCGGATTTAAGTGAATGCTGCAGTAATATGTAAGGAGTAAGCTCTGTATTGGGGCTCAGGTTCTACTTGTAAGTATCGCTTCACCGTACATTTCGTGTGTGACATGTCTGATCGATTTCACTGGCAATCCGTTTTGCGTTACCTGCTGACAGCAGGGGCGGTCTACGTATTGACGCTGACATCGCTCTCGTCTGCCCACGCGACCTGCGGCGATTATCTGCATCATGCAGGCTCCCCGGAACCTGCGAAAGCAGATACCGATCAGCTGACGCATGCCCTGCCTGTGCCGGCCCAGCAGCCCTGCTCTGGTCCCAAGTGCCAGAACCATCTGCCCGACCCTGCTCCTGAATCACCTGTCATCGTGTTGACAGTCTCAAAGCCCGCCTGTGCCTTCGCCCGGGTTGAGCTTAAATCAGGTTCGCCGCTGACAGCTGCCATCTTGGGACAGAATCGGCACTACACGAATGCCTGCCGCACGCGCGTTGATCGTCCTCCCCGCACTTCTGCTGTCTGAAACGCGATCGTCACAGGGACAATGTCTCTCTTGTGTTTCAGGGAATCTGCCTGCGCTGTTCCGCGTCTGATACAACAGACCCGCGACTGCGCGTTGCTGGAATTCTAATCTCAGCCGATTCCCCTCACAGACAGTTTGTGCAGGATTTCTTTTAATCATGGCTACCACTGATACGTCCGTGAATGAATCACGGCCCCGTCGCATCGTCCGTCGTGCCGTCGGACCAAAGTTGCGCAAAGTTTTATATCTGTTATTTTTCCTGGTTGCCCTGTTAGGGGCGAACTCGATCTACCTGGTCAGTATCACTACCTATGACTGGCTGAGTGGCGAGACTCTGGAAAACTGGTTCTATCAGTACATGTTTCTGGCGCACCTGATTCTGGGACTGCTGCTCCTGGCGCCATTCATTCTGTTCGGCATTGTTCACATTTATAACACAAAAAATCGGCTCAACCGCCGCGCAGTTCGCGTGGGGTACGGCCTGTTTATTATCTCCTGCCTGGTACTGATTTCCGGACTGCTGCTGCTACGTATCGGTTCCTTTGATTTAAAGAATCCCACTGCCCGATCCATCACGTATTGGTGCCACGTGATCGCTCCCATATTTGCGCTCTGGCTCTACTGGTTACACCGGCTGGTAGGTCCCAAGATTCGTTGGAAAGCCGGATTGTCTTATATGGGAGTGATTACGGCCATGGTGATCGGCATGCTGATGTTCCATTCCTCCGACCCCCGTAAGTGGAATGTCGTCGGGCCGGAATCGGGAGAGAAATACTTCTTCCCCTCCCTGGCTCGCACCTCGACGGGTGACTTCATCCCCTCCAAAGCACTGATGATGGATGACTACTGTAAGAAGTGTCATCCCGATACTCACAAAGACTGGTCCAAGAGCGTCCACCGTTTCAGTTCATTTAATAACCCGACCTATCTGGCCTCGGTACGCGAAACGCGGAAAGTCTCTTTCGAACGTGACGGCAACCTGCAGGCCTCCCGCTTCTGTGCGGGCTGCCACGATCCGGTTCCGTTCTTCAGTGGCGCCTTTGATGATCCAAACTTTGACGACATCAACCACATCACCGCCCAGGCGGGCATCACCTGCACCACCTGTCATGCGATTACGCACGTTAACAGTGTCCGCGGCAACAGTGACTACACGATCGAAGAACCGATTCACTACCCCTTCGCCTATAGCGACAATCCCTTCCTGCAATGGGTCAACAATCAGCTGGTCAAAGCAAAGCCTGAGTTCCATAAGAAGACCTTCCTGAAAGACTTCCATAAATCGACCGAATTCTGTGGTACCTGTCACAAGGTGCATCTGCCCGAGGAACTCAATCAGTACAAATTCCTGCGCGGACAGAATCATTATGACTCCTTCCTGCTGAGTGGAGTCTCCGGCCATGGAGCGCGGAGTTTCTATTATCCCCCCAAAGCACAGGAAAACTGCAATAAGTGCCACATGCCCGCGAAAGAATCGAACGACTTCGGTGCCCGTCACTTCTACGGCGCGAAGGAACTCAGCGTGCACAACCACCTGTTCCCCGCCGCGAACACTGGTATCGCCGCCCTGCGGGGTGATCAGGAAACAGTGGCCGTCCATCAGGAATTCCTGAAAGACAACCTCCGCGTCGACTTCTTCGGAATCCGCGAGGACGGCAGTATCGAAGGCAAGCTGACCGCTCCACTGCGACCGGAAGTACCCACATTGAAACCGGGGCACAAGTATCTCCTGGAAACGGTACTCCGCACGTTAAAAGTGGGCCACCACTTCACTCAGGGAACAGCCGATTCCAACGAAATCTGGCTGGATGTCACCGTCAAAAGTGGCGACCGGATTATCGGCCGCAGCGGTTCCCGGGAAGCGGATGGCACCGTGGATCCCTGGTCGCATTTCGTGAATGCGTTTGTGATTGACCGTGAAGGCAATCGCATCGACCGCCGTAATGCCCAGGACATCTTTGTAGCCCTGTATAACAACCAGATGCCCCCCGGTGCCGGTCAGACCGTGCATTACGAACTCAATCTGCCCGACGACCTGAACGAACCGGTAACCGTCGAAGCGAAACTGCAGTATCGCAAATTCGATACGCATTACATGCAGTACGTCGCCTCTTCCCTGGAGGAGAAAGGACAGAAGCTCTCCTGGAAGGAACCGGGAGTACCTTATGTGAATACGCTGCCCATCACTACGATCGCTTCCGACACGATTACCTTCCCCGTGGAGGGCGTGGAGGCGAAAATTGAGAACAAAAAAGTGGAGATCCCGGAATGGCAGCGCTGGAACGATTATGGCATCGGGCTGTTCCTCAAAGGAAAAGCCGAACTGCGTCAGGCCGCCGAGGCGTTCAGCCAGGTTGATCAACTGGGCCGCTATGATGGTACTCTGAACCTGGCGCGGGTCTACTTCCGCGAAGGACGTCTGCAGGACGCCGTCGAGGCCCTGCAAAAATCCTCGACCTTCACCGATCCCCCCGCCCCGCCGTGGACGCTCGCCTGGTTGAGCGGCAAGGTGAACCAGCAACAGGGACACCTGGAAGAAGCCGAGAAGAACTACCGCAGTGTCCTGGAAGACCAGACCGAAGAACGCACCAGTCGTGGCTTTGATTTCAGCAAAGATTACGTGGTGATCAACGACCTGGGACAAAACCTGTTCGATCAGGCCAAACGGTTCCGTACCGAAGCCAATCGGGATCAACGGGACCAGTTACTCAATCAGGCGGTGGAACAGTTCCAGAAGACGCTGGTACTGGATCCGGAAAACGTGACAGCGCACTACAACCTGTCGCTGATTTACGATCAGTTGGGAAAACAGGAACTGTCCGAGGAGCATCGTAAGCTGCACCTGAAGTATAAAGTGGACGATACCGCACGCGGTTTTGCCGAACGCAAGGCCCGTGAGAAATACCCTGCAGCCAACCATGCTGCAGAACAACCTGTGATTTACTCGTTACATCGTAAGACTGAAACCAAACCGAATGCGACCGCCCTCAAGGACTGACGCCTGCGGTGACTGATAAACAACCCAAGGATTTTCCCATGACAGATCAGAACAACACCGATCTGGAACTTGATCCGAATCTCGAAGAAGAGACCGAACAGAACGACGAGTCGATCGGCCGCGCCTTCTGGTATTCACTCTCCGTGATGCTGGTCCTGGCGGTCATCGGCGGTACCGTCTTTCTGGTGAACCAGCTCAACGAACCGGAAACCGTGGTCAAGGAGACGCCACTGTCTCTGCCTGAAAAACGGGAAGTGGAAGAAATTATCCTTCCCAAGATTCCGTTTAAAGACATTACCGAGGAAGCAGGCATCGCTTTTGTCCACAACAATGGTGCTGCCGGCGAAAAACTGCTGCCGGAAACCATGGGGGGCGGTGCGGCCTTCTTCGACTATGACAGCGACGGCGATCAGGATTTACTGCTCGTTGGTTCTACCGACTGGCCTTGGACCGACTCTTCGAGGAAAGTAAAACCAGATGCGTCATCGCTGGCACTGTACCAGAATGATGGCACAGGTAAATTCAAAGATGTCACAGAAGACATGGGTCTGGATGTTTCGATGTATGGCATGGGCGTCGCCTGCGGAGACTATAACAACGATGGCCTGGTGGATCTGTTCGTTTCCTGCCTGGAATCCAACTATCTGTTTAAAAATGAAGGCAACCGATTTGTCGATGTGACGAGTCAGGCAGGTGTCGGCGGTCCCGATAAACTGTGGAGCACCAGTTGTGGCTGGTTTGACTATGACCGGGATGGCGACCTCGACCTGCTGGTCTGCAACTACGTTGACTGGACCCCCGCCTACGACCGCGCACAGAACTTTACCCTGAAAGGGGGAATCCGCGCCTATGGTCGTCCCCAGAACTTTAACGGCGTAAACCCCCTGCTCTACGAAAACCTGGGGAACGGCACCTTTCAGGAGCGAAGCGAACAGGCGGGGTTGAAAATCATTTCTCCCGGCACCGGAGTCCCACTGGCCAAATCGCTGGGACTGCATTTCTATGATTTTGATCAGGACGGTTACCTGGATGTATTCATCACGAACGACACCGTCCAGAACCTGCTGTTTCACAATCAACAGGATGGCACCTTTAAAGAAGTCGCCGCACTCTCGGGTGTCGCCTTTGATATGGACGGCAATGCCCGTGGTGCCATGGGCGTCGATATCGCAGCCTTCCGCAATGATGAAACCCTGGGCATCGCCATCGGGAACTTCGCCAACGAGATGACGGCCCTCTACACTTCACCCGGAAAAGAGATGCAGTTCATTGACGAAGCGGTCTCGAACGGTCTGGGACCACAAACCCGCATGGCACTTACCTTTGGCGTCTTCTTCTTCGATGCCGATCTGGATGGCAGGCTCGATCTGTTCTCGGCCAACGGTCACCTGGAGGAAGACATCAACATCGTCCAGGAACGCCAGCATTATGAACAGTCACCACAGCTGTTCTGGAACTGCGGAGCACAACACGCCACGGAATTCCTGCCGCTGGGAGAAGCGCTCGTCGGTTCCGATTTTGTAAAACCGCTGGTCGGTCGCGGTGCGACCTTTGCCGACATCGATGCAGACGGCGACCTGGATCTGCTCATTATGACTACTGGAAATAAGCCACGCCTGCTCCGTAATGAGCAGGCAACGGGCAATCACTGGGTTCGCTTCCGGCTGTCCAGTACGCCCGCTGGAGACCAGAAACCGAACCAGCGTGCCTCCAATCATGATGCTCTGGGAGCCGAAGTCAGGATTAAAACGAAGACAGGTACTCAGAGCCGCCTGCTGATGCCCACCCGGAGTTATATCTCACAAACGGAGCTGCCCGTTACGTTTGGGCTCGGCACGGAAACAGAAATTCAGTCCGTGAACATCCAATGGCCGTCTGGAAAAGTGACGACTCTGGAAAATCTCAAAGCGGACAAATTATACCAGATTTCTGAACAGGATGGTCTTGTTGACAAATAGCAACAAAGGTCTCTGATCCGTTCTCCTATTTTTCTGGACTTAGCGGATTTCAAATGGAAATCCTTGACATCTTCGCATCAACTTTGTTTGATATATAGGGTATCAAGGTGTGCACAAGCAGGTGTGAATTTGAAATTGTCCTTGAATTACTGAGACCGAATTTGGCATAATACGCGTTCGGGTGATTAAAAAGTTTCCTTCCCCCACTGGCGGATGCATGACAAGAAGCATGCTTTGTCGGAATCGCCTGTTATTAAACTCTGTTTCGTTCCGTGACGATCAGAGCCATCCGCCAGGTTAAACTGGCTATATTCCAACCTGATAAGAATTAAGTGCTCATACCCTGTTGCAAGCGTTTAGCCTCTGGCCCCGTGAGCCAATAACCGGACACAAATTATCCCCCCATCGGAAATGGAGATGACCCAATGAGCTTCAAACGATCACGTCGTGACTTTTTACACGTTGGTTTTGCGGGTGGAATCGGGCTGACTCTACCTGAATTTCTGCGTATTAAAAGCGCTCAGGCAGAACAAAAGTATTATGAGACCAAGGAAGGCACAGCCAAATCTGTGATCTTCATTTATCTACCAGGTGGTGCAGCACACCAGGAAACCTGGGATCCCAAACCTTACGCTCCCGTCGAATACCGTGGACCGATGGGTTCCATCGAAACCAACGTCGCAGGCGTTCGTTTCAATGAGAAACTGGCCAAGACCGCCAAAATCATGGATAAGCTGACCGTCTGCCGTTCCATGTCACACGGCGAAGCGGCTCACGAGCGCGGAACGCATAATATGTTCACCGGCTATCGTCCCAGCCCGGCTCTGCAGTTCCCCAGCATGGGAAGTGTCGTCACCCACGAGTTCGGTCCCCGGAACAGCATGCCTCAGTATGTCTGTATCCCGAATCAGCCGAACGAATTCGCCGGAACCGGATACCTCAGCTCTTCCTTCGCTCCTTTCAGCGTCGGAGCTGACCCTGCCTCCAATGGTTTCAAAGTTCGTGACCTGAACCTGCCCGGTGGTGTCGACGACAAGCGGTTCACCCGCCGTCGCTCTCTGCTGGACGCTGTCAACGATCACTTTGTTAGCAAAGAAAAAGCAGACTCTCTGGATGCCGTCGATACCTTCTACAAGCAGGCCTACGACATGGTCTCATCGAAAGCTTCACAGGAAGCCTTCGACCTCGACAAAGAAGATGCCAAAGTTCGTGACGCCTACGGCCGCAACCAGGCTGGTGCCCGCATGCTGCTGTCCCGTCGTCTGGTTGAGGCAGGTGCCCGTTTTGTCACCATGACTTATGGTGGCTGGGACATGCATGACCGGATCCAGACCGGAATCGAACGGAACCTGCCTTCCTTCGACCAGGCATTCTCCACACTGATTACAGACCTTTACGACCGCGGACTGCTGGACAGCACTCTGGTCTGCGTCTGCAGTGAATTTGGTCGTACTCCGAAAATCAATGGTACTGCCGGCCGCGACCACTGGCCGAAAGTATTCAGTCTGGTCATGGCTGGTGGCGGTATCAAAGGCGGTCAGGTATATGGTTCGTCTGATGCCATCGCCAGTGAACCGGAAGACAAACCACTGTCCGTTATGGACTGGGCTTCCACCATTTACCACTGCATGGGGATTGTCTCAGACAAAGAACTGATGGCTCCCGGCGATCGTCCCATCGAAATCGTTGATGGCGGCAAAGTCGTTAAAGAGCTGCTCGTCTGAGAGCAATCTAACCGGAATTAAAAGAACAGTCTGTTAGCACGGGTCTGACCCGTGCTAACATTCTCGTTCCAGCGGAAATAAAAACTGATTCTCGAACATTCACATTCCAAGGGGGGAACCGTGATGCTGCAGAATTTCAAGTCTGTCTGCACCGGCATTTTGACACTCGCACTCAGCGTACTACTCGTAGACTCCGCCTGGGCCACAGATCCCAGTCTGAACTATGTCCGTCCCCGAGGAGGACAACGGGGTACCGAGTTGGAACTCACCTTCATTGGTGCCCGTCTCTCTGATGCGGTCGAAATTCTGTCCTATAAAAAAGGATTCGAATTCAAAGACATCAAAGCGAATCCCAAAAACGCGAATGTCTGTACCGCGATCGTCAAAATCGCCCCTGACTGTGCCTTGGGTGAGCATACCTTTCAGGTTCGCACGAAAACGGGTGTCTCCGAATACAAAACATTCTGGGTCGGACCGTTCCCCGAAATCGCCGAAAAAGAACCTAACAGCGAATTCGAAACGCCTCAGCCCATTGAAATGAATCACACCGTGAGTGGTGTCGTTCAAAATGAAGACGTTGATCACTATGTCGTCACAGCCAAAAAAGGCGATCGTATCTCTGCAGAAATCGAGGGCATTCGTCTGGCGACCACACTTTTCGACCCTTACATCGCCATCCTGGACGAAAAACGTTTTGAACTCAAAGCCGAAGACGATCTCCCCCTGCTGAGAAATGATGCTGCGGTCTCGGTAATTGCCCCCGCTGATGGCAAATACACGATCCTGGTTCGTGACAGTTCATACGGCGGAAACGGTGCTGCATTCTACCGTCTGCACGTCGGTACTTATCCTCGTCCGACAGCCGTTTATCCCGCTGGCGGACAACTGGGAACCAAACAGAAAGTCACCTTCAAAGGTAATACCGTCGATAACCTGGTTCAGGAATTCCAGCTCCCTGATAAGCCCGATGCTGAGTTCGAACTGTTCGCCACCGATGCCGGGGGAACCGCTCCTTCCGGAAACGTATTCCGCCTGTTCCCTCATGGTAACTCCATGGAACAGGAGCCCAACAATGACTTCAAAACGGCATCTGCAGCAGCACTGCCCAATGCATTTAACGGGATCATCGAAACCGACGGCGATATTGATTACTTCAAATTTCAGGGCAAGAAAGACCAGACCCTGGAAATCGAATGCTACGCCCGTCGCATCCGTTCTCCACTGGATGCGGTTGTGAACCTTTATAACGCCAAATTCGGTCGCGTTGCCGGCAACGACGACTCACGTGGTCCCGACAGTTACTTCCGTTACAAGTTCCCCGCTGATGGAGATTACTACATCTCCATTACGGACCATCTTTCGCGTGGTGGAGCTGATTTTGTCTACCGCATTGAAATGCTGCCGGTCTCACCCAGCCTCGAACTGGGCATTCCCCGCAATGCCCGTTACTCCCAGGAGCGACAGCAGATTGTAGTCCCTCGGGGCAACCGTTTTGCAGCAGTCATCAGTGCCAGCCGTTCTAACTTTGGTGGCGAAATCGCTCTCGATTCTTCGAACTTCCCTAAGGGAGTTAAAGTTGTCGCCGAACCAATGGCAGCAAATCTGACAACAATGCCCGTGGTATTCGAGGCAGCCGCAGATGCTCCTGTTGAAGGAGAACTCATCGAACTCAAGGGACATCATGTTGATCCTAAGCAGAATATCTCGGGGTCTTCACCAACCGGGCCGACCTGGTTCGCGTGCGGAACAACCAGCTGTTGTGGATGAAAGACGTTGCACAGATTCCAGTCGCGGTTGTCGAGGAAGTGCCTTTCAAACTCGATATCGTTGAACCCAAAGCCCCGCTGGCACGCAACGGCTCGTTGCAACTTAAAGTTGTCGCTACTCGAAAAGAAGGTTTCGACGAAGCGATCACCCTCCAGTTCCCCTTCCGTCCGCCGGGAGTGGGTGCTTCCAGCCGGGTTACGATCCCTAAAGGTAAAAATGAAGCCTTCTACCCGATCAATGCCAACAGCAAGGCCGAGATTAAAAAATGGAAGGTCTTCGTCATTGGCTCTGCCAATCTGGGTGGTAATGCCTGGGTTTCCTCACAGCTGGCAAATCTGGAAGTTGCAGATTCCTACGTTGATCTGGATCTCGCTCGTACGGCCGTCGAACAGGGAAAAGAGACTGAGATCATCTGCAAGGTTGACCTCAAGACTCCCTTCGATGGAGATGCCAAAGTCAAACTGGTCGGTCTGCCCCCGAAAGTGACCACCGAAGACATCACTTTCAACAAAGAGAGCAAGGAACTGATCTTCAAAGTGAAAACGGATCCAGCTTCTCCTCAGGGACGACATAAGAGCCTGTTCTGTCAGGTCGAAGTTCCTGTGAACGGCGAAACCGTCGTACATACCGCCGGCCGCACCGAGTTGCGGATTGACAAGCCGCTTCCACCTAAAAAAGACGAACCGGCCAAGCCCCAGGCTGTAGCGAAAAAGGAAGAACCCAAAAAGGAAGAACCCAAGCGTTTGACTCGACTGGAGCAGCTCCGTCTCGAGGCTAAAAAACGACTGGAAGAAGGTACCAAGTAGTCTTCAACTTCAATCACTCAAACTCTGAATCAGATTCAGAGAATTATGTTTATATCACCTTGATCAACTAAGTCCTGTTGACCAGAAAAGGTTTTCGATTATGTGGCGTCATCAAACAATCACTCGCAGTTTTCTTGCCCTGGCCTTCCTGGCGGGTGGAATCTCTCTCGCAACTGCTGCAGACAAAACGGAACCGGTCAAAGCAGAGCCACCCAAGCCTGCTGAAGCAAAACCGACTCCGACTCCAGCACCGAAAGCTGAGGCAGCCAAGCCAGCGGAAACAAAGCCCGCAGAAACAAAGCCGGCCCCCGCGCAACCTGCCGCTCCTAAACCGGCTCCCCCAAAACCGGCCCCCAAGATGGTTCAACTGAATGTCTATCCTCAGGACATCCAGCTGACAACCAGCCGGGACCGGCAGTCGGTGATTGGACAGGCAGTCTATGACAACGGTCTGACCGAAGACGTCACGACGAAACTTCAGTTCAAACCAGTCCAAGAAGGCATCGTGCGTATCGAAAACAATATGATTTACCCAGCCGGCGATGGTGAGACCGATGTAGTTGCCACTTTCGGCGGTGCGAGTGTCAATCTGCACTCCAAGGTTACTAAAGCGAAAGAAGATCGTCCCATCAGTTTCACACTGGACGTTATGCCTACATTCATGCGGGCTGGCTGCAACACCGGTAGTTGTCACGGTGCAGCTCGCGGTAAAGATGGCTTCCGCCTCTCACTGTTCGGCTTTGATCCCAAGGGAGACTATCATCGTCTAACCCGTGAACTCAGCGGTCGTCGAATTAACCTGAGTATGCCTCAGGAAAGCCTGCTGCTTGAAAAAGCCATCGGCGCTGTCCCTCACACCGGCGGTAAACTCTACGAAAAAGACTCGGAATATTATAACGCGTCTTTACGCTGGCTGCAGGCAGGTGCTCCTTACGACGCGGGCGCAATCCCCACTGTTGATAAGGTTGAAATCTATCCCAAAGGTGGGGTAATGGACGGGAAAGGCACCACACAACAGGTGTCCGTTCTGGCCTACTATTCTGATGGCACGACCCGTGACGTAACGACTCTGTCTGCCTTCTCATCCAACAACGATAACTCAGCCACCATTACCAAAGATGGTAAGATCACCGCGAACAATCGGGGCGAAGCCTTTATTATGGCCCGCTTCGACACACACACCGTCGGATCTCACTTTGTGGTACTCCCCAAGGGCCTGGACTTCGAATGGCCCAATGTTCCGGAATACAACTATGTAGATACCCTGATCCACAACAAGCTGAAAAAACTGCGGGTTGTTCCCTCTGAAGTCTGTTCCGATGCAGAATTCCTGCGTCGTGCCAGCCTGGATATCTGTGGCGTGATGCCCACCATTGAAGAATTCAACACTTTCGTCGCTGACAAAGATCCCAAGAAACGGGAGAAACTGGTTGATCAGTTACTCAACCGTAAAGAGTTTGTCGAGATGTGGGTGATGAAATGGTCTGAGCTTCTGCAGATCCGCACAGTCAATAACCGCATCAGTTACAAGTCAGCATTACTGTATTACAACTGGCTGCAGGAACGGATCGCCAGCAACGTGCCCCTCGATAAAATGGTACAGGAACTACTCGGTTCGACCGGCGGTACTTTTGCTAACGCTGCGACCAACTATTACGAAAATGAACGTGACACTCTCAAAGTCGCTGAGAACGTGGCCCAGGTATTCATGGGCATGCGAATTCAATGTGCCCAGTGTCACAACCATCCGTTCGACCGCTGGACGATGGACGATTACTACAGCTTCGCTGCATTCTTCTCACAGGTGGGACGTAAAGGCAGTGAAGACCCCCGCGAATCCATTATCTACAACCGGGGCAGCGGCGAAGTTCGCCATCTGGTTGATAACCGGGTCATGCAGCCCAAATTCCTGGGTGGTGCGCAACCTGAAGTCAAAGGTAAAGACCGTCGCGTCGTGCTGGCCAACTGGCTCGCCTCCAATGAAAACCCATACTTTGCAACGAACCTGAGTAACATCGTCTGGGCACACTTCTTCGGTAAAGGCATTATCAATGAAGTGGATGACGTCCGCATCAGTAATCCTCCGGTCAACCCGGAACTGCTGGATGAACTCGCCAAACGGTTCACCGATTACAACTACGACTTCAAGAAGCTGGTTCGCGATATCTGTACTTCGAGAACTTACCAGCTTTCCACACAGACTAATCCATCCAATGAAAACGATCTGACAAACTTCTCACATGCACATCCACGTCGTTTGCGTGCTGAGGTTCTGCTGGACTGTATTTCCCAGGTCACGAGTGCTCCCAATAAATTCCGCGGCTTACCGCTGGGAGCTCGGGCGGTGCAGATCGCCGACGGAAACACAACCAACTACTTCCTGACCACCTTTGGTCGCGCCAAGCGTGACACTGTCTGTTCATGTGAAGTCCGGATGGAACCCAGTCTGTCACAGGCACTCCACCTGCTCAACGGCGATACCGTCAACAGTAAGATCGTGCAGGGTAAATTTGTAGAATCCCGAATCAAAGCCGGCAAGAAGCCACTGGAAATTGTGGATGAAATGTATATTTCCTGCCTGACACGTAAACCGACTGACAAGGAATATTCCACCCTGGTTCAGGTCCTGGATGAAAACAAAAAAGACGAACAGAACGCGTTGAATGACATCTTCTGGTCATTGTTGAATTCGCGTGAATTTATCTTTAACCACTAAATCCCTCCCGATTCCAGACTGAGACCATTAAGCCCGATTTTATATATGGCTGATATTATGAAAAACTTAATCACTGCATTCCGGTACCACCAGATCTGTAAAACTCTGCTTGCAGCCGGATTGACTGTCACCCTGATGTCATCTCCCCTGTCTGCGGAAGACAAAAAGAAGGATGACAAGGACAAGAAGCCGAAAGTCACCTATGACGAACACATCAAACCGATTTTTCGGGCGAAGTGTTTTGCCTGTCATAACACCGACAAGAAAGCTTCCGGCCTCGATCTGACCAACTATACCGGTCTGATGCAGGGTGGTGCCGCAGGTGAATCGATTGCGCCCGGCGACGCCGAAGGCAGCTATCTTTACATGCTGGTCACCCACGATTCCGAACCCTTCATGCCTCCCAAATCGGACAAGCTCCCCGATAAAGAACTGGCATTGATTCAGGAATGGATCAACATCGGTGCTCCGGAAAATGCCGGCAGTAAGGTCAGCATCAAAAAACCAAAGTTTGATTTCTCATTGCAGGGCGCATCTTCCGGGAAACCGGATGGACCGCCTCCCATGCCTCCACACTTGAACCTGGATCCGGTCGTGCACAGCAGTCTGCCTACCGCCATCACGGCTATGGCCACCAACCCCTGGTCCCCCCTGGCCGCTGTTGCCGGTCAGAAACAGGTTCTGCTCTACAACACCAAAACCCTGGAACTTCTGGGGGTACTCCCCTTCCCTGAAGGCGTACCTCATGTCCTGAAATTCAGCCGTAACGGCAGTCTCTTACTGGCCGGCGGCGGACATGCTGCTGCCAGTGGCCGCGTTGTGGTCTGGGATGTCAAAACCGGAAAGCGTCTCTTTGAAGTAGGCGACGAACTAGACTCTGTACTCTGTGCTGACATCAGCTCGGATCAGCGTTTTATCGCCCTGGGCAGCCCCAGCAAAGTCATTCGCGTTTATTCCACCAGCACAGGTGAACTCGCTTACGAAATCCGTAAACACACCGACTGGATGACCTCCCTGGCCTTCAGCCCCGATTCCGTCCTGCTCTGTTCCGGAGACCGGAACGGCGGCGCGTTTGTCTGGGAAGCAGCAACGGGAAATGAGTATCTGACACTCAAGGGACATAAAGGTGGAATCACCGGGATCACCTGGCGATCTGACTCCAACCTGGTCGCCACCAGTAGTGAAGATCAGTCTGTCAAACTCTGGGAAGTTCAAAACGGGAATAACATTAAATCCTGGAACGCCCATGGTGGCGGAACTTCCAGTGTGGAATTCGCCCGTGATGGCCGTCTGGCAACCACCGGCCGTGATAAGGTTACTAAACTCTGGGATCAGGCTGGAAAGCAGCTGCGTGCCTTCCCCGCTTTCGGAGATATTGGCGTCTGTGTCACAATCTGTGATGAAACCAATCAGGTCATCTCTTCTGACTGGACCGGTAAGATCAAAGTCTGGAACGCCGCCGATGGAAAAGAAGCAGGTGAATTGACAGCCAATCCTCTTCCATTATCAGAACGACTGTCGAAAGCCACAGCCAGCCTCAGTGCAGCGCAAGCCAATCATCAGAAGCTGGCAGCGGCCGCCCAGGCAGACCAGGCTGCAGTGACTAAGATTAACGCGGACATCGCTGCTTCTCAAAAACAGCAGACCGATCTACAGAATCAGTTAAATAGCCTGAACGGTAACCTGGCAGCCGCCCAGAAAGCCCTGGCAGGTGCACAGGCCGGTGCGACTGCTTCCACAAACAAGATTACCGAAATTGGAAAATCACTGCCGGCAATCAAGGAAGCACATGCAAAGGCTGACGCTGTGAGCAAACAGGCTGCTGGCGACAAAGAGCTTGCCGAAGCTGCTGCCAAACTGAAAGCGGCCGTCGATAATCGCACCGCAGCCATCGCAGCCGAGCAGAAAACACTGGCTACGCACCAGGCAGCTGTGAAAGATAATCAGCAGAAGGTTGCTCAGTACACGCCGCAAATCAAACAGACAACAGATGCTCTGAATGCGGCCAAGGCAAAAGTAGTTGCCCTGCAGAATTCATTGAAACCGGCGACTGATAAAGCGACCGCTTCTCAGAATGCAGCGAACTCCGCTGCCAGTGCTTTGGCTGCTGCTCAGAATGAAGTCAAACACTGGCAGGCAGAAATTGAGTTCTCCAAGAAACTCAATAACGCCCAGGCCAGTGCTGCCAAGTAAAATCCGGATTTGATCCCAGCCCTTCAATCCAGAGGTTGAAGGGCTTTTTTTACGTCAGTCCGATTGGAACTCCCTCACAGGTTCTGTTATTTTGGTCAGTCAATAGCATAGTGACTGAACTTCCAGCAGAACACGAGGAGCATCCCGGTATGGCTCAAAGTAATTCCCGATTCGCGGTTGTCGCCGCCCTGACAGGAAACGCACTGATCACGATCGCCAAAGGAACGACGTTTCTGATCACTGGTTCGGGAGCCATGCTGTCCGAGACGATTCACTCAGTGGCTGACTTTCTGAATCAGTTACTGCTGCTCATCGGTCTGGTTCGCGCTGACCGGGTACCCGACCGTCGTTATGAGTATGGCTACGCCGGTGAACGGTATGTATGGGCATTGATTTCTGCAGTCGGGATTTTTTTCCTGGGCTGTGGCGTGACGCTGTACCACGGTGTGCAGTCGCTGTTTCATCCACCGGAACTCGACTTTGGCGAAATGAAATGGGCCATCGCGGCGCTTCTGTTTGCCCTGGTCATCGACGGTGTCGTTTTCTTTCTTGCGCTCAAGACTGAGTGGAAAAACGCTCAGAAGGAGAAAAAGGCGTTTCATCAGTATCTGCGCAAGGAAGCAGACCCGGCCTCCGTCGCCGTCATTCTCGAAGATGGTGCTGCCTGCCTGGGGGTGATGATCGCCCTGATTTCAATCCTGCTTACCAAGATGACCGGGTCCCCCTACTGGGATGCCATCGGCTCTATCGGGATTGGTGTGCTACTGGGCGGCATTGCCGTCTGGTTGATTATCCGAAATCAGGAACTACTGGTCGGTCCCAGCATCCCACAAGAGACGAAAGAACAGGTACAACGCATCCTGAAGAACAATCCGTTGATTGATGATGTGCTGGACCTGCGATCCAGAATCCTCTCTATCGATAACTACCGCATTAAGGTCGATCTGAGTTTTGATCCCAAAGAATTGTCGAAACGTCTGAAGAAGAAAGCACTTGCCGCCTATCCTCAAATTCAGAGCGAACAGGACTTCGAAGAGTTTTGTCAGAAGTATACACGGGATATCCTCGATACCCTGGCTGAGGAAATCGACAAGATCGAAGCAGAAATCCAGCGACAGGTTCCTGAGGCCAAGCACCTCGATCTGGAAGCCAATTAAGCAGCCCGCCTCCCGTTCATGACGGAGGGATGCCAGTAAATCGCGTTTTGTCGGCAGCGAGGCAGAAAAACCTCCGATTTCGGGCGATTTCATCCCTCGGCCTGAGTCCCAAGCCTGTGATCAGTTTCAGAGGCGCCTATAATAGGTCTGTTACCCCTTTTTTCGTCTGAATTTTTGTTTGAGTATTGATTGATGTCTGAGCGTGTTGTCCTGGCGATGAGTGGTGGAGTCGACAGCTCCGCAGCCGCCCATCTTTTACTGGAACAGGGTTATGAGGTGATCGGTCTGTTCATGCGGTCCGGTGCCACCGAAGAGACGGCCTGCGCGATTGAGGATCCCCATAGTCTTCCGGTTCTGAACACGAAAGCACACAAGCAGGGCTGCTGTTCCGCCAGTGATGCCGCAGATGCCCGCCGGGTGGCTGATATGCTCGACATTCCGTTTCATGCGCTGAACTTCAAAGATGCGTTTGGGCGCATCAAAGATTACTTCGCTGATGAATACCTGGCCGGCCGCACTCCCAATCCATGTGTGATGTGCAACAACTGGCTCAAGTTCGGCAAACTCTGGGAATTCGCAGAATCAGTGGGCGCCTCCTACATCTCAACCGGGCATTATGCCCAGTTGAAGTCTGTCCCGGGAGAAGAACAGCCGGCCCTGGTGCGCGGCCTCGACCGCTCGAAAGATCAGTCCTACGTTCTGTTCGGTATCAATCGTGATCTACTCGACAAAATCATTTTTCCCGTAGGCGGCTTCGTCAAACCGGAAATCCGGGAGATGGCGGGTGAAGCAGGTCTGAGGACAGCCAATAAGCCCGACAGTCAGGAAATCTGTTTCATTCCCGACAACGATTATTTCGGCTTCCTGAACCGGTACCGTGGCAAGCAGGAAACGGCCGGCGAAATGGTTGACACCGCGGGGAATGTAGTCGGCCAGCATACCGGCTATGAAAATTACACCATCGGTCAGCGGAAGCGTTTGGGCGTCGCCTTTGGTTCGCCCCGTTATGTCATCAAAATCGAACCTGAGACGAAACGAGTCGTAATCGGTACGCGCGACGACCTGGCACGGAAATCACTGGAAGCCAATCGCAGTAACTGGTTGATTGACAGTCCCGGTTCCGAGCTTCGCTGTCAGGCCCAGATTCGCTATCAGCATAAAGAAGCTGACTGCACGGTACAGATTCTGGATGAAGAACGGTTTCGGGTCACCTTCGATAACCCGGAATACGGTGTCGCCCCGGGTCAGGCGGTTGTGCTGTATGATGCAGACCGCGTGATTGGTGGCGGCTGGATCATGTAACCCGGATCAGGCAGCGGCTTCCGCTTCCATCCGCTCACGGTTCTGACGCTTTTTCTTCCGGCTGCTGGAATGTTCGTCGGAATCTTCCATGCTGACGGAATCAGCCGCCTCTTCTCGATTGGAAATCCAGGTCAGCAGAGCAGGCAGAGTTACCAGGGAAATGAACAGGCAGCAGCCCACACCAATTACCAATACCAGACCGACGCTGTAAAGCCCACGGTGCGTGGCCACCATCATACTGCCGAAACCGATCATCGAAGTCAATGAGGTCATCACAATCGCGTTGATTGTACTGGGAGATGTTTTATAGGGGCCCTGTTTCATCCGGAAATCATGGACCACATGCACGCCGTCATCAACACCAATCCCGAGAATCAGAGGCAGCACGATCAGGTTGGCCGGATTCAGGTCGATTGAAGTCATCGCCAGAATCCCGAACATGACAAGGCCACCGACGACCGGGGGAATCATGGTCAACAGCATATGCAGCACACTGCTGCGTTCCAGCACAAAGGCCACACAGAAGCACATAATCAGAAACATGCCGATGGCAGCTTCAACACTGACCGGTGTCCCACGGTTATAAAGAATGAACCAGGTACAGACAGCCAGAATCGCCGGAGGCACCAGCGCCATTGTGGCATGACGACGGCTCAGATAATCGATCAGTAAAACGACACAGATGACTGCCAGAGCGTAAATCGAAGCGGTTTTATAACTGACTTTAATCTGTTGAGCCGCTTCGTAATTCTGCAGCGGGGTTCCCGTCACATCCGGATCGACAGAGCGTACCTCTTTAACAAACTCCTCCAGCGGTTCGATTTCCCAGATGTGATCGCGGGGATAAATCTGGATCAGCCATTTTCCTTCCGGACTCACGAAGCGTGAAGTCAACGAACGGGGCAGATCGGAAAAACGTACCGGCGAAGAATCGGAAGCACCACGGATGGCGCGGAACTGACCGAGAAGTGACGCAGTAGTCCGGTACTGAAATTCATCCAGGAAGCGGGACTGCTGGGCCAGCGTCAAAGATTCAAAGCGGTTGAGAAACTGATCCAGCATGCGGGCAGTCTGCTGCGCTGTTGGGCTCTGGTAGTTTGAGAGTAACACATAAAACTGTTCGAGTTTCCGCCCGATCGTCGAAGGATTGAGACGATTCACGGGAGGCACATTATTCGGCAGTCGTGACAGCTGTGCCCGATAGGACTGCACCAGCAGATTGGTTTCCTGTGAAGAATGTGCAGGCACGCGTGAGGCCAGTTCTTCCACATGATGCACGGAGGGCAGAGCTTCGAACTTCTTACGCAGCTCCCGTGCCTCTTCTGGACTGTTCGCTACGGAGACAGCGAACAGCAGCGAGTTCTGAGCATCGTTGAAAATCCGCTTTTGGACTTCGACTGACTCCAGCCCCGCTGCCTGCAGGTTCAACAGGTTGTAGTCATAAACAACGCGCGATTCCCATCCCTGATCTGATTTTTGAACCAGTTGGCTGGCACAGAAGGCCACCAGGGCCAGGGAGCTTAAAGCCACCATGCGGGGAAACCGCGTAATCATTTTCTGTAACCACTTCCCCTGGAAGGGAGTGGGCATCTGTTTGACTTCTACATTTTTATCTGCCTGTGAAAGCAGTGCCGGCAGCACCAGGAAGGTGGCGATTGCACATAAGATAATTCCACCACCACCGATGAAACCGAGTTCCGCAATTCCCAGGAAGGGAGTCAGTCCAGCACAGTAGAAAGCCAGAGCCGTCGTCACAGCAGCAGCCACAATCCCGGTCCCCACCGTGCGCGATGTTTTGAGCAGAGCCGGTTCCAGGTCTTCCCCTTTATGCCGCAATTCAATGTAGCGGGCGAGGTAATGGATACCAAAATCGATCCCCAGCCCGATCAGAATCACGGCAAAGGAAACCGAGAGAATATTCAGATGACCGATGGTGAGCGTCGTATAACCGAAGGCCCAGGCCATCCCGGCTGCCAGCATGAGCAGAGTCAGCAGGGGATGACGGATTCCACGAAAACCGAAGAATAGCAGCAGTCCTACCCCGAAACAGGAAATGATTGATGCATTGATCATATCCGACTGCGACTTACGCATTTCGTCATTTTCCAGAACCGGAATTCCAGTCAGACTGATTTTGGCTTCCGGATTCTCAGCAGCGACTTCGCCGATAATGGTCCGCATCTGTTCGATGGCCTGCGTGGCGCCGTCAAAGCCTGCTTCCTGATGCACTGGAAAGACCTTGAGAAAGCCCATCGTGCCGGATTCATTCAACAGGTAAATGATTTCACGAGACCGTTCGCGCATCCGTTCGTTCACAGCGACAATCGAAGGCCAGGGAGACTGAAAGTCATTCTGGTCTGACAGATAGCGTGCCATGCTGGATGTCAGAATCGCAGCGTGGGTAAACAGAGGCTCCAGGGATTGATCGCGTTCGGTGCCTCGATAGCTGGCAGACCGGGATTGGATCTGGTAACGCAGGCGATCATATAGCAGATCGACCTGGGTCAGATCCCAGCGACCATTGCGGTAAATCGGACCATATTCATCCAGCCGATTCAAACCAGCCTGCAACTGTCGCGGAGTTAAATATTGCAGTCCTTTAGAAGGTAAATCGCCTGGGTTAATCTGATAGAGCGGATTCTCAAACAGTTCGGGATGCTGCTCGATTCGCTGGCCCAGCGTCCGCAGGACAAATTTAATCGATTCCGGATTCTCTGCTTCGACGACACAGACCAGATCCGATGAACTGCCGAAACTCTCGGTGTAATTCATCCATTTCTGATGGAAGGCTGCCGTCGGATCGATCAGATCAGCCCGGTCGGTTTTGAATTCCAACCTGAAGACCGTCAGCAGAATACAGCCGACGGACACAACCAGTGCCAAAGCCAGACTGAGCCGGGCGTGCGTCACCACAAACTGGGTTGTCGCAGCCAGCGCCTCGCCGAGGAATGAGCGTTCCTGATTTTCAGGGGAGAGATTATCCACAGAACACTTCCGTGTGCACCTAAGTCGATCTCTCGTTCGATCTAAACAACCGGGCAGAAGTGAAGGGATCGATTAATTGAGAGCGTTGATCGTATTATGAAGCTATCGATTTTACAGCAATCTCCGTATTGCCGACAACCTGAATATATCCTGATTTGAGGTTGTAAGTTAATAGATAACCAAACTTTAATCCCATCAGGAATTCGGGTCGCAATAATGTGGATCAGGGAGGGACCTCCCGGTTTGAACACGATATTTTGCCCGATAACAGGAAGTTCATCGGCAATCTGGACTTTCAAAGATCAACATTCTCGGCGAATCCGAGGCTTCCCGGCTGATTTTTTCACAAGATCTGGAAACCCAGAAAAAGAAACAAAAAGCGCAAGTCTAATAAAAATGGTGAATTAGCTGCGGTCTCTTGAATCTGGGGAGCAGGCTTATCGGCATTTTGCTGAATCCCACTTGACCCCATTTTCGATTTTTCATAAAAAACCTGCCCCATCGCAATGGTCTGGCGGCTCGCCTTAGCTGTCAGACGTTGTTCACTTCAATGACTCTTTCCAATACCCCTCTCAAAGACTCTCTTTGTAGGACAAGCTCATGTTAAAACGCGTTATTCGTTCAATTCCCGTTGTGGGAGTTACATTGTTCTCGATGGCCGCTGGTTCCGCCCAGGCGCAATGGCTGCCTTTCAACAATTGTAATTCTTGTGCACCGCCGCCGGTGGTTCAGAACTGCTGTCCACAGCCTGTGGTCCAGTGTCCGATCCCGGTGACCCAGACCACCTACCGTCAGGTTCCTGTGACAGAGTATCGACCTGTTCAGCAGACCGTGATGAAACCTGTGGTCGAAACCAAGTACGTGGATCAGCAGGTCACCGCCTATCGCCAGGTTCTGGAACCTCGGACGGTCGATGTACCTTACACGTCTTATCAAAATGTCACTGAGTGCCAGCAGGTACAAAAAGACATGGGTCGCTGGGTGACTCAGCGTCAGTGTATCCCCAAAGTCGCTCCCTGCGAGTACGACAACCGCCCCAACCTACTGGGCTGGATGAACCGTACCGGGTATTCCATGCGAATGGCATTCACACCCCAATATCGAACCACCCGTCATTACGTACCAAACGTCGTGACTCAAAATGTACCGGTCACCCGTCAGGTTGCCGTACAGCAGACTCGGAAAGTCACTTACAATGTCGCTCGAATGGTGCCTTACACAACGACCCGGAAAGTCGCTGTGAACTCCACTCGCTACGTGAAAACCACTGTGACTGCAATGAAACCAGTGACCGTAATGCGATCCATCCCAACCACTCGGACGGCTTATGTCTATCCATCCAGCGATGGATTTGGTGGCACTGCGACCGCGCTGCTGCCCAGTGCCGATCCTTACATCTCTGCAGAAGCACCACAGACGATTCACCAGCGTTCTGCCGAGAACAAAAAGAAGTACGATGATTCGTTCAAAGCGAACGGAGACAAGTACGAGCGTGATCCCGCTTCCGATCCTCGCCGGTCGAGCCTGGACAACGATTCGTCCTTACGTCGCTCTTCTTACCAGGTACCACAGGAATCTACTGCCCCGGCATTCCCCCCCACACGCCGGGCTGGTTATGAACCTGATACTTCCGACAGACCACTGCCTTCGATCGTGCGTGCCAGCGGCTGGACCCGCCGGGTCGCTCGTCCCGAGCAGACTGCTCCTGTAGCATCAGGCAGCGACATCTCTGTCGCACAGCGGACACCCTAACTCAAAGTTGGAAAGACATGAGCACTTTGAAGTGCATGGGCTCACTCGTCGAACTTCGTTCGACGAGTGTTTTTTTATGCGCCCAGCAGAAGTTCGCTTACTTCTGCTTCCCGACTTTGGCCCATGTATCACGCAGAGTGACGGTACGATTGAAGACGGGATTTCCTGTTGTCGAATCTTTTGTATCGACACAGAAATATCCCAGTCGTTCAAACTGGAAACGACTTCCCGGTTCAGCTTCTTTCAGCCCCGGTTCGAGTTTACAACCTGACAGGACCTGCAATGAGCGTGGATTCAGGTTCGATTTGTAGTCGACTCCTTCGGGCAGATCTTCCGGATCGGGCTGATCGAACAGGTGGTCATACAGTCTGACTTCTGCATCCAGGGCATGCGCTTCTGAGACCCAGTGAATCGTCGCTTTGACTTTCCGGCCGTCAGGAGCATCGCCGCCTCTGGTTTTCGGATCATAGGTACAACGAAGTTCAACCACTTCACCATCGTCATCTTTGATGACATCAGTGCAGGTCACAAAGTAGGCGTATCGCAGGCGAACCTCTTTACCCGGTGACAGGCGGAAGAACTTCTTCGGCGGGTCTTCCATAAAGTCGTCACGCTCGATGTAAATCACCTTCGAGAAGGGTACTTTGCGGGTTCCCGCTGATTCATCATTCGGATTGTTGATCGCATCCAGTTCTTCGGAAGTATCATCCGGATAATTGTCGATCACAACGCGCAAAGGTTTCAAGACTCCCATCACACGGGGGGCGACCTGATTCAGGTGATCCCGCATGCAGTTTTCCAGAACGACCTTATCGGTCATCGAGTTGTACTTGGTTACCCCGATTGTTTTACAGAACTCACGCAACGCTTCGGGGGTGACGCCGCGACGCCGCATCCCGCAAATAGTGGGCATCCGAGGGTCATCCCATCCGGAAACGTATTTGCCCTGTACCAGTTCGAGCAGTTTGCGTTTGCTCATCACGGTATAGGTCATGTTGAGGCGGGCGAACTCGATCTGCTGTGGATGAAAGACTTCCAGTTCATCCAGGATCCAGTCATAGAGCGGACGGTGATCTTCAAACTCGAGCGTACAGATCGAATGTGTGATCTTCTCGATTGAATCCGAAATACAGTGCGTATAGTCGTACATCGGATAAATACACCATTTATCCCCGGTCCGATGATGGTGCACATGACGAACCCGGTAAATCACGGGGTCCCGCATGTGAAAGTTCGGCGAAGCGAGATCAATTTTCGCACGGAGTACATACTCGCCTTCTTTGAACTCGCCATTCTTCATCCGTTCGAACAGATCCAGATTTTCTTCAACGGAGCGGGAACGTCCGGGACTGGGCTTGCCGGGCTCGGTCGCGGTTCCGCGATATTCGCGCATCTTATCTGCAGGCAGATCACAGGCGTAGGCCTTCCCCTTCTTGATCAGGGTGACTGCAAAATCATAAAGCTGATCGAAGTAATCAGAGGCGTAAAATTCGCGATCGTCCCAGTCGAAGCCGAGCCAGCGCACGTCTTCCTTGATCGAGTCGACGTATTCCACATCCTCTTTCTCAGGGTTCGTATCATCAAACCGCAGGTTGCATTTACCGCCCGGGTTTTCATTGGCGATACCGAAGTTAAGACAAATCGACTTGGCATGCCCAATATGCAGGTAGCCGTTCGGCTCGGGGGGGAATCGCGTATGGACGCGACCATCGTGCTTGCCCGATTTGTTATCTTCCTGAATGATCGTACGAATAAAATCCGTTGGCGTTTTTTCTTCGGGAGTTGACATCCCCTACTCCTTAAATGATTGCATCAATCACAGGACCAGCCTGTTACTATTTTCAGCTGTTTTTATTCACTTTGAACTTTGTGTATTGTGAATAAAATACGCTTGATACAACTCTGTTTTCCCAGAATTGACAAGCAGTCAAACATGCCGATCCCGGTTGCTTTTCCACTCACCGAAACCCGTAAAGCATGAATAATCTGTCCTATACCGATCCCCTCATCTTCTACAAAATTGTGCAGCAGTTTGTCCAAAGCATTAGAACTAAAATCATTTGTTTGTACTAATTTTCGACAGAACTTTAGCAATAATGGAATTATCTCTTTAGAGTTCTCAACTAAATCTAAAAGAGGCTTAACTAACAGAGGATTTTCCGGTGTCTCCAAGCGAGCCACACATGAAACATCGTTGATTATTTTATTTAACTCTTTTAATTCTTTATCACTATATCCATGAATTAATACAGCGTCCCCCTGACGGTAGAAAATAGGAATTCCAAGCAACATTGAGGATGTATAAGAATCAAATTTTTTAATCCGCTTTTTGAGTGCTTTGGAATCATATTCCATTTGATCATCGGCGACAAAGAACTCATCAAAATCCAGAATATCGCTGGCAATTTTGAGGCGGTCTTCCATACCGGTAATGACCTGACCAATTTTTTGTTTTGTTGTCTCGTCGTCCGCATCCTGTACCAGCCCGGCTTTCACCAGGTAGGGACTGCACATCGAAACTTTTTCATCCAGAGTCAGCTGATTCATCCAGTGTGACTGAAAGCTGAGCAGCTTATCCGGATCGAGTCCAGCCGACGCCTTGACCACCCGGTCCAGAGTGAAGTTCTCTACAATCGTATCGAGAGACATGATCTCTGTTTTATCATCCAAAGACCAGCCAAGTCGGGCCAGTGCGTTCAGGATTGCTTCCGGCAGGTAGCCGATCTTTTCGTAATACTCGACCATCACAGGATCCAGCCCTTCCGCATTGGCCAGACCGATGCGGGGAAAGACTGCGTCTGCTTTGTCGAACATCTTTTTGAACTGGGGACTCTTACGATATTTGTCCAGTTTGCGTTTGCTGAGTTTCTCTTTTCCACCAGGCGCCGCTACGAACGGAATGTGTGCGAACTGAGGCCGTTCATAACCCAGCGCCTGGTAAATCAACACCTGCACCGGCGTGTTGGAGAGATGCTCCTCGGCGCGAATCACATGTGTGATCTGCATCTGGGCATCATCGACCACCGTTGCCAGGTTATACAGGGGTGTACCATTGGCTCGCAGAATGACCGGGTCGGGCATCAGGCCGGCGTCGAATTCAACATGTCCACGAACTGCATCATCAATCTGGATTTTCTGATCCCGGGGAACCAGCAGGCGTACAACAGCAGGACGCCCTTCAGCGGCAAACTGTTCCTTCTGGCTGTCTGTCAGTTCCAGTGATCTGCGGATATTCAGATAGTTGCGTTTTTCACTCTGTGCGGCTTCCCGATCGGCCTGAATCTGCTCCGGCGTGTCGTAGCAGTAGTAAGCCTTTCCGTCGGCCAGCAACTGATCGACGGCAGCCCGATACAGGTCATTTCGCTCGGACTGGAAGTAAGGACCAAAGTCACCACCGACTTCCGGACCTTCATCCCAGTTGAGACCCAGCCACTTGAACGCCTGCAGAATTGGATCCAGGGCGGCTGCGATGTTGCGCTCCTGGTCGGTATCGTCAATTCGTAGAATAAACTGACCGCCGTTATGCCGGGCCCAGAGCCAGTTGAACAGGGCCGTACGCATCCCACCAATGTGCATATAACCGGTGGGACTGGGTGCAAAACGGGTTCGAACGGTACTCATAAACGGGCTCTTATTTCTCTATCAAACTGACGGGCTGACCGACGGGAATTCCAGCGTTCCCGCTGCTGGACAAGGACACAGCCGGAAGATGGCAGGTAACAGTCCTGACCGGGTCCGGCTGATCATAAAACACCCACATGCATTCGACAAGTATATTCGAAGAGACAACTTAGCGCAATTTCACGTTTTCTGGCGATTCCGGGTTCCTTGAACGGTCTTGACGGTACTTCCCCGGCGACCTAGCATTTCTGCATGAAACGCTTTCTGCTCTTCCTTTTATTGCTGCTGCTGATCCTGGGTGGGACCGCCGGGGGCCTGTATTGGTCCTCTGCTCAGGTACCGGAGTTCTACCAGGCGGCTCTTCAGCAACAGGTGGCCCCGGAAATCCGGCAGCAGGAAGCCAAGGATTTTGTCCAGCACTCGATGCAGATTGTCAACGACGTCCGCAACCAGGAACCACTCTGGTCGCAGGAGTTCAGCGAACAGGAAGTCAACGCCTGGCTGGCCGAAGAACTGCATCAGAAATACAACGAATGGGTGCCGGAAGGCATCACCGATCCACGGGTCCACTTCGAACAGGACCAGGTCATCGTTGGCTTTCATCTGACCTTAAAAAAATGGTCTGGAATTATCAGTCTCAAATTCAAACCCTGGCTGATGAAGGAAAACCGTCTGGTACTCGAACTGGAACAGGCCCGGGCGGGTCTGCTGCCGATCCCCATCGATGAAGCGATTACCAAACTGACTCAGGAAGCCCGTGCCGAAGGCTGGCAGATTGAATGGAGCCAGATGAACGAGCATGACGTTTTGATCGTACATCTGGACCGCCAGGATTCCGATCTCCCCGACCTGACGTCTCTCAAAGTTGAACCGGGGCTGTTTCAAATCGCCGGTAAAGCAAACCACGCACAGCAGCAATGAGCGTGTGAGCCGTTAGAGCTTCGCGATCAAAAGAATGCCGTATAATTGAGACTCCACCTGTTTTCCGAATCCTGCTTTTTTAAAGTGAGCCGTCCTGCCAGTTCCTCACCGGTGAGCAATGCCACCAACTGATCTTCGCTCCGTTCCAGCAGAGTGAAAGTTCCCCGATCCCAGCGGCTGACCTCCCCGCGATCGCCACTGACGGGCCCCTCGTATTCCAGATAAACCAGTCGATGATCGGGTAACGCCTCCGCAGTCAAATCAAGTGACGTTTCATCCGACGCCGGGTCGATCTCCGGCGGCTGGGGGAGACGCCAGGTTTTGAGCACATCCCCTTCTTCCAGCATCAGATCCCAGTGCAGTTCGGGATGATTGTGTCTGAGAATCACGTACTGCTGCATTATTTCTCACTTCCGGTCAGAGACTCTTTGATTAGCTGATCCCACGATTCAAAATAGCGGGTGATGGAAAATTTCTCACTTGCCTGAAGACTCATAAGAGCAAGCTCCTTTAGCGATTTTTCATCCGCCATGAGCGATCTCATCAGATCTTCGAGCGCGTGAATGGAAGTCAATTCATGTTGATTTTTCGTAGGTAAAAGTAACGCTTTTAGTTCACGCATGGAAAGATCAGCCAGACTTCCCTGACAGTCGAATCCGATGCAGGGTAACCCGCGTGACATTGCCTGCAACAGTGCATTGGGAAAACCTTCATAACGGGAAGGGAGCACAAACAGATCCCCCTGATCGAGGGCCAGTTCGGGATCGGCCACCCAGCCGGGTAGTTCGATCTGCTCCTGCAGCCCCCGCTGATCAATCGTGGCTTGCAGTGTCTCACGCAGGGGGCCTTCTCCCAGAATGCGTAATTTCCAATCCGGAAAATCATCTGCCAGATTAGAAAAGGCATCGATCAACATATCAAAGCCTTTTTCATGAGAGAGCCGGCCCATGCCCAGTACCACATGTGAAGCAGGCCGTGCTTTGACAATCTCTTCCGTCACCTTGGGAATTCCCGCCGAGCGCGGTGCAGGCACTGCGTTCGGAATGACTTCGATACGGGTTGAAGGGAACCAGGGGCGACAAAAGTCGGCCACCCCCTGCGTCTGCACTACGACGGCTGCTGCACGGGGATATGTTTTCTTACGCAGGAATGACCAGACGCGGCCCATCAGATGATAGCGCGGGTCCGAGCGTTCGGAGACAATCACGGGATAAGCTGCTTTCCCGACTGCCAACAGCGTCAGCACATTCATCCGATCCGTCAGGCTGATGACCACGTCGGGTCTGGAACGGGCAATTTCAGCGCGAAGTTTTCGAACCCGTTGCCGGTTATTCACCACTGCCTGCAGGAGATTTCCCGAATCACGCATCAGTCCCAGCGCAATGCGCTGAACTTCCGGTGCGAGCTGAAAGGTATCGGTCTCTGCGGAATCGAGGGTCAACAGTGTGACCTGATCTCCCTCTGCAGCCCAATAATTGGCCATCATCGCAGCCACCCCCTCTGCACCGCCCAGACTGAGCGAAGGAATCGTGATGGTGATCCGTCGAGACAATGCAGAATTCGCCTTTCATCTAAGGTACTGGCAGACAGTAAGATACGAAAGAAAACGACAATGGAAATCAGCGTGTACTGCAGACTATCGCATCTCTTCAGTTGCGGCAAGCGGCACTTATGCTCCCAATCCAGTCTACACGGAATTGATCTACACCTGATAGCCGATATCTGCTAAATTTCGGCTCCTCTCTGCCCCCGAGGCTCTGCTTCGCAACGGCACTCTCCTTTCTCCCTTCGATTTCCCGTCATACGCAATACCACGGATGGTACTATGGCTTCCAAATCCAAAAAGAAAACTTCGTTCGTCAAATCCTGGAAATTACGTGGCCTGGCTTTACTGCTGATCGGTCTGCTCGGCGGCGGTGCATTTCACTTCGACGTCGTCAAGCCTGCCCAGCTGACAAAGTGGGTCAAACAGATCATCTCAACCACGGCTTCCAGCTCCACACCGGCTGACTGGAATTCAACTGAGATTGATCTGCCCCGTTCGAATGACACGATTCGGATTGCCAGTTTCAATATTCAGGTTTTTGGCGTCAGTAAGATGTCAAAACCCGAGGTCCCCCAGATCCTGGCCCGGATCATTCAGCAGTTCGATGTCGTGGCGGTTCAGGAAATCCGATCCAAGGATCTCTCCTTTCTGGATGAATTCCTGGCGATTCTGAATTCGGGAGAGCGGCGCTATGCTTATATTATTGGCGCGCCGCAGGGAAGAACCATCAGCAAAGAACAGTACGCCTACTTTTACGATACCGCCCGGGTCATGGTGAATCACAAATGGACGTACACCGTGATCGATAAATATGACAAACTGCATCGTCCTCCGTATGTAGCCCACTTCCAGACTCTGAGCCCATCAAGCGAAAATCCTTTTACCTTTACCTTGATCAACATTCATACCGATCCGGATGAAACCGACCAGGAACTGAATGTTCTCGACGATGTGTACCGGGTCGTCGCCAACGATGGCAGCCAGGAGGACGATGTAATCCTGCTGGGAGACCTGAATGTGGATGATCAGAACCTGGGCGAATTGGGACGGGTCGGAGACCTGATGTGGACCGTCTCGAAAACTCCCACCAATACTCGCCAGTCAAAGCAGTATGACAATATCCTGTTCAGCCAGCACCGCTCGCAGGAATTCACCGGCATTTCGGGGGTGTATGATTTCAAAACCCGCTTCAAACTCACCGAGGAAGAAGCACTGCTGGTCTCCGACCATCTCCCGGTCTGGGCCGAGTTCCAGATCACCGAAAATGGGGGAATCCGTCAGGCTGGTGTTCAGGGTACGCAGCCTCGTTAAACGGAAGCAGCACGCTCCGCCGGTGCCTGCAGAGTTAACAGGCTGATCTCGGGGCGGCAGAACCAGCGCAAGGGGTGTATGCCCGAAACGCCGCGACTGACATGCAGGAGCGTTGAACCACGAAAAAAAGTTCCACTCGTGTAGCGGGTTCCGTGCAGACTGGGCGCAAAGATTGGACCGAGAGGTGGGATGCGAACCTGACCCCCATGTGTGTGCCCCGAGAGCACCAGATCGTATCCCTGGCGGGCTGCCCAGTGATAATTGTCGGGCGTGTGACTGACCAGCAGTGTAAAGTCGGACTCGACGTCGATGCCTGCTCCATCAGCAGACCGCTTTAAAGCAGGCAATCCCCCCATCCAGGGAGCTTCGGTTCCCGTCATATAAAGCGAATGCCCCGCGTGCTCCAGACACACCGGTTCGAGAGTCAAATCAATCCAGCCCAGTTCCGTTAATGACTGTCGAATCTGCTGACTGTCCTGATTCCAGTCATGATTTCCAAGAATGAAGAAACAACCCAGAGGTGCCTGCAGGGAACCCAGCGTCTCCTGCAGCCAGTCGAGACAGATCATTTCATCCAGCAGATCGCCGGAAAAAATAATCAGATCGGGTTGGGCTTCCTGGCCGATATGGCAGAGCTCGATAAAGTATTCGTGTTTCAATGTGCCTGAATAATGCAAATCACTGAGATGCAGGATCTTCAATCCATCCCACGATGGGGGCAGACGGGGCAACTGAAATGTTTTCCGCGTGAATTCCACACTGAAGATTTCATTGAATGGTAGTCCCGCCAGGTAATGATAAGGCCCCTCACCGATCAGATCGTCCTGCAGACGCTCGCGCATCTGAATCAGTTCCGCTGACTGGGCTGTCTGTTGTCGGGGTGGCCGATAGCACTGGTGGCGGACCGCGGAATACATCAGGCCTGCGAACCCCAGAGCACAGGGAATCAATATGGGCTTCCACCAGCCAGGCAACTGATTCCATTCTCCTCCGGTCAAGACACCGGGATCTGAAAGTCCCACTGTGAAAAACAGGACTATCGGGAACAGGACGATGAGCAGTTCCAGCACGTGCCGCAAGCGTTTGAGATGAACCTCATGTATCTTCATCGCATGCGTGCGATTGATGACCGAAGTCCAGAGCTCAGCATGTCCGATCGACAGCATCAGCAAGATCAGTCCATTAGTGATTACGTCCATGTTGCGTTCACTGTTCGCTCAAAGCGGGCCCCAAAATAAATACGTATGCGCAAGCGAATCATAGAGAATCGATACCGGAATGCAAATGCTTACGGAACAGCAATCCAGTGTTCCGGTGTGTTAAGCGTGGTATAATTCACCGTCAACCGTTAATCTGCTGACTGGAATCTGAACAAGCTTTAATACTGGATGATTGGAAACGTGCCCCGATGGGATACCGCGGACTGCGTGAATGCGTCACTGACCTCGAACGGACGGGGCAACTGATTCGAATCGAGCAGGAAATCGATGCTAACCTGGAAGCAGCGGAAATCCAGCGCCGCGTTTACCAGGCAGGTGGACCTGCGGTTTACTTTGCAAATGTACGCGGATGTCGTTTTCCAATGGTCAGCAATCTGTTTGGTACCATTGAGCGCACCCGCTATATTTTTCGCGATGCGCTCCGCGCCGTGAATCATCTGGTAGAACTCAAGGTCGATCCGACCCAGTTCTGGAAACAACCCTGGCGGTATCGTGACGTTCCCTTTTCCTTGCTGCATATGCTGCCTCGCAGTTGTTCGCGAGGCCCGATCATGCAGAACCGGATTCAACTTGAAGACCTGCCGCAACTCAAAAGCTGGCCCGATGACGGCGGCCCGTTTGTCACTCTGCCCCAGGTATATACAGAATCCCCACATCGCGGCGGACTGATGAATTCCAACCTCGGCATGTACCGTATTCAACTGGCCGGGAATGACTATCAACCGAACCGTCAGATCGGCCTGCATTACCAGATTCATCGCAGCATCGGCGTGCATCATGCGGAAGCGATCGAGAAAGGTGAGCCCCTCAAAGTGAATGTGTTTGTCGGCGGTGCTCCTGCAATGACTCTCTCTGCTGTCATGCCTTTACCGGAAGGACTCTCCGAGCTCACCTTTGCCGGCGTCCTGAGTAAACGGGCGATTCGCATGGTCCGTAATCCGGGGGGACTACCGATTTACGCGGACGCTGATTTCTGTATTTCCGGCTGGGTCGATCCCGAACAACTACTGCCCGAAGGTCCGTTTGGAGACCACCTGGGTTACTACAGCCTCAAGCATCCTTTTCCGGTGATGAATGTAGAAGCGGTCTATCATCGTAATGACGCGATCTGGCCTTTCACTGTGGTGGGTCGTCCTCCCCAGGAAGATACTGCTTTTGGGGCGATCATTCATGAAATCACCGGGCCAGCGATCCCGTCGGTAATTCCGGGTGTGCATCAGGTACACGCTGTAGATGCGGCCGGCGTGCATCCCCTGTTACTTGCGGTCGGCAGCGAACGCTATACCCCCTACGATCAACAGCGCAAACCCCAGGAAATTCTGACGAACGCCAATGCGATCCTGGGACAGGGGCAATTGAGCCTGGCGAAATACCTGATGATCGTCGCCCGTGAGGACAATCCGGAACTGGATGCGGAAGAGATTGACGACTTCCTCTCGCATCTGCTTGAGCGGATTGACTGGCGGCGGGATCTGCATTTCCAGACCTGCACGACGATCGACACGCTCGATTATTCCGGCACCGGCTTTAACATGGGATCGAAGGTCGTCATGGCTGCGGCAGGACCTGTGACTCGTGAACTGGCTACCGAAATTCCCGGAGACTTCTCACTGCCGGACGGGTTTACCGCACCGCGTGTGTGTCATCCCGGAATCCTGGCGGTTCATGCCCCCCGTTTTGTAAAGGGGAATCAGGACCTGCGACAGTTCTGTGCAGTTCTGGACACCTCTCATCCGCTGAATCGCTTCCCGCTGGTGGTGCTTGTTGATGACAGCGATTTCACTGCAGCCAGTCTGAATAACTTTCTGTGGACCGTCTTCACCCGCTCCAATCCGGCATCTGATATTGATGGTATTGACGCCTTCACCGAGCAGAAGCACTGGGGATGCCGAGGTGCTCTCGTCATTGATGCCCGCATTAAACCGCATCATGCCCCTCCCCTGATCGAAGATCCCGAGATCACCCGGCGCGTCGATCAGTTGGGAGCGCCCGGCGGTCCGCTGCACGGAATCATCTAAAGGTTTCCGGAAAAATATTGCTGTGGGAATCGGAAACGGTTTCGACAGGAACACAAGCGAACGTTTACAATTTCTGATCAGTCCTTTGACTCACCAGTTTCCTGCACCGGAGTGAACCAGTTCCATGATGTACCCGAACCATATTCTGCGCGCCAGCCTGGCAGCCCTTGTTTCCGTTCTCCTGTTCTCGGTTCCCGTCCAGGGACAAAAACAGAAAAAGAAACAAAAGCCCTTCCAATGGGTGAACGAACTGAAACAGGAAATCCCCGGTGTCAAGCATGCCACGTTTCGCAGTCCGTCGATGAATGTGGATGTCGGCTACTGCATTTACCTGCCTCCGCAGTACCGGAACGCCGAATATAAAACGAAACGTTTTCCCGTAGTCTACTATCTGCACGGTGGTCGTCCCGGCAGCGAAACCAAAAGCGTGAAACTGGCTCAGTATATCGATAAGCAAATCTCTACAGGCAAGGTAGACCCCATGATCTATGTCTTCGTAAACGGGGGACCGGTGAGTCATTACAACCTGCCGGACCGCAAGCACGCCATGGGGGCAGACGTCTTCGTCAAAGAACTGATACCGCATATCGATGCCACCTATCGCACCATTGCCGATCGCAAAGGCCGTGCGATTGAAGGATTTTCCCAGGGAGGCCGGGGAACGACGCGTATCATGTTCAAACATCCGGAACTCTTCTGTTCCGCGGCACCGGGTGGTGCTGGCCAGGCGACGGAAAAACGTATCTCAGAGAACAATGGACGCGAAAATGAGAACCTGGTCTTTGTCCCTGGGGATAACACTTATGATCTGGCCCGTAAATATGCGAAGGATTCTCAACCCCCACTGCGTATTTTGATTCACGTTGGTACGAAGGGCTTCAATTACGAGAATAATCTTGCCTACATGGAGTTTCTAAAATCACTCAAGATCCCCTTCGAGGCATTGATTGTCCCTGATGTTCCACACAGTGCGCAGCAGATCTACCAGAAGGAAGGACTGAAACTGATGCAGTTCCATGCGAAGAATTTTCGTCAGGCGGCGCAGTAGAAGTCCTGAACGGGAACTGGCTGCAGTCAGATTTCAAGACCGCGGCAGGCGTTTGAGCAGGCGGCGGGCCTTACTTTTCCAGCGGACAAATTTCCGTGCGATACCGCGGGGGCTGGCGTTAATATCCAGCAGCATGCCCTGCAGTGTCTTGCGGGCGGCCTGATGATCGCCGGCTTCTGCTTCGAGTGTAGCCAGCAGATAAAGTGCCTCAGGCTGACGCCAGCGTTTGGCATGACGGGCCAGTTCCTCACGTGCCTGCTCTGCAGAGTCCAGCTCACAAACAGTTTTACAGTACATGAGCGAGACATCGCCGAACTTGTATTCGGGGTCCGCTTCCAGAATCTGTTTACAGCGCTGCTGGGCTGTTTCGAAGTCTTTGAACTTCATCTCGATTTGTGCTGCGCCCCACAAGGCCTGCAGGTTATCGGGTTCTTTCGCGAGTGCCTGTTGATAGGCTTCCAGACTTTTCTGATTGACGCCGGCGTCTTTCAGAGCGTCCCCCCAGCGGACAAACTGGTACGGATTCCCAATCTGCATAGCAGCCGTTTCCAGTTCATTCAGCCGTCGTTGCCGAAAAAAAGGCCGGGCAAATTCCGGCAGCTGAAACTGATTGGAGGGTAACCAGCGCAGGAAGAAATAGATCAGTGCGCCAAAAGGGGGAAAAAACAGGATCACCCAGAACCACAAGAACCGATCCGGATCTTTGCGCAGACAGTCGATCAGCATCCAGACCCAGAACACCATTACAACGATGCCAATCACGCTCTCCATGAATGACCAGAGAGGCGAAGGAGCTCCATACAATGCCGGATCATTTAGATAGGGATCCGGTGGAGGCGTTGATACAGGTTCTTGTTGGGCAAACATCAGCACGCTTTATTTTAAGTTCGATCTTTTGAAATCCGGTTTACTGCAGCCCCGGTACATCTCCGAGCCAGGAGGTATAATACATCGCCCGGGGTACGGTGGATTCGAGCAGCGCCTGTTTACGGTTTTCCACCTGCCCCGCTTCAGCAGTGCTGAGCAGAATATCTGCCAGCGAAGCCGGATGCGTGTATCGTATCACACGAACTTTCTCGAGTCCCGTTTTTTTCTGCAAATGGGCAATCGCATCTTCCTGATAGCCGATTTCATCGATCAGGCCATTCGCTTTGGCATCGGTGGCGGTATAAATCTGTCCGGTCGCCAGTTTCTTGACCTGCTCATAATCCAGATCTTTGCGGTTGTCGGCAATGATGTTGATGAATCGCTGATACGACTCATCCAGAATATGGTCCCAGACATCTCGTTCCCGTTTGGTCATGTTCCGAAACGGATTCAACGCATCTTTGAACTCTCCCGTTTTCAGCGGATCGGAAACGATGCCGACCTTATCTGCCAGGCCACTTAAATCGAAGCGGGGGATGATCACACCTAAAGATCCCGTCCACGTAGTCGGCTCGGCAAAAATCACTCCGTCGGTTCCGGCCCCCATTGAGACATAGTATCCACCCGAAGCAGCCATCCGTTTCATCGAAACTGCAATCGGCTTTTTTTCGCGCAGTTCGACCAGGCGATGATAAATCTGATGGCTGTCTGCGACCAGACCGCCGGGGCTGTCGACTTCAAGCAGCACGGCTTTGACCTGGTCATCTTTGTCAGCCTGCTCGATTGCTCTGAGAATCCGTTCCGTGAACGGCGGCATGATCGTTCCTGAAATGGTTACGATGGCGATTTTCTGCTCAGCGAACTGATCGCCACTCTCAAACTGCTCAGAAGGTCCATCGCTGGAGGCGAAGAACTCCTGGTACATGGCGTAGAAACCCAGGTTAAACAGGACGGACACCAGTAACAGCAGCAATAGAATCCGAGCGAGCCAGTTCCTGCGGGGAGGTTTAGGCGGTGGTGGAGGTCCCTGATGCGGATCGGATTCGAGCCGGGGAGCCTCTCCTGCGGGCTTTGGGTCTGTCATTTGATCTAACTCCTTGATTTCATGTGGTTTGCTGCCGAGACACAGTACAGAATCCTCGCTGAATTACTCTGTATTCAGGTGAAAATCACTGAATTGCCCCGCTGTCAAAATAGCAAACCTGCAGACCATGGCAAGACTGCAATGAGCTTGTCGATAAAAACGGTCATCCGGGTTGTCGCGAAGATCCCGCCAGAATCTGATTCTACAATCGCCATAGGCATCAAAACCGGAGCAGCTTAACGACGATAGAAACACGCAGCAGGGATTATTCTGCATGATTGTGTCGATTATGCGGAACCAACCATTTGAAAGCAATATTCCGATTAATGAAGTCTTGTCGATACAGGAATTCATTCAACCGGGAACTTTATTGAACACCCGCCAGCGACCTTAGTCGCCCCGGAGTTCAAAACTCAGGAACCAGGAGATTTCAGGAGATGAAAGCAGGAACTCGCTTCTCCGCTCGCGTATTGATTTTCAGCGCGATTTCTGGCTTAGTGCTGACGAATTCGAATTTACTGACTGCGGACGACACCGCCGTTCAGATCAATTCTTTTAAGCCGCGCAGCGCCAGAACAGAGCGGAACCCACAAAATACACTCAAAAATGCGATTCAACGTGAAATGCACTCTGCACGTCACGTGAGCGAGCCACGGGTTCGTTTTCCGCAGAAGAACACTAAAATTCAACAGGTGAATCACCAGCCTGGTGAAATTCAACAGGTCGGATTCACTTTGGATCCTCGTTCGTTATTCCAGAAAAAGAGTAGCAGCAAGGAACAGCAGAAGCCCGAACAGAAACGACAGATCGTTGTGCCTGGCAGCGGACAACCTTCCGCTCCTCAGTACAAGACAGCCGTTCCACAGACCACAGCGAAACCGGGACAGAGTGAGATCCAGCGTCAGCTGGAAGCTTTGTACCGTCGTGACGGTCGACAGATGCCTCCGATGTCGGTGCAGTCTCTTCCCAAAACCGCAAACGGCGGATCTGCAGCAGGTCGTGGAACCGTCAATCAGCAGCCTGCCGCTCAGGCTCAGAGCACACCAGCTCGGACATCTGCCGCACCTCAGAACGTAGTCGTAATGCCTCAACAGCAGGTACCACCGGCTCCCGAAGAGCGGAAATGGTATGACAAGTTTCTGCCTGGCAAAACCAAGCAGACTCCCAAACGACTGCCTCAATCGAATCAGGTTGCTAAAAAAGCACCCGTCGATTCACCGGCTGTCGAAGAAGTTCAAACCTCAGCAGCTCCTGAGCTGCCTCCCGCACCGGCTCCTGAGTCTGTCGTAACCACGCCGATTGCAGACGATGAAGCGAAGTTCACGAAATCCATGGTTCCTTCACAGGAAGAACTGGATGAAGAAGCTCGCGAGGAGCTGGAAGAAGCAGCAGAGGAAGCAGCCGAACGCCTGGAAGAGCAGAAAATTGCTGCTGAAAAGGCAGAAAAGATGCTGAAAGAAAAAGCCGCTGAACTGCCCCTCATCGTAGAAGAGAAAACGGTAGAAGTGGTAGAAGAAAAAGTTGCTAAAAACCCGGAAGATGATTTCAACAATCTGTTTCCCGAAATGTCGGAAGAAGAAGCAGACGGTATGAAGAAACCGGTTGAGAAAACTTCTACACCACAGACCCCATTCAGTGGTCTGGTTCTCGAAGAAAACAATAAAGAAGTGGCTCCGGAAAAGGCTGAAACCAAGACCGAGCCTGTGATGGAGAAAGCAGCTGAAGTGGCCCAGGAAACACCAGCTAAAGAGGTGAATCCCTTCGAGCCTCAACCACAGCCTGCTGCTCCGGAAACGAAAACTGAAGAGAAGAATCCGTTTGCAGTGCCTGCTCCCCAGATCGCAGAGACTGAAAAAGCAGCACAGCCGAAGACTCCTCAGGTAGAAGACAATCCCTTTAAAGCAGAACCAGAACCCAAACTGGAAACTCCTGCTCCGCAACCTGAAAAACAGGTCGCCAAGACTGAGCAGGACAGCACTGTCGAAAAGAAAATGGCTATGATCGCCAGCCGGGGAAATATCAAAGGGTTGAAAGGCTTCTGTCCAGTCGCCCTGCGAGACAACCGACTGCTCGTCGATGCCCGTCCGGAATTCAGTTCCTCATACAAATCCATGAACTATCAGTTCGCCTCACTCGAGAACAAACTGAAGTTCGACCGGGAGCCTGCTAAATACGCACCGGCTGCCGGCGGAAGCGACATTGTTCTCCTGGTCGACAATCAGGATGACAAAGAGGGAACACTGGATTTTGCATCCTGGTACAAGGGCCGACTCTACCTCTTCAGTAGCCAGAAGAATATGGATGTGTTTATGAAAACACCAGCCCTGTATGTTGGTGTCGAATAAAAAGTGAGCTTTGTTCCTGCTGCTCCTGGTAAGCCTCCGATAATCTTTCCGATTATCGGGGGCTTTCTTTGTTGAGCGGCCAGACAATTCAGCGGGCCGCGCGTCCGGAAAACCAGCGGGACGCGATCAGTGCTTCGCCGGCGATCAGCAGCTTCCTCCAGCGGGGAAGCCCGGCCCGGGTGGTATAGACCTGATAATCCAGTCTCTCAATCTCGTTCAGAATACCGCCGTAGATCTGATGCATGGCTTTGAGGATGCGTCGTCCTTCGGGTGAAATGTATTCAAACAGCCGTTCTGAATTCTGATAATAGACGCGGGCCCGATCCACCTCGAACTGCATCAGCTCGCGAAAACGCTGGTCATACACACGGGCCTGAATATCAGACTGACGGTAATCGAAGCGGTGCAGATCTTCCTGAGGCAGATAGACACGCCCCAGGTCAGCATCTTCCGCCAGGTCTCTGAGAATATTGGTCAACTGAAATGCCAGGCCACATTCGATGCTGGCCTCCACAGCACGATCATCGTGAAATCCCCAGATGTGAATACAGCACAATCCTACGACTCCCGCCACGTGATAACAGTAATCCGCCAGATCATCAAAGGTCTGGAAAGTAACGGGCTGCAGATCGGATTCCACGCCTGTGATCACGTCAAAAAAATAGTGGACGGGAATCTCATACTGCTGGATCATGTCAACGACAGCCGGCAGGCAGGGATGAAACTCCTCACTCTGATCCAGTGGCTGCTGGTCCAATGCACGCTGTAATTCCTGACGCCAGCGTCTCAGTGCGGCTCCTCGTTCTTCAAGCGAGAGTTCCGGACTGTCGCCCAGATCATCGACCAGTCGCATGTAAGCATACAAGACACACATCGCACGGAACTGTTCTTTGCGAAGTGCCAGAAACGAGTAATAGAAATTCCCCGCGGTCTGTTTTGCCAGTTGCTGGCAGTAGGCATAGGAATTTTCCAGGTTAGTCGTCATGACACCTCGGCGACCGCTATCTTGATTTCAGGGAGTTCAGGGTGGAATCGACATCATAACCGCCACCTCGTCAAATTCAAATCGGCAACGCCCCGGTGCAAGTTTGTGTGATACACCAGAATTAAACAGTTTGAGATTGTCAGCCGGAGAAACAGAAAACGGGGAAAATCAGCAGCCATCCCCGCCCCCCCGGTTCTCAGTCTTTCCCTGAAGAAATCCTCTTGATTTTACCGTAGCTCCGCGAAAAATAGACAAACAGAGCCCGCGGCCCCCTCTTACTCCCGAGCATCCGCCTGGTAGCTTCTGTTCAGTCATTTTTGATACGAAGTGATGCACACAGAAAGTTAATGCAATTTACTTGCATTTAACATTGACTTCTGCAAAACATTTGCAACAATGATCGTATTGTTTCATCAAGTGTTATCTTTATATTACGCTCTGGAGTCCTCACATGCGAAAAGCCAGTAACACCCGCCGCGGCTTTACCTTGATTGAACTGCTGGTGGTGATCGCCATTATTGCCATCCTGATCGCCCTGCTCCTCCCTGCCGTGCAACAGGCCCGCGAAGCGGCCCGCCGCAGCCAGTGTAAGAATAATCTCAAGCAGATCGGACTGGCCCTGCATAATTATCACGAAACGCATGGACTGTTCCCTTCCGGCTGGATTGGAGTTCAGCCCGGTGTGGGTCCCAATGTCGAATACGGCAGTGGCTGGGGCTGGGGCACCATGATCCTGCCTTATCTCGATCAAAGCCCGCTGTATAATCAGATCAACTTTAATCTGGCGATTAACGATCCCGCTCAAACTCCCGGCATCATTGATGTCTCCCTATCGGTTTATCGCTGCCCCTCTGATCCCTCCTCACAAACTTTCGAACTGGAGGAAGAAGGCAGCCCCGGGACCGTGCTCGCGACACTCGCCACCGGAAACTACGTCGGTGTCTTTGGTGATGAAGAACTCGACAGCTGCGAATTAGTCCCTCCCGGTTCCACCTGTAAAAGTACCGGCGTATTCTATCAGAACAGTAATACCCGTTTCCGCGACATCACTGACGGAACCTCACAGACCGTTTTTGTGGGCGAACGCAAAACGGATGCCGATCAGGGCTGGCACTCGACCTGGGTGGGCGTCGTTCCCGAGGGTGAAGAGACCTTTGCCCGGCCGCTGGGAGCCACCGACCATCCCCCGAATGATCCTGCAGCCCACTTTGACGATTTCAGCAGCCATCATACAGGCGGAGCCCAGTTCCTGTTTGGAGACGGCCGCGTACGCTTCATCTCAGAAAATATCGATGAAGGCGTCTATCGATCACTCTCCAGCATCCGCGGTGGTGAGATCACCAACTTCGAATAAAACTTATTGAAACCATACATGACAGTGTGCGAACTGAACGGTCTGACAGGGCTTTCCCTGTCAGACCGTTTTTTATTCTGATGATCAAGCCAGTCTCCTTTGCAGTGAACGTGTCTCCCGGCTACCCTTGAGAAGTCAGATACAGACTACGAGCCAAGACTTCTCCCCGGGAGGATTACGTGATGCGACTGCTTCAAACCCCGCTTGTGTGCACTCTAATCCTGTTGCTCTCTTGGTGGAGCAGCCCCGCGAATGCGGATCTGGCCCTGCTGCAGATTCCGGATAAACCAGCTTCCGCTGCATCAGCAACCGAGAACTCAGAACTCTGCCAGATCATACTCAAGCTTGCCGAAAACCAGTCAGACCAGCAGCAGGTCGTACCGGGCATGCTGCGAATTCGGGACGCTCAGGGAAATCTGATCCCACTTCCGGAACTGCTGAATCGGGGAACCGGAGTGAACTCTCGCCCGGAATCTGAACGAGCCGGGATTCACAGCTGGTTCGTGATCCCCGGCGAAGTTCAGTTATCCGTCCCTCGTTCCCGACTGACGCTGGAAACCTTCTCCGGTCTCGCCACAGAACTCACTCGAACAGAAATCGATCTCACAGGGGAGTCCTCCGCGGAAATCACTCTCAAATTGAAACGATTCGCAGATCTCTCACCGGAATGGAAAACGGCCAACACCCATCTGCACCTGATGAAGCTCAGCCGCGAGGAGTGTGACCGCTATCTACAGCAGATCCCCGCTGCGGATCGACTGGACCTCGTATTTGTCTCCTATCTGGAACGCGCGATTGCCGACAAGACCTACATTTCGAATCGCTACTCCCAGCAGGATCTGCAGGAATTATCCCGGTCGGCCGGAGTGCAGTTTGGCTGGGGAGAGGAGCATCGTCACAACAGCACCGGCTACGACGAGGGATACGGGCACGTGATGCTGCTCGATATCCAGCGGTTGATTCAGCCCGTGAGTATTGGTCCCGGGATTATGAAACAGGGGACGGATGGCATTCCGCTGGCACGGGGAATTCGCTCGGCACTGGCTGACCAGGAGACCGTTGTCTGGTGCCATAATGCCTGGGGTCTGGAATCGACGCCGAATTTCCTGGCAGGTCGCGTGCATGCACTCAACATCTATGATGGAGGGACACGCAGTACCTACGAAGACAGCTTCTATCGCTATCTGAACACAGGCTGTCAGGTTCCTTTTTCCACCGGCACCGACTGGTTCCAATATGATTTCTCACGCGTCTACGCCCGCCTTCAGCAGCCGCTCACTCCGTCCTCGTGGCTGGAGAGCCTGAGGTCAGGGCGAACCTTCATTACCAATGGTCCCCTGCTCGATCTGCATATCAACGGGAAAACGGTCGGCGATCAGCTTGAACTCTCACCGGGAAAGAATCGCGTGACAATTCAGGCTACGGGACGGGGACGGATTGATTTCCAGAAGCTGGAACTGATTCACAACGGCAAAGTCATCCAGACCCAGAGTACAAAACCCGTCGAAAAACACTTCGAGGCACGCCTCGACTTGAATCTGGAAATTGACGAACCGGGCTGGATCGCGGTTCGTACACCTTCCCCTTCTGTTCCCCAGGATCCCCAGCGGCAACAACAGACGCCGCTCAATGAATATGGGCGTGAGCTGTTTGCCCATAGCAGCCCGATTTATCTGAAATGGAACGGACAAGTACACTTTGATCTGACACAGGCCAGAGCGCTTCTGACAGAGATGCAGCAGAACCGGAAAAAGATCGCCAATCAGTTTCTTTTCGCTGATCCGCAGGAACGGGCGGCTGTGCTGGATGTGTATTCGGACGCCATCGAGGGACTGCAAAACAGACTCAATTCCCCCTAAACTCATCCCCAACATCGCTTGAGCCAGCCAGCTGTTTTTTTAGAATAGGCAATCTGGCAGGAATCGTACTCTCACCTGCTGCTTCAGCTTTAGAAAGTGTTTTAGATATGAATCGATTCAATCTCGCTCTGGCGATGATCATTACCGTGGCTCACAGTTCTCAGGTTTTTGCACATCCGGGCCATGGCACCAGCCAGCCTGCCAATCCGCATGGCATTCTGCATTACCTCACAGAGCCGGTTCACCTGGTCCCCTTTGCAGCGATCGCTCTGTTCGCCGCCGCTGTGGTGATTGGTAAAAAAGTAGTGCAGCGTTCACGCATCCAAAAGCAGAAGGCTGTTCGCTCTACTGACCTGTCTAAGTAAGTCAGATCGATTCCGCTTCACTGGACCGCTTCCTGCGCCCGCTTGAGATAACTCTGAATGGCCCGCTGATAGGTTTCTTCGGCTGCGGGCCGTTCGCGCTCTGCGATTTTCTGATGACGGTTCTTCCAGAGTAATTTGATTGTCTCCGCACACCAGAGTGCGCTTTCCCTTGAAGCGCGAATCGGACGTTGATCCACAATCACATTCACCGGATTGGTATGCAACTGGGGAAACTGACGCAACGCAATCCAGCTACTCTGTGACACGGGAACCGTGAACTTCAGGTCATGCACCTGACCATCGGCGGGAACTTTCTTTCGCGCGACCACCTCGCCGTTCCTCACGATTTCCACCAGCCGCTCGCCCCCGGTGACGTATTCGGAATTACGCGGTGCGTGCAGGACACGCGTGTCTCCCACAGCCCGTTTTCCCTCGGGTGGATCCAGCAGACCATAGGCGACCGCTCGAGGAGTCTCTGCGGCAAACGCGACCTTCGCAGTGATTTCTACCGGTCCCGGTTCTTTCAACTGGACTTCCTCAAAGTCGGGGGATTGGCCACCAACCTGAAATTCCAGTGCGTGCGCATAGCCGTCTGAGACATAGGACCGCCCCTGTTGAATTCCCCGACACCACTCCGTGAAATCGACTTCGTCGACATCTCCCATATTTACATAGACGCGTCCCTGACCGACCCGACGACTGCTCATACAGGGAAAGTCGGTTTCTCCGCTGACTTTGAGGGATAGCCGCAATTCAAAATGTGGTACCAGGTATTCCACTCCGGAATCCGTTCGGTATCCATGGCACTCACAAAATCGCAGACACCTTCAGCGGTGCTGACACAGATTTCCATGGCACCTCCGCCGTTCATCTCGGGTACTGCCAGATTCGGTAATTCATCGGCAGCCTGTTCCAGTGCGCGTGTCAGCTCCGGTCTATTAAGCTGGCCATCACCGTCTTCGTCAATCGACGCGAACGTTTTTGGTAACAGACCAAGGCTGGCCTCCTCTGCGTTGATCGATTCAGACTGATCCCGATCCAGTTCATTAATCATTCTGATCGCCGCCTGGGGTGGGTTCACCCGCAGTGCCGAATGGGGGTAGCCGGTGACGCCCCCCTGCTCCTTACACCATCTTAAGACAGGCACCGTCCAGCTGGGCCAGCCTTTGACCGTTCCCAGGGTGCCGGGATAGGTCTGATTCTGCAGATTCAAGAGACAGACATGACCCAGGGCGGCCGATCCGAAGCCGCTGATCTCCAGGTCGTATTTCAAAATCGTCAATGGTTCACTGACACGATCGGCTGAGGAAGAAAAAAACTGTCTTTGCACATCAAAGCAAGGCCCCCAGGTCAGCACGCAGCCGACGTTCAACCCTTCCCCTTTGACCTGCTTGAACATATCCAGCGGAGTGACGCCCTTGGTCGGATTATCGTAGTGGGCACAACCAGCCGCGTGAATATGGTGGTCTCCGGAATAGAATCCATAATCGCGCGGATTCAACCAGCGCTGCAGATTGACTTTTACGGTCTGCGGTTCTGAGGCAGAAACAGTAATCTTTCGAGTCAGTCGCTGGTATTCGGGACCGCGGCTATATTCCATTTCCAGTTCACCCGCTGGCAAGAGAACCGTTTCGCCGTCCTGACGGTAAATCTGAGGCTGAAAAAGAAATCGGGAGCCAGTCGTTTGGCCTGCAGTGGGTAAACCCGCTTCTGTTGATCGCGGAACTGCAGTCGCGCCGCAGTCGGTTTGCCATCGAAATCCCGGATCGCGAGTTTCACGGGAATCGCCTTTTTTACGGTAAACAAAATCGGAACTTCCCCGCGAAATCCGATGTCCTGAGTGCCGGCCCCGACATCAAAGCCAAGGGTTGCTTCCCGTTTGCCCGATTCATGGCAATAAATCAAAGCGAGTACATATTCGCATTCCAGCCCACTCAGACGAACCGTCATGGGACTGGCCTGGAACAGTTCGACTTCCAGAAAGCGATCCGAGGCCGACTGTTTATTCTCGTTCTGATTGAGTTCGGTTTGCGCCTGCCGTTTCAAACTGTTCAACGCGGCTCCCGAATAGACGGCACCTGCCTGCGGACTGGAAATCTGCAACTGACGGGTCACCGTACTCTGATTGATCACCTTGATCAGAAAAGGCGTAAAGCCCCCCTGCTGGAGCACTGCTTGTGCAGGCCCCCGGGCGACTTTGGTTCGGACTTCGGGATTCAGCGAGACCACACATAGGACTTCGGGGTCAAGCAGTTTCTGAATCTGTCGTGCGTCGCGCTGTTCGCTGGCGGCAGTCAGTTTTTGCACCAGTTCGTCAGACAGCGGGGCTCCCAGATAATCCAGGGCAGAGATCAGTCGTTTAACATTGGCCCCCAGCGGCTGACCTTCGACATCAATCACCTCCACGGATTCGGCTGCCAGCAGGGAATCCTTGCCTGGTACAACCAGCAACAAAACAGTCAGCAGCGCAGCAGGCAGCAATCGCAAAACCATGATGGCCCTTTCTCGAGTTTGAAAGTCCGCTCTCGAAGCTTATTCGACTGAGAATTTATGGATGGTCGTCTGTTCGTAGACTTCACCTGGCTTGAGGATCGTATTGGGAAACTCAGGCTGATTCGGAGAGTTCGGGAAATGCTGTGCTTCCAGACAGAAGCCGCCATGTTTGGGAAACCCGCCGCTGGCCGGAGTGCCGTCCAGAAAATTACCGGTGTAAAACTGCACGCCAGGTTCTGTCGTATAGACTTCCATCACGCGTCCCGATACTGGATCTTTTGCCCGGGCGGTCAGAGCAGGCTGTTTTTCGGCCGGATTAACGACCCAGCAATGGTCATAGCCCCCCTCGACCTGGTCAATGCGTTCGCCGATCTTGTGAGTGGAAGTAAAGTCCATCGGCGTCCCTTTGACCGGAGCCAGTTCGCCGGTGGGAATCGCTTCGTCTGATACCGGGAGATATTTGTCACAGTTTAACAACAGTTCGTGATCCAGAACCGTTCCGTCACCGGCTCCCGACAGATTCCAGTAGCAGTGATTGGTCACATTAATAGGAGTGGCTTTGTCTGTCGTCGCCGTGTAGTCGATCTTGAGCTCATTTTCGTTGTTGAGGGTATAGACGACTTTCAGAGTCAGTTTGCCCGGATACCCCTCTTCACCATCCGGACTGACCAGGCTCAGACGAACGCCTACTACGTCTTTCTCGGAAAATTTTTCTGCCGCCCAGACCTTTTTATCGAATCCTGATTCGCCACCGTGCAGGTGACTGGGTGGGTTGTTCTGGGCGAGCTGATATGTTTTGCCATCCAGTTCGAATTTGCCGTCTTTAATCCGGTTCGCATAACGGCCACAGATGGCGCCGAAGTAAGGACCTTTCTTTTCATATCCGGCCAGGGAATCAAAGCCGAGTGTGATGTTTTCCGTTTTACCGTCCCGGTCCGGCAGATAGATGGCGGTCACAATCGCACCAAGGTTGATGATGCTGACACTCGTCCCTTTCTTATTGGAGAGCAGAAACTGGGTAATATCCTGTCCGTCGGCGGTGGTCCCGTAAGGTTCACTTTGTACGGCCAGCTGAAATTCACTTCCGGCATTCATTTCGGCATCCTTAGCTTGTTCTTGATCTGCAGCAGTTTGAGAAGGGTCAGCAGGCGGAGTTTTCTCCCCGGCACAACCTGCCAGCAGAATCAGGGCACTCAACAGTCCGCTGCAGCATTTCCATCGATTCATCACTGTGTTCTCTCCTCAGACCCGGTTATCTGGACCAGTTTAATCCTGCTCAATTACTTCAGACCAGAATAACAAATCCATGCGTAAATGTAATGCAGAAACAGGATTTGTTCGTCTGGTCCCTGATTGACTGAATCGAGTTCAGATGGATGAAGGGCGACTCGCAAAGGAGAGTCAGCAGCACAACAGTTGCTGCCTACCTGTCAGGCCTGAGCCTTCCCTTTCAAAGGTGCCTCGGACCTGGGATGTCCTGGGGAAAAATATTGTTGATTCCCGCTCAATAGACAGCGGAATTTTAAAGAATGTTATGTATTGGCAACTGGACACTAAAATTAGGTTAATAATTCAAGACACTAGAGTTAACGGGCACTATAAACCAATATCATTTAACTACTTAGGGAATAATCCCCTGAAAGATCTGATTCCTCCCCAAAATGGGGATTTGACAGGTATAATTAAAGACAGGCGCGTTGTTCTGGGAAAACTTTGGATTCCGTTACAAAATCTTTAGTAAATTCCATCAATCCTCCTCCCTCTGACGTAATAAGAACAAAGCGTGTCATTTAACGCGGAGAGGGGAGGTAGACATGCAGTTACAAATGGTCGATAAGAAAATAGAGCAACGAGAATCTCTGGCTTCGGGCGGTGTCACCAGTGACGCACGCCTCGTAGAAGCTGCTCGTAAAGGCGATGACAGCGCATTCGGCGAACTGGTCCTGCGCTATGAACGCCGACTGATTCGTGTACTGATTCAGTTTGTCAAAAGCCCCGAGCTGGCTGAAGATCTGGCTCAAGATACGTTTCTGAAGAGCTACGAGCGGCTTGATCAGTTCGATACATCCAGGAGATTTGGTCCCTGGTTGTTCCGGATTGGAGTTAATCAGGCATTGGACTATCTGCGTAAACAAAAACGAAGAGGCTGGTGGTTGTTATTCAGTGACAGCCCCTCGGATACTCCGTTCGATCCTTCTGTTCCTGACCCCAGGAACAAGATCGACATCAATCAGGAAGTTCAAGCCATCCTGGAAGAGATTCCCGAAAAGTACCGTACCGTGCTCGTACTACGAGATCTGGAGAATTTCTCCACTTCTGAGATTGCTGCCATTCTGGATCGGAAAGAAGCAACCATCCGCTGGCGGCTGGCAGAAGCCAGAAATCGTTTTCAGAAATTATGGTCTCATCGGCAAAACGTTGAAAATTCCATGTCGGGCAAGGAATAATAAGACATGTATTGCACACAATGTAACGGTCTGAAATCGCGCGTCGCTCTGGCAGTCGGCAACGACCTGTCGGGCGAAGAGCTAGAGCTACTGGAAAAGCAGCTGAAAAACTGTGACCAGTGCCGCGCACAATATGAAGAGCTACAGAAAAGTTATTCTGCACTGCAGCAACAGTTAGACAGTGCACCAGTCCCTTCACTCCAGGACAGTGTCTGGCCCCAGGTTTCGGCCAAGATTGCAGCACGACGGAGGAGAAACCGACCAACCCGGTTTAACTTTCTACTTCCGACGCTGACAACCGTAGCCTGCTGTCTGGCGCTGCTGCTGGTCACGGGACAACCCCGTTATGATCTCGGTCCGCACGATGCTGCAGAATCGATTCATCCGTCAGCACCGGTAGGGTGGATGGGTAACGACTCGCACTTAAGCCCGGTCGATAACCCGATCCGTGATTTCCACGATCAACAGTGGGGCGCGTCGAATCAGACCATCGACAACAGCAACAATCCCTACGGTTATAATTTACCACGGCTGAAACACGACAGCTCGAGTCCTTATCAGCTGCACTCCGTGAAATTCTAACTTCGACTCATCTTTACTGAACTCAGGCTGGTCAATCGACCAGCCTTTTTTTTATGATATCCAGACTAGCCGCTGAACTGCGGCTGACGAGTGACTTCAATCAGTTTCGGATATCTACGCCTCCCATGTCGATCACGGTCTCACTTGCCTCAGCGGAAGAGCTTCCCGAAGCCTCCGCCTTTATCTTTGCCGATGCTCCGGAGACCGAGCGTGAAATACAAATCCAGGAGTTTCAGAAAACCATCTCGGCTGGGCAGGAAGGACAGAACCAGGTCCTACTGGCCCATGAAGCTGGACTGCTGCTCGGGGTCGGAATCCTGGTCTTTTCCGATCCCGCCACTGCCTGTCTCTGGCCCCCCTTTACTTCACGGAAGGACTGTGCCGATGAGATCCTGAAGGAAATGGCCCGGCGAATCGATGATTCCGGGGTCAGTATCGGCCAGGTGCTGATCGACCCGGCACAACTTCACACCCGTCGCCTGCTGACACGAAACGGGTTTCCGCACCTCACGAATCTTCAGTTCATGCGGCACCCGCTGAGCAACCTGCCGTCGACAGAGTCGCTGAAAGAGAAACAGATTGAACCGGTCCGTTTCGATGCCGTGCAGAACCGTCAGCGATTTCTCGATATGCTGGAATTGACGCACCAGGAATCTCACGACTGCCCTGCCCTGAATCAGGTACGCACGGCTGAGGAATCGCTGGAATCGCACCGCAGTTCAGGGGACTCGGACCAGGCCCACTGGTACCTGTTTCAAAGGGGAGAAACCGACCTGGGCATTTTACTCCTGTCTGAACATCAGTCCGATTTGAGTTGGGAAGTCGTTTACATGGGGGTCGCTCCGAACCAGCGGGGACAGGGTACAGGTTCCGCGATGATCCAATTCGGACTGGAGCAGGCACGAGCTCACAATCAGTCTGCGTTAACTCTCGCCGTGGATCACAAAAATTCCTATGCGATAAAGATTTATGAAGAGTTGGGTTTTGTCAGACAAAACACATTAAGCGTCCACGCGCGACTTCGTTCCCAATTCCCGGGAAAAAAACCAAAATTTAATTAACACGTTTTCGACAGCGTGAAGCGGGGCTTCCAAAAATATTTTCTCCGCGGGATGTCATTTTCTACTGGTAAAACAGTGTTTGATTTCGGTCTGAAAATTCTCAAAAAATTCCGCGCTGTTTCCGTTTGACTCTCCAGCAATTCAGGCTAGTATCAGAACCACTGAATGAGTAAACGCAGTGTCGCCGAAGTCAATGCCTGAGAACTTTACGATGCTGTTAACAATGGAGCTTTATAGCGCATCATTTCCAAATAAACCTCACTACCATACACGACTTTGAGAGAGCAGGATTTGGCTCTTTCTACCATTATGGACGGAGACGGTGCGCGCGGGGGGGAGGGTGCAAGATGCAACCCACGTCTTTGGCAGTGGAGGGTACGTTTTGCGATTCTGCAAATCGACCAACGGAAGCCAAGCTGGGGCCAGCAACAACCGGGTCAGAGGAGCAATCAATTTATCGGTTGCTCGCACAACAAGTCGGTGAACGTGGTTTCCAGAACTGGTTCGCAGGAAAAGTCAGACTCAAACTGGATGGCAATCTGCTGATTGTCGGCGTTGCCAGTCCGTTTCTGCTCACCTGGATGCAGAAAAAATTCGCCTCGAAAATCTATGCCACCGCGATTGCCTGCGTGGGACCTTCTGCTGAATACCGTCTGGAAGTCGATCCGGAACTGGCTGCCGTGACCAGTTCTTCTGAAGAGAGCCAGCAGAAATCTGGCAGCATGTCGGCTTCGTCTGGTAACGTTCCATTTGTTGAGCGGAAGGCATCTGCTCCATCCGTGAGTTCCCAGAACTCGCACTCAGTGGCGCGGCAGTCAAACCCGTTTCGTGGCAGACGCTTCGCGGACCTGTCTACCTTCGTCAAAGGTAAGTCGAACCAACTGGCTTACATTGCAGCGACCCAGGCCAGCGATGAACCGGGCGCACTTTACAACCCGCTGTTCATTCATGGCGGCGTCGGCATTGGAAAAACGCATCTGCTGGAAGGCTTCTACCGCAGAGTTCGTCAGCTGTATCCCGCGCTGAATGTGGTTTACCTGACGGCGGAAGCGTTCGGTAACTATTTCTCCAAGGCACTGCAGGAACGCTCGCTGCCCGGCTTTCGTCAGCGGTTCCGTAATGTCGATGTTTTGATTATCGATGACATCGACTTCTTCGAATCAAAGCGCAACTTCCAGGAAGAGTTGCTGCACACGATCAAACATCTGGAAAGCCATGGACGACAACTGGTCTTCTCTTCAGACCGTCACCCTCGACTGCTGACCAAGATGAGTGAAGAATTGACGACTCGCTTCCTGTCCGGCCTGGTCTGTCGCATTGAAGCTCCCGAGAAGGAACTCCGTCTGGAAATCGCCCGTCAGCGGGCTCATAAATTGAAGACACCAATTACCGAAGGGGCACTTGCTTACGTAGCCCGCCGCTTTACCAGCAACGTTCGGGAACTCGAAGGTGCGGTCAACTGCCTGCAGACCTGCCACCTGATGACTGGTCAGAAAGTGACCACCAGCATGGCCCGTCAGGTTCTGGCGGACCTGGAACGGGATTGCATTCGCATCATCAAGCTGGATGACATCAACCAGATTGTCTGTTCCACATTTGGTGTTTCTGAGGCAGACCTGAAATCGTCACGTCGCGCCCGAAATATCAGCCAGCCCCGGATGCTGGCCATGTTCCTGGCACGCAAACTGACACAGGCGGCTTACAGCGAAATCGGTGACTACTTCGGCGGACGCAATCACAGCACTGTCATGTCCGCCGAGAAGCAGGTTCGCAAATGGCTGGAGAGCCACTCTTCCATTCAGGTTGCTCTCCAGGAATGGCCAACCGAAGAGATCATCGAATCTCTGGAACAACAGTTACTCGCCAGCTGATTCAGCGATACTGATTCAGAGCGAACTTAATATTGTCTCTGTGGATCTGAGAACTGATATTGAGAGTTTGTCGGCTGACTTCCCCACTGGAAAGGCGAAGCCGACTGCTGATTGAAATTTTGTGTTCCGTTCAAGTTACCCTGATAGCCGGATCGCAAATCAGCGGCCGTTTCTGATGCATTCTGGAGACGCACGTTTGCCGGAGCCGCCACCGGGTTGTTGGAGAACATCTCCGATTGAGGCAAAGCCGAGGACATCGGCTGTCCCTGTGCAGGAAAGCGTTGCGGCATCGAGGCATGATAAACATTGCCCTTCCCGGCAGGCTGACCCGAGTATTCATAGCCGGCCTGTCTGACACCTCCCTGTGACATGCCCTGCCCCATTTGTGGCTGGAGGCCGTTCGGGCCATTCGTTCCATAGGCATTCTGGAAAGGAACCTGGGCTGAAGCAGGAATGACGCCTCCAGATCCCATCTGAGAACTCATCAGGGGCGAGTTATTTCCCTGCAGCTGTCCCGGAGCGGCATCACTCATGGGAAACATCTGACCGGGGCCCATATTCATGCCAGTGCGGGCCACTTCCCGCATCAGGTCCTGATCGTTCTGTGGAGGATTCTGTCCGGCTTCCGGAGCGCCGCTCTGTGTCGAACGGTAATCGGGAAACTGGCCTGGAGTCGACTGATACTGATTTCCGTACAGCTGTTGTCCCGGCTGGGGACCACGAACGGGCATCATCTGTTGAGGCGCTGACTGCATTGGCTGATAGCCGGGTGGTACATTCCGGTACTGTCCCTGCAACTGATTTGGAGGATACCCCTGATAGTTCTGTTGAGGCAAGGACTGATTGGAGTATGGTCTGGCAGCCATCTGCTGCTGTGGCTGTTGACGATTCTGAAGTTGCTGCTCTTTATCGGCCCAGTACTGTGAGGCTTCTGCTGCCTGGCTCAAAGCCGGATCATTGGCGGGGGGCCATGCCTGAATCTGCCCTGGTTCGACGGCTGGCTGATTTGCATACTGGTTGACCGGCTGAGGTGCATCAACGGGTTGCTGCTGCGGCATCTGAGATTGTGCGGCCTGGAACTGTGGTGACTGCATCTGGGGCATCTGCAGCTGAGAGTTCTGCAGAGGAGCTGCTGGTGCATGCGATCCCGTTACCTGACGCATCTGTGTCATCGCAGGATTCGGACTGATCGCAGGCAGCTGCTGGGTAGACTGTCGTGCCTGAATCGCCTTTTCGCGTTCGCGTCGCATCATCTCTGCAATCTGTTGTGTGGGATTCATCGCTGCGGCATCGGGGGAGTTCAAAGGCTGCTGTTCCGGATTGCCATTGTTCGCATATTGGACGGGCTGCCCGGGAGCGGACTGCATCTGTCCGACCGGTTGAATTCCTGCGTGATTACGTTCTGCACTCTGCTGATTACCGGGATACTGCGAAAGTTGATCTGGATACTGTGGGACTGGATTTTGTCCGCCGGTGGCTGATCCTGGATTCACCCCGGGGAACAAGCGGGCAAATTTCTCCCGCGCCTGGGCTTCTCCACTGGTCTTACGAAACATGGCCAGTGCCTGATCGTAGCGTCCGGTGCGTCCGTAATACCAGCCCAGGTGATCGAGTGACCGGGCATGTGCTGGCTGATACTTCAGCGCTTCTTCCAGATACTTTTCGCCATAATCGTCGCGTCCCTGCAGCATATAGGAATAGCCGATATCGCTCAGCAGGTCTGCGTTGGAGGGATCCAGCTTCAAAGCCTGCAGGTAGTAGGCTTCGGCCGCAGGAAAGTTCTGTTTTTTGTCTTCGATGATCGCCAGTCGATGCAGGGCTTCAAAATGCTCGGGATTCATGGCCAGGACACGTTGGTAATAGCCTTGCGCCTTTTCCAGGTTGCCAGAACGATCTGCTTCATAGGCCTGATTCAATTCCCGCTGCAGACTCGATGCATCGGTTTGCGGTGCTGCGGACTGAGAAGCTGCAGCCTGCAGATCGCTGAGTGGTAATGCCTGGGCCTCTACTTTGGCGGCGGTCTGTACGATCTGCTGCTCCGAACCTTTCAGCGCAGCCAGTTGTTCCGGTGTCACTCCCGAATTCAGTTCATCACGCAGTCGATGTCTCCGTGCCTTGGAACGTTCTTGCGCCATCGCTTCTCTCAGCTTCTTCTGCATGGCAGATTCTTCTTCCTTTTCCGGAGAGCGTTCAACGAGCGCTTTACGAGGAGAATCTGAACGACTGGCGAACGGACCAGACTGGCAGCCCGTCCACAGGAAGCCCATGCACGTAAGTGTGAGAATCTGTTGAAACATTCGAGTTTTCATCGGAGATCAACCTTGTTTCCGCGAGTGCAGATCGCTTTGTCTCGTTCAATTCAAGATAGAATGAAAATAGACTGCGATTCACCAGATCTCCTCTTCGGCATTGAGTGAGTTCAATCATCCGAAACAATGCGCTGACTGAAGCCAGGCACCAGAGACTGGTGGAACAGTTATGAAATGAGTATTTGTGACAGGGAGGTCAAGAATGAGAGAAAGGACTCTATTGGAGTATCAGGCGCGGATTCTAAAAGGAAACCAGAAACATGTCGATACGAATATCCACACATTTTCGAAATCGAGGACAGGAATAACAACAGAAAACGGCTTCACTTAAAGCACTGTGATATAAATAGTTAAAACGCCACAAACCAGATTGATCTGTGGCGTTTAAACAAGTGTGTATAAGATTTCAGGATTCTCAGCAGGCGTGGATTTTAGAAACCACCGAGACCACCGCCGCCGCCACCAAAACCGCCACCGCCGCCGAATCCACCACCGCCACCAAATCCTCCACCAAAACCACCGCGAGTGGAGATGAAGCGATAGTAGTCGATTTCCGCTTCACGAGAGTTCAGCGAACGGGAATAAGGAGTGGCGACAACCGTACGTTGGTCGGCGTCTTGATTTCCAAGATCGGTCAGGATCCGCGCGACCAGTTGCCGACGATACGCGTCCAGCTCTGGCGCGTAGTTGTTATCACTGCGTTCCACAATGACCGGGTAAGGGGTGCTTCGCATGCGGGCACCAATTTCCAGAATATGATCCTTACCATTCGTGGTCAGCTCGGCACTGTTTTCGACGAATTCGTTCCGGTTGATGATGAAGTCAACCGCTTCGGCATTCGATTCCATGGTGTGATAATGCGCACGGTTGACACTTCCCAGAGGATAGACCTCCGGAATTGCCAGGGAGCGCTTATGGAATCCCCAGTTGCCGCCTCCACCCCAGCGGCAGCAACCAGCTACCAGCATCAGACAGCTGGCAGTAAGGATCCATTTTTGTATTATCGTGAAACGGGCCATCATGTCCCTCGGTACTTACGACTTAATATCTGGTGATGAACGACAGCGGTGAATGCTGACGGTCCATCATTATGTTGCAGGCTGATTTGCTACTGGTAAATGTGCCTGCCCATTCACCTCAAATTTATTTTCCCTGACCAATCCAGGGAAATCCGGATCGGCTGTCCTGCGGTTCTGCGGACTGTTGTCTCATGCGGGTATCAATGTAACCGGTCGGCTGAATCTGGCTGTCCATCTCGGGAGCCGAATTCTGGAAGCGATCCTTGATCATCTGAGTGAACCGACGCTGTCCCGGTTGTTGACCCTGGTTTCTTCGTAAAAACCCAGGCGACTGTGCCTGTGGTCCGCTGACACCGGGAGCCGGTGGTGGCGGTAAGGGCTGATGCGACTGGATCGGACTCGGTGACTGAGCCGGCTGCTGAGGCTGGGTGGGAAAACCACCGCCCTGCTGCGGAATCGGTTGTGTCACAGGTCCCTGCTGATAAGTGCCTGTCTGTTCCGGCGGATAGTAAGGAGAAGCAGGAGACGGATTGAACGGCTGGTACCCCACTTCAATTCCCTGTCCGGCCCCTCGACCGTAGGGCTGCAACTGATAGACGGCACGATCGGGAGCACCTTCGGTCATGTTATATTTATAGAATTCTTTGTCGTGGGGAACGGTAACTTCATGCCCGGGATAAGGGGGAACTTCATCCTCTTCCATCGGATGCACCAGTTGTGGCGTTACGGTGATCAGGAGCTCAGACTCACCCTGAGTCGATTTCTTGGAACTGAACAGGTACGCTCCGACCAGAGGAATTTCTCCCAGCCAGGGAATTCGTGTCACCCCCGTAGAAGTGTCGTGACCGAACAGACCAGCCAGTACGATGGTCTGACCTTCACGGAGTTCAACCGTGGTCTGTGCACGCCGTGAGTTCAGTCCCGGGATCCCCTGTACCGAGTTGTTATCATTCACCTGGCTGTATTCAGGGACAATCCGCATGCGGATCAGGTCCTTATCGAGCACGATCGGTGTCACGACGATTGAAGTACCAAAACCGCGGAAGGTAGTTGATGTTCCCTGTGCTCCTCCGACTCCAACAATGGTCGGCACTGCAAATTCACCCCCAGCCAGGAAGCTGGCCGAGTGACCGCTTAATACAGTCAGCGTCGGTCGGGCCATAATCTTGGTGGTACCGTTCTCGGCCAGAGCGTTGATCAATACATTGACTTCGCCGGCTTCGAAGATACCGGTCAGCGTTGAAGGGACACCGCCCATCGTTGATCCCAGAAACTGACGACCGCCGTCGAACAGTACGCTCAAGTCAACTCCCAGCTGACGCATCATCGTGCGATTGATCTGGGCAATGGTCACATGAATCATGACCTGGAACTCACCGGGAATCTCCAGCATGTTCACAATCAGCGAAGATCCATAGAGGTTATTTCCGTAGCTGTTAAGCGCGTCGCCGTAACCCCCTCCCCCATAATAACCGGGCCCGACACCGGAAGGCTGTGGTCCGCCCAGGTTTCCTTCGTAGTTGATAACTTCACCACGGATCACATTCATAATGTTCGCCGCTTCGGTGGGATCAGAAGCCTGACCTTTCACGATGATCTTACGTGACAGGGGAATCAGATAAACCTTACTATTGGGAAACAGCACGGCGATTTTGCGTTCGAGCTTACCGTAATCGATCCGTCGCTGCCCTTCCAGGCTGGGATCTTGAATCGTGTGAACCAGGTAAGTGATCGGTGTTTCATCATTTTCGAACCAGAGAGTCAGAGTGGTTGTTCCCAACTCCAGACCCACGATCGAAACTTCGGTCGGGGAATAAGTCACGAATTCAATGATCGAAGGATCAGCAATTGCGTAACGACGAATGCGAGAATTTGTGATAACCAGTTGGCTGCGACGAATGATGATTTCCATCTCGTCGAAGATGCCGGGAGTGGAACGAATCTGAGTCGGCAGCGGCTTGCGGGTAATCCGCCCGGTATCCTGCACCATCTGAATCTGTGGTCCCGCATTAGGTGCATGCGCATCCTGAATCGGAATCACACCCTGCGGTTGATGGGCAACGGGTACCTGTTGTGGGTACGACGGTTGTTGATACGATTGAGCAGGGGGAGCGGAAACCTGCATGGGAGCAGGAGCATATTGATTCGCAGGCTGATACTGGTTTGCGGGAGCATACTGGTTTACGGGCTGCCTGGGTGGCAGCGGGCGCATGGATGGCCCCTGGGCAAACGCAGTATGAGCGATCGACGAAAAAGTGATGAAGAACAACGCAGCCCAGTTCATGACAAGCTGAGCACGTCGCTTTTCATCATTTCGAAATGCCGATCCATGGCAATTCTGTTTGTACATCCGCAGTCGCTCCCCTATTGCCTGCAAAGAGGAAAAAGGTATTTGCGTTTTACGTGACTTCTCGGCCCGGAATTAATTACCTGCGAGTTCTTGTAACCAGGTTGAAGAATCAGTAAGAACTTTATCTTTATCCAGCAAGTTATCCTTAACTTACTTTCTGCTTATGATTTACTCTCTATTCCACCGTCTCACGTACTTCCGAGGATACGCGACTTCGGTCTGCCAATCGACGTAACAGCAGACGTAATTCGGGTGGATAGAGTCCATATTGTATTGTTTGTATCGGCTGATCACGAAATTGGGATTAGAACGGTTCCTGTTAAATTTCCTGATCTCACAGAAAGTTTGAGTGAAAACCCTTAGATCACAGTCCATAAAAAAAGGCCCGGGATTCGCCACCCGGGCCTGATATCAAAACATAATCAGTTACTCTAAGTTGTCGTTTTGTCGAGACTTACCAACGGTAATTGGTATCGCGGTTGTAAGTGGGTGCTCCCGGATTGTACCAGGGACGACGGTAGCTGTATGACGGAAAGTAGTAGTGGCCGTATTCATTAGAGCGGTAGAAACCGGGGCCAAAGTGCCGTGTATACGGATCCCCCCCACTTCCCATCAATGCCTGATTCTGTTGCCCCGTATTGACTTCGCCATGACCGCCATACCACGTCTGGCCGGCCTGAATCCCTACCTGAGGGCTTGTCATCCCGTAGGTTCCGCCGGCTCCCTGTGTCGCACTATAGTAATAAGGACTCCCCACCTGAGGTACCTGGTTGTTGGGCAACCAGTACTGATTGCCTCCTTTAACATAAGGGCCTCCCGAATATCCTGGCACGGGATGAGTCAACGCATCCGGATCCGCGGGGGGATAATTCCCCTGCTGTTGCTGCTGTACCTGGGGAGGTACCTGAGGCTGCTGCTGTTGTGGCAGATTGTGATAAGGAGCAGGCGTATTATAAGGTGAAGGCACATTCGCAGCCGGATCGGGCTGCGGAGCGACTCCCCGCGGTGGGGGAGGTGGGGGCAATGTCCCTGCTTTCCCCAGATCGGCGCCGGGAATAAGTGAATCATCTGCAAATAAGGGGCTGGCGCAAATGCAGATCATCAATATCAGAGATGATATTTTCGCATGTGGTTTCATAAGTCTCTTCTACCTCATGTATCTAGTTAAAAACACCATCAATGATGATGATCGCTCGTCAGCAGGCACGTCCGTAAAGAGACGTGCCTGAAAGATCTATGTTCAATTTATGAATGAGCGCCAAAAACTCCAGTTCATTCCCAGACTTCCCGGTTGAGAAATACACTCTGGAACTGAACAGCATTCCGAGTCCGCTGAATTGATCATGGCGCATCACACCAGCGGGGAGCTTTTCGCGATGACACTCAAACCTACACCATTTTTTGAAGCCTGAACGGGAATCTCTATAAATCGAGGCGTTCCCGCCCCGGTTTCGGCAGAATCTGCCGGTTCAGTTTGACTGGATACTCTAACCCGATTTGAAAATATTCAGGTTGTAGCGCGCGTATGTGATCTACCCGCTGTGAATTTTGGGATGAACCTGAAGGTACGGCCGCTACGAAATCCGATAAAGTAAATACCAGCGCCATCAGTTTGCGCTGACGAAATCACCCAATTATTACGGTTTCAGATAAACAGGGACTCTGTTTTTCATACAGAGGAATTTCAGCTATGTCGACCACTTTTCTCGCTCTGGCAATCGCGGCCGCTGTCGGCGGTGACCCATCGCTCCCCAACCAGACCTATGGTGCTTACGGTATGACTGAAGTTCCCTACGATGCGGGTACCCCTATGACCAGCGCCGGAGTCACGGGCGGCATCTTCGGGGATCCACTTTACCCGTTCGATTCGCAATACCCCTGGCAGCACGGCTATTTCCAGGAAATATCCCCTTATAGTGGCTATCACTACTTCAAGCCATATAACTACCGGCACGTACTGTCTCAGACCCAGACTGCCAACGGCTGGGGAATTACACCACAGCTGGCTTACTCGCAGCACTTCTGGAATCGATACCACGAACAGGCAACCTGGAAGAACTACGCTCTGCCTCCCCGCGAGGAAGACATCGAAGAAATCCAGAAACGCAAACGGGAGTTCCAGGAAAAGCGTATCGATGAGAAGAGCTCTACCTCTTACTATCAACCACAGCGGGGCATGGTGCCGGTGCAGTACCAGCAGCAAAGTAACAACTACCAGCCACAGAATAATTACCAGCCCCAGAGCGGATATCAGCCTCAACCGCGCAACTTCCCGCAGTCGTCTTCTCAGTATCAGCAGCCACAGTACGAGCAATCTCAGTACCCACAGCAGCAGTACCAGCAACAGCAATATCAGCAACAACCTCAGCAGATGCAGCCGAAGTATCCTGCAAATGCTCCCGGCTACAACCAGAACCCGGTTTACATTAACCGCTGATCAGAGGCTTCAACCCCGGGTTCAACTCTGTACCGGTTCTGAATTGAGAACACGCAGCACCTGCTCCGTCGTGACAGGCTGAATCAGTCCCCGTTCGGTTATGATGCCCCGAATGAACTTTGCCGGTGTCACATCAAACGCAGGGTTGTATACATCAACTCCTTCTGGCGCAGTCTGTTTGCCAAATCCGTTGGTGATCTCTTCCGGCTGCCGTTCCTCAATCGGAATCTCGGCACCGCTTTCCAGGCTTAAGTCGAACGTACTTGACGGCGCGGCGATATAAAAAGGAATATCGTGCAGGCTTGCCAGCAGCGCGACGGAATACGTGCCAATCTTATTCGCGGAATCACCATTAGCGGCGATCCGGTCTGCTCCGGTCACCACGGCCTGGATCTTGCCTTCTTTCATGACCCAGCCCGCCATCGAGTCACTGATGAGAGTCACGGGGACATTCCGCTGCATCAGTTCCCAGGTCGTCAGTCGCGCGCCCTGTAATAACGGACGGGTCTCGTCAGCGTAAACGTGAATCCCCTTCCCCTGCCTGGCCGCTTCGAAGAAGACCGCCAGGGCCGTCCCTCCACCCGAAGTTGCCAGACCGCCGGCATTGCAGTGTGTCAGCACACCATCACCGGGAGAGAGCAGCGCCGCTCCTACTTCACCGATTTTATGACACATCTCCAGGTCTTCGACTTCAATCCGCCGTGCTTCTTCCAGCAGCAACGCATGCATTTCACCGCTGTCCAGATCCGCTGAATCCGCAGCCAGCTTCTGCAATCGATCAAGTGCCCAGAACAGGTTCACCGCCGTCGGCCGGCTCCCAGCCAGATACTCGGCAACGATTTTCAGTCGTTGATCAAATTCCGCACGCGAGGTGCCTGCTTCCGTTTGCAAACCCACGACGACACCATAGGCGGCTGCGATCCCGATCGCTGGTGCACCGCGTACGCGCAACTTCTTGATCGCTTCCCAAACCGTTTCGACATCTCGACATTCAATTTCTTTATACTCGGTCGGCAGCAGGGTCTGATCGATCATCTTCAGATATCCATCTGTCCCACCCACCCAGTAAAGTGTGGCGACATCGGAAGCGGCCTCGTGCTCGGTATTCATATTCATTCGTCTTCTATTTGATGTGAGAAATCAATTGGCTTAAGGATGCGTCTGAAGTGCATTCTAATCGAAATCACCTCAAACAAAAAACCCTGTGGTTTCACGAGCTTTTCCATTGATTCTGGTAATCTGTGTCTGGTATGCTCAAAACACTCTCCTTTTTAAAGATCCTTAAATATCACAGGATTTTTCCTTCCTGCCTAACTGAATAACAGCTGAATTCAAGGAATCAACGCTATGCTTCTGACTGCCCGTAAAATCTTTACCCTCTCTCTGCTGACCATCGCCGGTCTGATGGTTTCCGTGACTGCACCTCTGAGCGCTGAAGAACACTGCGAAAGCGATTTCGTCAGCATCTTCAATGGTAAGAATCTGGATGGCTGGCAAGGTGCGACCGACGGGTACTTCGTCAAAGATGGCATGCTGATCAGCAAGAAAGAAAGTGGCGGAAATCTCTTCACCGATAAAGAATACTCCAACTTCGTGCTGCGTTTTGACTTCAAACTCGACGCCGGTGCCAACAACGGGATCGGTTTCCACGTTCCTCTGAAACCGAAAACCAGCCCTGCTTATGCCGGTAAAGAACTTCAGATCCTGGATAACACCGCTGAAAAATATGCCAAGCTGCAGGACTATCAGTACCACGGTTCGCTCTACGGAACAGCTGCTGCCAAGCGTGGCTATTTGAATCCTGTAGGAGAATGGAACACCCAGGAAGTTCTCGTGAATGGCAACCATGTCAAAGTGACCCTCAACGGCACTGTTATTCTGGACTACGACATGGGAGACGCCAAGAAGAATGGCACGATCGATCACAAAGATCACCCCGGTCTCAAACGGGACAAAGGCTATATCTGTCTGTGCGGCCATGGCGCCGAAATCGAGTTCAAAGATTTCCGTATCAAAGAACTGAAATAGTCGCTCTCCAGACGGAATCAGATCCTTCACACAACGACAACAGGAAAAGTACGTATGAGCTCTGAACAGCAACCGGCTTCCAGCGAAGTCACGCGCAGAAGTTTCCTCCGCACCGGCGGTGCCGCAGCCGCCGGTCTGGCCTGGACCGCAAAAAGTTATGCCAGCATCCTGGGCGCCAACGATCGAATTCGCATCGGCTTTCTCGGTGCGGGTGGCATGGCCAACGCCCACATGAATACGTTCAACGCGATCAAAGATAAGAATAATCTCGAAGCGATCGCCGTTGCCGACTGCTGGCAGACCCGCGCAGAAGAAGGCAAAACCAAAACCGGCGCACAACACGCATTCGGTGACTACCAGAAAGTGCTCGAGATCAAGGACATCGACTATGTCACGATCGCAACGCCGGAACACTGGCACTCCCAGATGACCATTGATGCCCTCGACGCCGGCAAAGCCGTCTACTGTGAAAAACCGATGACGCACAGCATCCCCGAAGCTCAGGCTGTCATCAAAAAGCAGAAAGAGACGAAGCTGCCGATTCAGGTTGGTGTGCAGGGCATGTCTGACGATTCTTACTCTTCCGCGGCTAAGGCCATCGAAGAGGGAGTACTCGGTCAGGTGGTGCAGGCCCAGATCGAATACGTGCGTCGTTACGGCGAACAGGGTCCCTGGCGTCGTCCCGGTCTGAAAGACAATGAACCCAAACCGGCCGATCTTGACTGGAACGCCTGGCTCGGTAAAGCACCGAAGATCGACTGGAACCCGCACCACTACTTCGAGTGGCGGAACTATGGACAGTATTCGGGCGGGATCTGCACCGACCTGTTCATTCACCGTATCACCCGCATCATGAAGGCCTGTAACCTTCTCTATCCACGACGTGTCGTTGGGATGGGCGGAATCTGGCAGTGGAATGATGGTCGCAACCTGCCGGACAACTTCGAGATGATCTGCGAGTACCCGCGGGGCATGACCGTTTACGTGCTGGGTACCATGAGTAACCGGGTGGGCATCGATCACCTGATCCGTGGTTATCGCGGCACGCTCTACTTCACCCGTGAAGGCTGGGTTGCCAAAGACAAAGACGGCAAAGTGCTTGCGGAACACAAAAAGTCGGGTGCAGAAGATACGAAGCTGCATCATACAAACCTGCAAAATCATCTGCGGAATGGCGAACCACTCAACTGCCCGACTGAACTCGGACTGGCTGGTGTTGTCGCCGTCAACATGGCCAACGAATCATGGCGGTCCGGACAGATGATGGGCTGGGATACCGAAAACGAGAAGATGGCTCCTGCCAATACTCTGGAACTCAGCCACTTCCCGGAAACCACCTGATCGCTAACCCAGCGACACTGGATTTCACCCACGCCCTGGCAACAGGGCGTTTTTTATTTGCTGAATGCCGCATCACCATTTTTAAAACGCATCGCATTCTACGCGAAGGCACCAGCGGCTCAAGCTGAAGTTGTTGCACTGTTCAGTTAGAAAACAGGGTAAAGATCCGGTACTCAGCACGAATTTATTGGGAGTTGAAACGACAATTCATTAAAATCAAGGGAGTTCTATTGAAAGCAGATCGGCATGTTTCGCTTCAAAACCATGATCTCTCTCTGCATTCTTCTCGGCACCGGACTGGGCTGTTTTCATGCGCACGAGTACTGGATTGCGCATGTCCGTTACTGGGAATTTTCAAAGGTCATCAGCGGCAGTGAGAACACCATCTGCTTCTGGATGATTTTCGGCAGCGCGCTGTCCGCCGCCCTGATTGCCAGTTGGAAAGAGCGTACCTCCCTCTGGCTGGCACTTTCTGGAATTACAGTCGGATGGATGTTCGCAGCATGTACCGGTCCGATGTTTCGATTCAAAAAAGGAGAATACCTGGACCTGCTCCCAGCCGATATTGTCTGGGAACAATTGAGTCGACAGGCCCTGGGAATGCTCCTCGGTGCGTTCCTCTTCCTCTACTGGCCTGAAATTGGTCGATTCCTGAATTCCCTGAATGGAAAACATTCCGACGCGCTTACAGCGCCCCGCTCCCCGTCAGAATCACACGGATCGTCTTGAAGAGGATCTTAATGTCATTCCAGATGCAGCAGTTCTGTAGATACATCAGGTCCAGAGAGACCTTTCTGCGGAAGCTCTCCACGTTGTTGTCGTAGCCGTTGACGATCTGAGCAACTCCGGTCAACCCGGGCTTCAGCCCCAGCCGATCGATGTAGCCTGGAATTTCTTTGTTTAAGCCTTCGATGAACTCTGGCCGTTCCGGCCGTGGCCCCACCAGTGACATCTCGCCTTTGAGTACGTTCCAGAGTTGCGGCAGTTCATCGAGTCGCGTCTTTCGCATGAAGCGTCCCAGCTTCGTCACGCGTGGATCTCCTTTAACAGCGAACTGTGCGCCGTTCTTTTCTGCATCCACACTCATCGTACGGAACTTGTACAACGTGAACGGCATTCCGTAACCGCGCTCATCGCGACGGTCATTGCCGGCAACACGACGATCCCGGGACAGGTTCAGATCTGCCAGATCAACCTGTTCCTGACGTCGATCGTTTCGATTTTTCTTCCGGTAATTCAGACCAACGCGAGTCTGTTTGAAGATGGCGGGGCCGGGTGACGAGAGCTTGACCAGTACGATCAGCGTGAGCAGTAACGGCGACAGGATCACCAGCATCGTCGCTGATACGATGATATCCATCAACCGCTTGACCAGTCGGGTCCGCTCTGTGAGACACCGTACATCCACGCGCGGCTCTTCCAGATGCAGCCGGGTCAGCCATCCCGTGGAACGCCACAGTTCCACATCCAGATAGCCCTTCACCAGATCCGAAAGTTCTCCGGGTGGGATCGTACCTTTGACCGGAGTTTTTGATTGATTTGCCAGCACTGAACTCATGGGGAAACGCTTTCTGCTACCGGGAGATTTTGAGCAGGCCGTGACTTGTTACCTCATAAGCAACTGGCTGGCTTTAACTTCCTGCCCGTGCTTTCGCCGTCGGCCCGTTCGCGAATAACTACGTTCACTTAAAAATTAGCTCCCGATTGTCCCCCATGTTTCCCGGGAAGCACAGAATTTACGAGTCCATCCCCTTTCGCTTTCAGCTTTGTCAGATCCTAATAAAAAAACGGTCACAGGAGAAATAATGATCATCTCTCCTGTGACCGTTGTAGCGATTTTTATGACTGTGGAATTGATCAGTTCCGTCTACAGAGAGGAATCTCCCTTGATCTGGCTGGACAGACCACCGGCGGCGGGCAGATACATTTTCTCTGCATAGTCCATCACCATCCGGTCCGCATTGAACCGCCAGCCCAGTGTCCGGATCGCCCGTTTCATGCGGTGAATCCAGCCTAAAGGCAGGTCATCGTAGTTTCGATCGTAGTACAACGGAATGACTTCATCACGCAGCACCCGCATCAGGTTCACACCATCGCGGTCATCCTGAATCTCCTGATTGACGTGTGTCCGACCTTCGCCGATCGCAAAACCGTTGCTGCCATCGAAGGCTTCCGCCCACCAGCCATCCAGGATGGAACAGTTTAAGCCACCGTTCAACACCACCTTCTGACCACTGGTACCCGATGCTTCCAGAGGACGCCGCGGGTTATTCAACCAGACGTCAACACCCTGTACCAGGTGACGTCCCAGGTTGATGTCATAATCTTCCAGCAGCACGATCTTCCCACGGAACGGCGGTTCCTGGGTCAGCTTGAAGATCCGCTGAATAATCTGCTTACCCCGCTCATCAGCCGGGTGTGCTTTACCGGCAAAGATGAACTGCACGGGCCGCTCGGAATCTTCGATGATCTTCAGGAAGTTTTCCATGTCCTTCATCACCAGGTCCGCACGTTTATAAGGCGCGAACCGACGGGCAAAACCGATCAGCAGCGCGTCCGGGTTCAGTGCATTTCGCAGATGGCCAACTTCTTCTTCCGAAGTCCCACGCCGCCGTGCCTGGATTTCCAGCTGATCGCGGGCGTAAATGATCAGACGATTTTTCAACGCCTGATGTGTCTCCCACAAATCCCCGGGGGTAATCTCTTCAATACCCGCCCAGACGCTGGCTTCACCGGTTCGATAGTACCACTTGGTCGGCAAGACACGGTCGTAAATCACACGCATGGGAGCTGCCAGCCAGGTCGGCATGTGCACCCCGTTGGTGATATGTCCGATGGGAATTTCTTCTTCACTCCGCCACGGCCAGAGTGATGCCCACATCCGGCGGCTCACAACTCCGTGCAGGTTCGAAACCGCATTCGCCAGTCGGCTTAGCTTGAATGCGAGCACGGTCATACAGAAGGTCTCACCTTCATTCTGTGGATCGACGCGTCCCAGTCCCATCAACGCATGATGGTCGAGACCTAGCTGATCTCCCAGCGGTCCCACATGTTCTTCCACCAGGCCTGCATCAAACCGGTCGTGTCCGGCTGGTACGGGGGTATGTGTGGTGAAGACACAAGATGCCGCCACATCACGCAGAGCGTCGTCGAACGAGAAACCATCTTCGTGCATCCGACCACGGATCCGCTCCAGCGGTGCAAAAGCGGAGTGACCTTCATTCATGTGAATCACACTCGGACTGATTCCAATCGCCGCCAGGGCCCGCACACCGCCGATGCCCAGCATGATTTCCTGACGGATACGCGTCCGCTGATCGCCGCCATACAGACGCGCGGTCAGGTTTCGATCTTCTTCACTGTTTTCCGGCACATCGGTATCGAGCAGGTACAGCTTGATACGACCGACGTCAATTCGCCAGACCTTCGCAAAAATCTCACCCGAACGGGTCGCCACGGAAATCATCACCGGTTTACCATCAGGAGTGTAAGCGGGAGAGATCGGCAGATTTTTGGTCTTGGCTTCCGTGTACGATTCCTGCTGCCAGCCCTCTTTGTCGATGTGCTGTGAAAAATAACCTTCGCCGTAGAACAAACCGACGGCAACCAGGGGAAGTCCCAGGTCAGAGCAGCTTTTCAGATGGTCACCCGCGAGCACCCCCAGACCGCCGGAATAGATATGCAGCGATTCATGTATCCCGAATTCCGCGGAAAAATAAGCCGCACAGCGGTGCCCCAGAATGGTCGCGTTGGTCGACCCCCAGGTCTCCGAACGCTCCATATACTCCCGCCAGCGACGATAAGCCACGTTCACGCGGGAGTGCAGACTCAGGCTGCTCAGTTTCTTTTCCAGTTGTTCAGGGCTGTATTCTTCCAGCAGCAGCACCGGATTATGGTTTAAATCCGCCCATCGATCCGGGTCAATCAGATGAAAAATCTGAGTAACGTCAGGCTGCCAACTCCACCACAGGTTACCGGCCAGGTCACATAGCTTCTCATACACAGTTTTCTTGCTTGGCATTGAAGATCCATCCAATCGATTTCGATTTATGCGAGTCCGTCATCCTCCAGAACGATCCCGGGACTGATTGACTGCTGCCCCCGGAGTCATCGCGTAACTGCGATCTCTGGATTATGATAGAAAAAGTAGTCCGTTCAAAAAAGGTATTCAAAGTATAATGATCTCAACGTCGTCTGGGAGCCTTAACAACCAATCTTTCAACAGGTTAACGCGATCTGAAAATGAAGGACCTCAACCTGTCTCTCCCAGCCAACCCAGACTAACCCCTGCACCCCGATTTCCGGTTTGCTACAATGCTTTCAATATCAGCCCTGGATCATATTTCGATTCGCTTCAGGCTGATGAAAAGCGAACACATTGTAATCAGGTCCGCCGGATTTGAAAGATTTTAATATGAATATTCAGCGCATCTCAGACCTGCCTTCCCTTCCCCAACGCACGACCGACTCGCATAAAGGAACCTTCGGCAAAGTTCTGATCATCGCCGGCAGTCCCGGCATGACTGGCGCCGCCTGTCTGTCCGGCATGGCTGCGCTGCGGGGCGGCTCGGGGCTGGTCTTCATCGCGACTCCTGTTTCGGTTCAATCCATTGTGGCCTCAGTCAATCCCTGCTACCTCACTATTCCGCTCAAGATGGACTCCGAAGATCAGCTCACTCCCGAGTCCCGCTCAAATCTGCTCGACCAGTTGTCCGGTTTCGACGCCGTCGCCATCGGTCCCGGCTGTGGTCAACGTCCCTGGGTCCGCGATCTGACGCTGCACCTGTATGAGAAACTCACAGAACCATTAATTGTCGATGCCGACGGCTTGAACTCACTCGCCGCAGCAGACTCACCTCTCCCCGATCCGGCCGGCCCCCGAATTCTGACGCCACACCCCGGCGAATTTTCGCGACTCACCAACGTCAGTATCAAAGAGATTACTGCTAACCGGGAAACTCATGCGCTGGAATTCGCCCGGCAGCGCAAGGTCATCCTACTCCTCAAAGGCGCAGGCACCATCATCACCGATGGCTCCCGCATCGCCGTTAATCCAACCGGTAACGCAGGCATGGCGACCGGAGGCACAGGCGATGTCCTCACCGGATTGACCACATCCCTTGCCGGTCAGGGACTTCCCCCTTTTGACGCCGCCCAACTGGGAGCGTACCTGCACGGCCTCGCCGGTGACCTGGCTGCTGACGATCTGACGCAACCCGCCATGATCGCCGCTGACCTGATCGACTACCTCCCCGATGCCTGGCACGAAATCCTCGCCAATCAGACGAGTGAGTGAGCGATTGCCGTCGGCCACCGCGCATCATACAGATCGCCACGCAACCGAAAAGCGAAACATCGGACACCAGTAAACACGCACCGGGCCTATTTTGTCTTCTGCGAGACTTCCTGTGCCACAGGCATCGGATACTGGGGCGAATTCGCGTCCGGCTTCCGTTTCAGCAGTTCCGATAACTGGAAGCTGAAATACTTCTGATTCGCAGCCGGCTGACCGTCGGTGCTGGCATTCGCGACCCACAGCTTCGTCGATTTCGGCTCAAACAAAACGTTGTGCAGGTTCGACTTCATCGCCACCGGACGGCTCATCAGCTCGATTGCAGACTCAGCGGTGAAATTGCCATAGCCATTCTTCACCCGCTTCGAGAGTTCCTGGTAGCGGTCTCCCGCAGACAGCAGTGCCGCATCTTTGACGGGGTTCGGCAGCAGCGGATGAAATTCGCCAGGTTGAATCACCTGCATCTTTTCCCAGCTGGTCGCCATCCCGACCGAGCGATTCGTTTTGCCGTCCGCGATCACGTAATAATATTCACACGTGCGATAGTTGTCTTTGAAGACCGCAATCGCTTCGTCCAGATCTTTAGCTGTCTCCAGAACTTCACGAACCAGAAACGCCATCGGTACTCCGGCCCAGTGCCCGAGTCCGCGGCCGCCCATCTCACCAATCGAAACTGACTTCATATTCATTCCGGTGACCGAACCGATGAATCCCGCATAGGTCACATTCACAAATGGAATGCCTCCTTTCGGCTCTGCGACGACCAGCACCGCATGATCCTGCAGTCCCCAGTCACACGCATAGTCCAGCACACGACCGTGATACAGGGTGCCATCCTTCGTCGCAGTGTTCGCCAGTGAAAATCCGCTGCAGTGGAACATCTCCGGGATGAAGTTCGTCGCCCGTACATCCTCGTAAGCGATTTCCGCCCCCGCTGCCAGCCCCTGCATTTCGTCGACATACTTCTGAGGCGTATATGGTTTCTGGATCTGAATCACCGTTTCAATCGCCTGGCGGGGCTTAAGTTTCACCAGACCGAAATCCACAAGCGTCGTATCCCCCTTCTCATTCAACAGGTTATACATGTTCTTGCGGATGTGCTCCTTCAGCAGAACTCCCTGCTGGTAACCCATTTCGTAATGCGTCCCTTTGAGATGCAACACCAGGTAGCCATCCACTTTTTCCAGCCAGCCATCACCACAGCGGGCAATCGTCTGAGCCGCAGCGGGTCGTGCTGACAGACAGATCAGGGCCAGAAACAGAAGAAAACTGATACCTGTTAAATGGCGCGGATTACGAAGCATGAGAAGATCCTTTGTTCTTGTCACAATGATCGGAAGTGGTTGATGAGAAGTGAATTCCGGTCTGCCTCATTATGCCAGAATCACTCAGTCTTACAAAATCTATTTTCTCAAACTCAATTAAAAAATGAACATAAACTCAGTTTTCAGGCCTTGATCACAAATCAAAGCCCCTTGGACTTGCAAACGGCTACCGGAATGTGTGAAGATTAACCCACACAAAGCCCTGTAAGTTACCGTTGATACCTTACAGTTCAGGCTGGGGTTTCAAAAACTCCTCAGCAACAGCTGAGTCGCTGTCGGGCTTGATTTACGTCTCATCCTAAGCTCCCTTGTTAGCAATCCCTATGTTTCGAGTTCTGGGTAACACCGTTGTCCGCTACTGGCAAGTCTTTCTTGTCTTCTGGATTCTGGCAGTCGCCGGTGTCTCTTACGTTGCGCCCGAGTGGTCCAGTGTTGTGCAAAACGGGGAATTTGCCTTCATGCCCGCCGACTCGCCCAGTCTGCAGGGTGAGAAACTCTTTAAACGCGCCTTTCCCGATGACCTGCTGGCCAGCAGCATCGTGCTCGTTGTCCGTCGCGAACATGGCGACCAGGGACTCCGCCCCAAAGACCTGAAATTCATTGAGGATACCCTCAAACCCCGGCTTGAAGAAATTGCGGAAGAACAGGGCGGTTTTGCAACCGAACGCAAAGACAACAACAGTCAGACCCTGACATCGAACATCTCCCGCATCCGCACTTATACCGATAAATCGATCGGCGACCTGCTGCAGAGTGAAGACAACAAAGCGTCGCTGGTCATCGTGGAACTCTCGACCGAATTTCTCGATCAGAGCAACGCGCAGACCGTCGAGAGTATCGAAAACCTGATTCAGAATGACGAAGCATTCAAACAGACGATCGAGCCCGGACTGGATATCTCGTTGAGCGGTATCGCCACCGTTGGACGCGATATGATCCGCGCTGCCAACCAGAGCGCCGAAGCCACCGAACTCTGGACCGTGTTGCTCGTGATCCTGCTCCTGATCATCATCTATCGCGCACCGATCCTGGCACTCATCCCGCTGTTTACCGTCTTTGTTTCCGTACAGATTGCCCTCTCCGTACTGGCGATCCTGGGAGACTGGGGCTGGGTCGGACTCTTCTCCGGCATTGAAGTTTACGTGACCGTCATCCTCTACGGGGCCGGCGTCGATTACTGTCTGTTCCTCATTGCCCGCCATCGCGAGGAACTCGAAAAAGAATGTACATTTAAAGAAGCGATTTCCAACTCGATCGCCACCGTCGGTGCGGCTCTCGCCGCCAGTGCAGGTACCACCATGTGCGGTATCGGCATGATGGTCTTCGCCCAGTTCGGTAAATTTCAGCAGGCCGGTGTCGCCATGGCCCTCAGCCTGTCCTTCGTTCTGATGGCCTCCCTGACCCTCACGCCTGCCCTGCTCTGCCTGGCGGGACGCTTCGCTTACTGGCCTCAAAGCTTCAATGAACGTGTCGCCATTTCCGCAGGCTGGCTCACCCCGTCCAGCGTCATGGCCCGCCTCATGCAGCGCAACTGGGCCGGCTCTGTCTGGGAAACGGTCTCGCAGGGACTGCTCAAGAACCCCGGTAAAATCTGGCTCACCACCTTCCTGGTCCTGTTCCCCTTCGCATTGATCAGCCTCGCCTGTTATGGCAACCTGAGCTACGGTCTGCTTTCGGAATTGCCCAGTGAAGACCCCAGCGTCATCGGCACCAAGGCCGTCCAGGGACACTATCCTGCCGGTGCCACCGGACCTTTGACCCTGCTGTTCGAGAATCCCGACATCAACTTCTCCGACGCGGAAGGCCGCGATGCCATCGAGAAACTCACCGCTTCCCTGCTCGACCAGAAAGACGAGCTCGGCATCGCTGACATCCGCAACATGACCAAGCCGTTCGGCATCGGTGCCGCCGACGAAATGGAGAAGGCCAGAAACCTCACCGGCCTCAAAAAGATTGGCGCCCTGAGCCGGATCAAGCTCATCAAAAATTATTACGTCAGTTCGGAACCCGAACTCGAAAATCATGTCACCCGCATGGACCTGATCCTCGAGAAAGATCCCTTCTCGCACGACAGCATGAAACAGCTCGAACGCGTGAAGACCGCCGTCAACAAAGGTCTGCCCGATAAACTCAAAGGAAACACCGACCTGTATTACATCGGTGCCACCGCCAGTATCAGCGACCTGAAAAATGTGACCGACCAGGACCAGGCCCGCATCGATGTCCTCGTGCTCGCCAGCGTCTTTATCATCCTGGTCATCCTGCTGAGACGACCTGCAATCTCCGCGTACCTCATCGTGAGTGTCTTCTTCAGTTACCTCGTCACACTCGGCATCACCTTCGCCGTCTTCTGGGCACTCGACCCGCAGAACTTTGCCGGCCTCGACTGGAAAGTGCCCATGTTCCTCTTCACGATCCTCATCGCGGTCGGCGAAGACTATAATATCTACCTCATCACCCGCATCGATGAAGAACAGAAACGCCTCGCCCCCGTTGAAGGCGTCATCTCCGCCCTCAAGAGTACCGGCGGAATCATCTCCAGTTGCGGGATCATCATGGCTGGAACCTTCTCCTCGCTGATGGCAGGTACCCTGGTCGGTATGCAGCAGCTGGGCTTCGCCCTCGCCTTCGGCGTTCTGCTCGATACTTTCATCATCCGCCCCATCATTGTTCCCGCTTACCTGATCATGCTCTATCGTGGCTACTTCGGCTCCTGGGGCAAGTACCTCGGCGCCGCCCAGTTCCTGGAAACCAATCCCCGCCCCGAACTCGATACCTCCCACACCAAATAATTCCGCCTGGCGATAATCCAAACAAGATAACCCGTGACGGCGTTTCAAATGAAACATCCCCCTGAGCGGCAAGGCGCTAGCCGCCGGTAACCACGGTTGACTAAGATCCAGAAACCGCTCCCAAAACCGGGAGATCCCGAATACAATCCGAACCGCACGCAGCGACCTGGAATCCGTCAGCATAAAATCATGAGCGTTTCCCACAACCTCGCCCTCCCTGACCTGACAATATCACCACTGAACCTCCCGCACTCACCGCTGAACAGACTCCCCTTGATTCGCCTCTCCCGAATCGTATGCTACTCCCTCTGGCTCGCGCGCGAGGCAGGTCGGCGAGCACCGGAACACGCAACACCAGTGCCCCGTTTCCACCTGAATCAACGCTGCTTTTCACTCTGTCTCCACTGGAACAATTGGAACCCATGCGAAATGTTCTCCCCACTTTGTTCACGGCACACCAGGACAAACCCCGGCCACACCAGGACAAAATCTACGACACAAGAGGACAAAATCCGGCCACATCGGGACAAAATTCTGTCTTGACTTCCCGCCGCCGTTCAACACAATCAGCCTCACGATCAAAACAAAATGCAGCGGCAGTACCTGTGTGCCAACCCGCCTCGCGAAACGCCATTCGCTTCAACATCCAATGGACCTCCATAAACGGTGACTCCTCAGCGGCAAGGTGCCAGGTAGCGTTTATTTAATAGTTTTCTACGTGATCATAAGGTCGACAGCGTTAGCTATGTAAGTATCCACCGTGGCCGAGGGTATGCTGTTACACTTGTTTTCAGGACTTCAACAGCAGAAAAGAAATTTAGCCGCAGGGCGTTAGCCCCGGTTGAAACGTCTTTGGTATATATCATCCGAATTAAGAAACGCTACCTGGCCGCCGGTAACCATCGTGAATACGAATACAGAAACCGATGACAAACGCCATTTCACCCACAAATCCGGATGGGCCCGAATGCAATTCGGGCCGAGCGCAGCGAGCAGGAAACTGACAGAGCAAGAGCACAAACCACAGCAGAAAAACCAACCCCTGTTAAACGCAGGGGCGGTACCCATGTGTCCGCCCACCTGGCGACCTGCCACCAGTATCAACGTCCAAAGAGAAGCACTGTCCGCCCCACCTACCCTGAGCGGCACGGCGGTAGCCGCCGGTACCAGAACCAGCGTCAGCCTTTCTCCCCGCAACAACTCCTTCGACCCCGCACAATCGAAAACAGCGCAGGAAATCATACCGATCGGCGTCAACGCGCATAGAGGAAGCGTAACCAACGCACATCAACCAGTAACCGACTCGTAATCAGGGCCGCTAATTTCAGCTGCCACGCAATCTGCACTTCTTTGCAACGGGTTCATATCGATCGGGCAATGATCAGGATGCGAAATGTATCAATCAGACAATCAATGCAGATCCATATGTATTCTATAAATCATTTTTTAATTAACTAATCTCATATATTATTTTGTACGTAATTCAATGATATGTTATTGATTTATACGCATCACCCGTGTAGTTATATACTAAAGTAAGCCTGTCTATTTGATCTCATCTATTTTCACTTCTGTTCTTTTATCTGAAGGTGCCCCATGACTCGATCGAGCAATTCACGGCGTGGATTCACATTAATTGAACTTCTGGTAGTGATTGCAATCATTGCCATTTTAATTGCGTTGCTGCTACCGGCTGTCCAACAGGCCCGCGAAGCTGCCCGCAGAACTCAATGCCGAAACAACCTGAAACAAATTGGTCTCGCCTTACACAACTATCACAGCACGTTCAAACAGTTTCCACCTTCCGCCATCTATCGTTATCCAAACATCGACAACGGCGGAACACAGCCTCTGAACTATTCCTGGATCACAATGATTCTGCCTTATTTTGACCAGGCCCCCCTCTACAATCAGATCAATTTTTCTGTGCCCCTCTGGCCGCAGACTGATAACAGTGGAAAGCGGATCGCCTCCACGTTACTACCACAACTACTCTGTCCCAGCGATCCTGGCTATGGCGGTGCAAATAAACATAATATTGCCTGGACGAACTACGCCGGATCGGAAGGCTACGACTGGCATCGCAGACCCGGTCACCGTCTCAGTGGTATTTTTGAAATCCTGACTCCCGTAGGAGTACGTGACGTCGTCGATGGCACTTCCAATACCATTATGGTGGGCGAAGTCTCTGCACACGGTTACAAAGATGGAGCGATTCGCACAAGTGGGACGGGTACGGCACGACGGGGAAACGATGGCGTATTTCGAGCCTCGTTACTGGCAACCAACTCCAATGGAGATGTCAATGCAGGCCCCCTGCTTGACCCGGAAGGAACACCCCGTGGTGGAAGTCCTGCAACGGCGACATGGTGGAGATCAGCTCCCTACGCCTTCCAGCCCACCTACCTGGCTGCCTGGGGCCCCAACGCCAACTGGCCCGGCTCGGGAAGTGTCCACGAAGGCGGCGCGTTTTACCTGATGGCTGACGGAGCAGTGCGATTTATCTCGGAAAGTATCGACACGACACCCTGGCCCGATACCACTTCCATTGGCTTGAGTGATCCCAGGTCCGGTGGTATCTGGATGGCACTAAACACTCACAATGGCGGTGAAGTCATCGGAGAATTCTGAGACCGAACTCCACACCGTACGTTCTCAACGATCCCCGAGCGTCATTCTTAATGACACAGGCCCGTTTGATAGTGCGGGCTGGTGTCTTCAACATCCCTTTATAGAAAGAGTGTGAGATGAAGTGGTTTGCATGGTGTCTCTGCGCTACGGCACTAATGGCCCCGGTTTTTTATGGCTGCAGCGACGAACTGACTGAAGAGGAAGAAAAACAGTCCATTGAAGAGATGAAGCAGGAAGGGGAGAAAATGGAAGAACTCCTGCCGGCTAAAATTGATTAAACATGGGCTTATCAGGCTCTCCTTACCTTTCATGAGCACCGCCTATCAGGGCGGTGCTTTTTCTGTCATGCTCGATTCAGAGAAAGTTTCATGAACCAGGATCAAAATCAGCAGAATGATTCACAGCCGGAGTCCGGTTCTCAGGCGAAACGCAATCCCATCGAACGCGTCATTGTCTGGGGAGCAATTCTAATCTTACTCGTCATCCTGGTCATCGAATATCGTGCGAAACAGCGATACGATGCGTCGATTTCCGCACTGCAAAAGGTCGCCAACGGGCTGCGCGATGTTTCCATCGACGAGGCCCGCGGATTACTTGTCGGATTCAGCCAGCAGGAAGGCCCCCAGCCAAATGCAGCAGGCTTGAATACCTATCACTATCGATGGTTCAGCCTCTTTAAAGGTGATTCGTATCAATTGACGCTGGTCGAAAACGAAGACCATACGCTGAAATCGTTTGACGGCCCTGCCTTTGCTGAAGATCCAGATGTCCTGGCCAGGAAATTAAAAGAAGCCAATTCGGATGATGTTGATTCCACTCCGCCACTCATTGGAAATGCCCGCCCTCAGGATCCGCCTGCCCAGGCCGCTCCACGAGATCAGGCTTCCGACAAACAGCAGGATCAGGCCGAAAAGAAATCCGTCAGCGATGATTACCTGAATTGACCCGAGGAAATATCTGTTTATCGACCCGCCAATCCACAGGATCTGCACCTCAGCGTGGCGTATGAATAATCAACTCCGGCAGCGCCGCTGACCGCGAACCAGGCACCGGCGGATTATCAGCCGGCCGGAACGTAAACACGGCCGAGAACTTGGGCTGATCGGTAAAGTTCCGCGTCGCCGCATGAAAAGTTCGGCAGTGAAAAAACAGCACATCCCCGGGATGCAGTTCTGCCAGCACACCGGTCTCAATCAGAGCCTGATTCTCCGGCAGGTCCGGACGCAGAAAGATCCGCTCGTCCAGACGCTCGGGACCGAATTCCATCCGGTGTGTTCCGGGAATCACCTTCAGACAGCCGTTCTCCCGGTTCTCTTCCCCCAGTGCCACCCAGACACTGATCAGCTCTTTCCGCTCGAACGACCAGAAACGGATATCCTGGTGCCACAACGTATCGCTGCTGAACTGCGGCTGCTTGGTCATGATGCAGTTATGGTGCGCCAGCGGCATGACGTAGTCGTCCCCCAGCAGCGGAGTCAGACGATTGACAATCGCCGGGTGGTTCACCAGATCGGTAAAACTCATCCCCCGGCTGTGAGCCTGTTTCAGCCGCCGCACGGTCTCCCCGCCAATCACCTGCCGCGAAGCGGGTGAACCGGGATACTCGACATCCGCCTCATACTCGACCGGCTCCACAACCTGCGCCAGTCCCTCTTGCGTCGCCGCCAGCATCTCCTGCCGCAGCGATTCGGGACAGAGATTCCGAAAAATCAGATAGCCGTCCTGCTCGAATTTCTCAACTTCTTCCGCAGACAGCCGCTCCTGAGACAGGGACTGTGATGGTGATGCCATGGTTTCCAACTCTGATCATAAAGACACGCACCGGCCACCGGATCAATCACGCCAGATCCGGCCCGGCTCATGCCGTTATCATACAATTCCGATTTGGAAAATTAAAGTAGTGAAATTAAGTTATCTGCCGATCGGCACTCAAGCGCCGTCGCCCCCAGACCTTAACGTTCGAAGTCGACTACCGTCGACTCTACCCGGCCACCCCAGAATTGAGTAATCGCTGCAAACCGGGAACGTTTCGCCAGGAAATCGTAGCGTTCCTTATCTGCATTCACTTCTTAGACATAGCGCACTTTCAAGCGACCCGAGGGTAACTTGAGCGACCAGATCTGCTCCGACGTCGGTTGACTGTCCAGGGGGACCGTCAAGTCAAAGGCAATCCGGTCCCCCTCCCGCAGCACAAATTCGTCCCCTGGGGCAATCACCAGATATCCCGCTCTCCACTGATCTACCAGCTCCCCGCCCTCATCCATGAACTGTAGCCCTGTCACTTCGGGGTAAGGCAACAGCAGCCGTTCACGACTGGAGTGAAACGCCAACCGAAACACCGGGTTCCCCGCGCCTGAGCTCACCAGTTCCAGATCCAGTTTCAAATCCTGCTGTGAAACAGAAATGTCATTCTTCCTTATAAAAAATCCGATGAATAGTACCCTGGGATCGCTAATAAATCGGGTGGCCCCGCATGCAATTCGGGGTGAGCGCAGCGAACAGGAAACTGACAGAGTACCACGGTCAGAATGCGAATAGACCTGCCCTGTGATTATTTTGAGAGGATATAAAACCATCCCTCATGGTTCTTAAAAAAACCAACGCGGGACTGACGACAGTAGCCTATCACCTCATCAATCTGCCAAAGCCTTTCCCTGACAAAGGGAATCAGATCATGCTCTGTACCGTCGTAATCTTCATCAGAACAGATGAGATACAACGGATCTCTCACCTGGAGACTGGTGAGCCTCTCAATGAGTGCGTTTGACTCTTTCGCTGCACCCGTCAATTCCTCACATGAAGTACGATCAAAGTATCGCAGATCCCGCAGGTCGTCAAGAATCCGTCGACGACGGCCGGGCGACTCCAGCATCCACAGAAAACGATCTACTTTTGCTTTCTGAATGAACCGCTGAAAGATTTCTGTTTCTAGCTGTCGATTCACAGAATGGTGCGTCCTGTCATTCGTGTAACGTACTTCATGACTTGCGAGAGAAATGGAATCTCCGTGACTCACCCGTTGTCCCTGTGCACAATCAACTCCAGTTCGGTGCGGGGCTCCAGAATTCGCGGGATCACAAAATCCGGTTTGAGCGTCAGACCGGACAGCTCTGACAGGGGACACCATTCGAAGACTTCGAGTTCGTTCTCCTCCGTCCCCGCCAGTTCCTCGCCGTGCCAGGCGACTTCGTAATAGGTGCTCAGTTCGTGAAAGTTCCGTCCTTCCAGTTCGAAGAAGTTCTCCGCCGCAATCACCGGACGCAGTACTTCAAACCCCGGACCAATCTCTTCGGTCAGCTCCCGATGCATGGCGGTCAGCGAATCTTCATTCGTCTTGATCCGTCCCCCCGGCAGATACCACCACTGCCGATCCACGGGCCGACACAACAGCACCTCTTCTTCCCGACGCACAATCGCCGCCACCCGCAGATTCACGCGGTAGTTATTCAAATCCAGTGTAATATCGGTCATGAGAATTTATTTCTGACTCACTTCTCCAGCAGTTTCATCACATGTCGCCAGCCAAAGCGTTTGGCCAGCGTGAATGGTGTATCGCCTTCGGGGGTTTTTAACGTCGGGTCGGCACCTTCTTCCAGCAGAATTTTGACGACCACACCATTGCCTGCCAGCGATTCGCGGTGCAGCATCGTCCAGCCCTCGTCATCGGTTTCATACACCATCTCTTTGGATTGCTGCAAGGCTTCCCGCAGAGAATCTCCCATGTTGATACACATCGGATGTTCCAGCATATTCAGCTTCCGCTCTTCCGGGTCGATCACCGGCTTCTTGCCCAGCAGTCGCCCCAGAAAACCGACCGGCTCAGTAGGCACATACACCACCTCGATCTCATCGGGCTCGCTGAACTCCATGCCCCATGCTTTGTCGTGTGCCCGTCGCTGACTGGCAGGCAGCCGCGAACGGATCAGGTTGACGGTAAACCCGCCATAAGCCCGCCCCCGGATGGAAAAGATCCAGTCCGAAAGTGCTGACAGCGGCTCGCAGATCGGATCTCCGGCTTTGACACTGGTCACCCACTCGGGGTCATTATTCAGTGTGCCCATGAGCTCGCGACCATTACACTCCACATCACTCACCCACATGTGTTCCAGCTCAGGATCGTCGGGGGACATCCCCTCATCGGTGAAACCCACTTTCACTGCCGCGAAATCCAGCGCGGGTAAAATCCGCCGCCGTTCCCACGAAAGCTCCCGCCAGAAATACTTGAATGTCTTCCGCGCCTGCTGACTCGCAGCCAGCATCTCCGGATCATCCCCTTTGCTCATTGCAATGTTGTCTTCAAGCCCCATCGCAGATCACCCTCGCTTTTTCTGATTCGGAAACAGTGAAATCAACAAGTGCCGCCAGTCATGAAACCAATCCTGACACGATTTCACCTGCAAAGCAAGAAAATCTCACGAAAACCGGACTGACCACCAAACAATCGGGAACTCAATAGATGGCTCCGAATGCAATTCGGGATGAGTGCAGCGAACAGGAAACTGTCAGAGAATACGTGCTGCTAGAAACAGACATCGCAGTAGATGAATCCGTAGAGGCGGCGCCTGCAACGATCGATTCTCAGAGCAACTGATGACAATACACGAAACAGGTAGAATTCCCTCACATGAACTTCGTGCCCGGTTCACGTTCCGAACTCAGCAGCGAGGTAAACGCGTACGGATTCTCCAGCTCCAGCCGCCGTGCCAGGCGAAATCCCTGCGGAATAATCCAGAACGGCGTGTCCTCTGAAAACGGCACCATCGCATCAGAGAGATTATAAAACGTCTTCGCGCAACATTCTTCAAACGTGTACTGCGCTTCTCCCAATAGATCACCGCTGCGTTCTGCAGCTTGTGTCTTTTCGCGAATCCGGCGATGCAGTTCATGCCCCCGGCACCAGCTCTCGGAATCGCGACTCATCAGATACAGCTCTCCCAGCGTACCTCTATCCTCACAATGCCGCAGAAAAAAAGCGAGCATCTCTTCCAGGCAGCGGGCTGTTTTATCTCGACTCATATTGATCCAGCGACGGTTTCAGTGATTCGGCCTCCTGTTTCAGGAAATCCCCTGCGAATGTACGCCGTTATCCACCTGCTGCGCCGCCAGCAACCAGCAGAGCGCCGCAGGCAACTCGGCCCGCCAGGGCGCAATCGCATGCCCCCCCTTGTACTGCTGATAATGCACCGTGGCCCCCTGATCCTGAAACGCGGCTGCTGCCCATTCCACGCCTTCGATCTGCGAAATCTCCTGGTACAGGCCTGACGGGGGATGCGTCACCTCGGTCTCGGTCTCCTGATCCCCCACGCTCAACCAGAACCGCGCATGATTCACAGGCAGCTCCAGTTCCTGCTGTGCGAGCCACCAGAACGAACCCGACTGGCACAACACCTGGCTGAACAGCCCGGGATACTGAAACGCGACATGCGCCGCAGCCAGACCGCTCAGGCTCAGACCACAGATGAGGTTCCCCTCAGTCCGCGCATTGGAACGGGCACACACCCAGGGAACGACGTCCTCCGCGAGAAATTGCGCATAACGCGGGTTCCAGAGATAATCCCGCTGGCGATCTTCACTGCTGACATGAGAAACGAAGGCCAGCGTCAGGGGAGGAATCTGCCCTCCCGCCATCAACTTACTGATCAGCGGCAGACAGTCCATATCGCGGAGATAATGTTCGGCGTCCAGAAACAGACAGAGTGGATGCACGCTGTCCCGCGGTCCCGGCACCAGCCAGAGGTTTCGGGAATAATCACCAGCAGCGGAAGTCATGACCTGAGGCGCAGGAGTCACGGTACTGCTCTTTCAACGGGATCCGCTTCACACCAACCTGCCTGTTACAAAAACGACAGTGTGGCTGAAGCCTGGGCGGATAACTGTCTGATTATCATGACAGAACTTCCCGGATTTGCAATAGTATTTGGCACGAGCCACGAGGCACTCAGACAGGCTGGCGACTGTCACGGCTCAGCAGTCAGGTCACTGCAAAACAGTTACCGGCGATAAGTGGCCACCCACTTCCCATCCGCATGAAAGATAATTTCATTTGCTTTCACATTCACTCCCACCGACTTCGCCCTGGAGTCGATAAACGCGATCCGCTGCCGATCCACATTCAGTCGATCGGGGGTCACCTCAATGTTAAACCCCGCGGTTTTGATGGTCGCCGTATCACCCGAGTAAGTAGCATCTAATTTCCAGCTGTCAGACTGCGCGGTCACCGAACGCCCACTGGCCAGCGTACCGCTACACATACCACCAGAGGTCGCCAGCATCACTGCCCCACCGACGGCCAGTGCCATCAGCAGTAAGCCCGCAAAAATTCTGATCCGTTTCAACCAGGAACTGGTTCCAGCCTGCTCTGTCATAGCGTCCCTTAAATGTGAACAAATTTACGGATTCAAATCGTACCCGCCCGTTAGACCGGGGTCAATCAGATTCCAGACTCAATCCCCTCAGCCGGATCTGCTCCGCTTCCACAACTGACCCAACCCCGCAGAATTACCATAAACCGTTTTATCATAAAGAGATAAACGGTCTGCAACTCATTCTAAACCTCGCAGATGAGAATCAGCGTCGTCTGGACCGCCAGCTATTCGATCAGACTTCGATTTTATTGGACAAATTCCAATGAAATTAGAATACCAAGAGCTTCCGCGTCAAAACGAATATCCAGGGAACCGCGGACGAGGTCTGACAGCTGAAATCAGCAACAGTTTTCCAGTCTCAGGCCGGGAGGTCCAGTGGCTCCAGCAGATATCTGCCGAACGGATTAGCAAAGCATTCTTCGTCCGCATTGATCCAGTCATCTTTTCGGGAGATGCGATAATAAGGCGCGTCTGCACTCGTCGAAAACGTATGCCCCTCTTCAAACACAGGCGACTCGCACATCTGGTAGTGATTGAACTCGGTCAACAGGAACGCGGCCTCGCGATTCTCTACGGTCGCAGGCACCGCTGCATCGGGCATCCCGAAGATGTGCATGCCGGTGCTGTAAAAATGCGTCTCACATCCCACCAGCATCACATGCGACTGCAACAGGTCCAGCGTATCTTCAGCAAAGTTTTTGGCCCGCCAGTCAGCCGCCGAATGGGCGACTCCCGAATTTTCGAATTTGACACCCAGCCCGCCACAATCCAGGCAGACATTGATCAAGGCATGCAGCCGGTACAACTCATTCAGCCCCGCATTGGGCCAGATCAGGTACAGCACACACTGATGCGTATCCAGCATCGCGATATCTTCACCGCTGATGCTTCCCTGCCCTCCCAGTTGAAAGGCGACGGAAATCTGGTCATCGTGCTCACCGAATTCACAATGCGCTGAGAATTTATGTTCGACCGACATCAAAATGGAACCGGCATAAAGGTACTTGCCCCCGGTCTCATTCATAACCAGCGGCAGCAGTTCCTCCGGTCCTTTAATTGACATCGGAATACAGACGATGGTATCCACCGATTGACTCCTCTCTGATTAAATTCCTCTGCCCGACTGCCTCGCGCGCAGACAGGAATTCAGCCGGAACATTCAGCCTGCGAGTTCAATCATCGTCGCTCCGAGTCCCGTCTGCAACTGGAAATGCTGCCTCGGTTTCCAGCCCTTCATAAAAAGTCTGTAACACGCGACGCTGTGCTCCACTCAAGCGCACCAGAGGTCTCCGGCTCTGAATAAAACGCAGCGCCTCTTCCACACTCGCAGACTGCCGGATATACAACAACAGCGCCGCGGTAAACAGCCCCGTCCGACCATGGCCTTCAGCACAGTGAATCAATACAGGTCCCTGCAACGCCGCGACCTGGGGAATCCATTCAGATAACACAGCAACCGACGGTGCTTCTCGATCCAGAATGGGAAAGCAGTGATAGCCGCGCAATCGCTGCGCCCGTGGTTCACTCTGCTCACACGTGAGATCAATCACATGCACAATCTCCGCCGGCAGCTCATGGGACAACAGACGCCGACTGACAAACAGATTCTCCGTCAACTGATTCCAGGGCGGCTCCGGCCTCAACAGCCGCGCCCCATGCCAGACCCCGTTCAGATACAGCAGGTAGGGAAACAACAGACACCGATTGAACAACGGCACCAGCCCCGCTTCCGATTTGTTAAACACCCGGGGACCGAGACCAAAATACCCCGCCGCCACCAGCGCAAAGCTGAACGCAGGCCAGAGCAGCAGCCACCACAACCCCTGGTACATCCCGGCGGCCAGCAACAGCAGCACCGCAATCAGCAGCAGTAGAAAACCGATTCTCATAACTAATTCCATGCATGGTCCATTCAGCCCTTACCGATTAGATTGATTCTCAAAATCAAAATTCAGTGGTCTGGACAGGGACAGCACAGAAATCCCGTGCTTCTTTTCATAATAAATCAGATAGGAGAGAAACAGAGCACAAGCGTAACAAAACAGCGCGATATAGAGGGGATTCTCTTCATATTCAAACAGAAAAACTTCACGCGCAGGATCACCATTATACCGAAACCGGACTTGATCAGGAATTTCATTCAGCAGATAAGGTTGAGTTTCCGCATGAACTATCGCATACGGATCTGTGATGAGAATCGTAAAATCCCCCCAGCCTTTCCCCATGCTTTGGACCTCTTTGCGATCAATAACAGTCCCGGTCACGACAGGCGCAGCAGAAACGACCGCTTCGTGAAGCCAGCAGAGAAACATATAAGAGCCAAAGATAAATCCCAGGACCACCAAAACTGGGAAAGTAACTCGAGTAAAATAGATCATGTTTCATTCCTGAAAAGCAAAGCTTTAACCGGGATCGATTTATACTCCCGAAACCACCGGCATTTCGTTTTCCTGTTTCTGAAACTCGTAAGGCACCATCACTCTACTCTTCAACCTTCTTCCGCCGCCAGGGAGAGATGTAATCATTGACCTCTGCGCCCCGGCTGAGCAGATAGTCCCGCACTGTATCGTGTCCTTTTTCATTCGCGTAGCTGTAAGCACTCGCCCCCGCTTCCGTGACGGCGTTGATCTCCACGCCCTGCTCCAGCAGATACTCCAACCGCTCCTGGCTCTGACCATTATTTAACGCAGCCAGCATTAACGTGGTCAGTCCTTCCGGAGTTCGATCCAGCGGACTGGCCCCACCTCGACCAGTGTCTGCAGCGTTTCCAGGGTCGACCACATTGCTGCAATCAGCGTGCATGTCTCCCCTTCTCCATCGCGATGCGTCAGGTCCGCCCCAGCTTCAATCAGGCAGGGGATCACATTCACGCGCGAGTTACGGGTCGCAGCCGTCAAGGGCGTCACCCCCAGTTCGCTGGCCCGATTCGGATCAGCTCCCTCAGACAACAGAAAACGAACCATCTCCAGCTGCCCCGCAAACGCTGCGTTGGACAGCGCCGTCAGACCGGTGCGGAACGGCGTATTGATGTCAACGCCTTTGTCCAGAAACCGCTGGGCTTCCTTCAGACTCCCATGCCCGGCCGCATTAAATAAATCCTTTGCCATTAGCTCGCTTTCCCTTCCCCTTTCACACCGTAACCGGTCCAGGTTCGACCCCGTCAAACACAGCTGAATCACACAAGCTCATGCCGTTGTCTCCCAGGCGTAACGGATAAAAGTTCCTCGCTCCTCGATCAGAATTTCCTGTTCATACCATTCGCAGGCAAGCGGGATTGCAGAAGCAGTCCCCTCAGGAACAACCCCGGCATAACGTTGCAGATAAATGCGAACCGCGTCTGCATACTCAAAGTCCTGAAATGCAATCGGTTGAGCAGGAAACGGTGACTCACGCGGCTCGAATGCTCCTGATTCAATCGTCGCCTGGAAAAAGGCACCCCAGTCAGGAAACTGTTTTGCGTTCGCAATCGCGATCACCAGAAATTCTTCCGAACTGGACGACTCAAATTCATACGGATCCAGGCTCAGAATCTTCATGGCTTCTGGTCCTCGCATCGCAGCCGGTCCAGTTGTTCGATCACCTCAAACACAAACCGCGTCTTCTCATCATTAAAAGCGACCCGCTCACCGATGGTCTTCATGGCCCAGCCCCGGGCACTGCCGCCGTCCTGACCGAACTCCTCTGACATCGCCGTCCAGTCACAGACCATCTCGATCAGATCCACGTCGGTCATCTCATTCGGATCGTCGTGGAATTCCGGATGATGCCGGTTGTGGCTCACATGATGCCGCACCGCCGCCTGCGTGCGGGCTTCCATTCCATCCGGATAAGTAAACGGAATGTTCCGCCACCGACAGCGATGATATTCGGTCAGCCAGATATAAGGCACACGTTCCGCGTCCTCAAACTTGGACGCATCATGCACTTCACCCCGCGCCAGCAGTTCCTCTCCGCACGCCCACTCCGACGCCAGCAGCGCCAGATTCCGCCGCACCCGCTCAATATGCGCCCGCGTCCGGCGTTCATAGAAAGTCACCATCTCCGGCGTCGGCTCTTGCAATGCTCACTCCATTCTGACAGTTTTCCAGCTTCAAAAAAGCAGGTCCGTTTAAGTTCATCTAAGATGATAGTGGCTGACCCACATCCAACCAACAGGAAGATGAAAAAATGGGTAAGCCCGAATGCAATTCGGGCCGAGCGCAGCGAGCAGGAAACTGACTACACTCACTTCCCCAGTAACCGGTCATGCCGCTTACGGATCTGGGACGTACTGCCGGGAAACTGAAATCGCCCCAGAACGACATCTTCAAGTGCCGCACGCACCTGCTTCGCACACCGCACCGGGTCCATCCTGCCCACGCCGGTTCCCAGCCCGGGGATCGACACCGTTTTGACCTGCTCGCGCACCGGCTGTCCTGCATAGTTGCCCGCGGGAATCAACCCTTCTCGAATCAAGAGAAAGATCGCCCGCGCCGCCAGATAAGCATTGATCGTCGAGTCCACCGGCAGCGGCACCCGCATCGTGGGAGCAGCAATCAGCCAGGGGATCTCTGCATCACCGGTCTCCACCAGCGTCGCGGCCCCCACCAGCAGTTCGCCGGCATGGTCGGTGCGAATCTGTGCCTGTACTCGATCCTGCAGATGTGTTCCAAAGCGTTCCAGGTAGAGCCGATCGATGCCGCCATCCATGAAGACGAAACTGCTCGCCGGACTCACAATCGCATCTGCTGCGATATCGAAGATAGAACCATGCTGCACCTCCACAAACGTCAGATCACCACACCACCGCTGCCAGGCCGCGTACAGCCGCTCATCAATGACAGACAAACGAATCTGCAGTCGAAACGAATCAGACACCGGTAAATTCATCAACGATCATCCTCAAAAAGTAGGGGAGGACCCATGTGTCCTCCCGCCTGGCGACAATCTTTCTGGTGCAATCTTCCCTGGCAATTCATAAATGCGTCCCCACTATGAGCGGCAAAGCGCTAGCCGCCGGTAAAAAGGTCAACGCTGACATCAGAAACCGGTGGCTAGCGCCATTCCGCTCACATTCCCGGGTGGGCCCGAATGTAATTCGGGCCGAGCGCAGCGAGCAGGAAACTGACCGTGTTGCACTCAGATTTCTTAATTGTACAAGATTGATAGAGTCGCTACGGATCGCCCCATATCCTTAACAGCACGCATACTCTGACGGTTTCCTGTTGTCTTCGACAACCTCGAATTGCCAGTTCCCAACGGACACCAGAAACTAACATCATGTTCGCCACACACCTCTGCGCAACAAAAAAGCACCCCTGTCCGCAAACAGGAGTGCTTCATTTTTATCACTTAATAACTAATGCGTTACGGCAGTTCGGTCGCCCCCATCAGGTAGCGATCGCACTCACGGGCGGCGCCGCGGCCTTCGTTGATCGCCCAGACGATCAGGCTCTGACCACGTCGGCAGTCGCCGGCGGCGAAGACGCCGTCGATGTTTGTGGTGTACTGCTCATGCTCGGCTTTGAAGTTCGAACGGGCGTCGGTTTCCAGACTCAGTTGCTCGCTGATGATATGCTCGGGGCCTAAGAACCCGAGTGCCAGGAAGACCAGGTCGCATTCGAGCTCCTGTTCCGAACCGGGAACCACGCTGAACGGAGGACCGTTTTCAACCGGCTTGGACCAGTCGACTTCGCAGATCTTGATCGCTTTGAGATTGCCTTTGCCGTCGCCCACGAATTCGAGGGTCGACATCTGGAACATCCGCGGATCTTTACCGAACGCGGCAGCCGCTTCTTCGTGACCGTAGTCCACGCGGAAGATCTTCGGCCACTGAGGCCAGGGGTTGTTCGCGGCCCGCTCCATCGGAGGCTGAGGCACGATTTCCAGGTTGATCAGGCTTTCGCAGTTCTGACGCATCGCGGTACCCAAGCAGTCGTTACCGGTATCACCACCGCCGATCACGACAACTTTCTTGCCTTCAGCGTTGATGAAACCCTCAACCGGAGAGTTCTCGTAATGCTTGCTTTCCAGACCTGACTCCAGCAGGCTCTTCGTGTTCTTCGACAGGTATTCCATCGCGAAGTGCACACCCTTCAGATCACGGCCCGGAATGGGCAGATCGCGAGGCTTGGTCGCACCGGTGCAGAGCACGACGGCATCGAAATCTTTCATCAGTTGATCCGCGGTGATGTCCACGCCGATCGAAGTGTTGGTGATGAATTCCACCCCTTCGTCAGCCAGCAGATCGACACGACGCTGTACGATCCACTTCTCCAGCTTCATGTTGGGAATGCCGTACATCAACAGACCACCAATGCGGTCGTCACGTTCGTAAACGGTTACGCTATGACCGGCGGTATTCAGCTGAGCGGCGGCAGCCAGGCCGGCAGGACCGGAACCGACGACAGCGACTTTCTTGCCGGTACGTGTTTTAGGAGGACTCGGCTGGACCCAACCCTGATCGAAGGCGTGATCGATGATCGAGTTCTCGATGTTCTTGATCGTCACTGGAGGTTCGTGAATCCCCAGTACGCAGGCCCCTTCACAAGGTGCAGGACAGACCCGACCAGTGAATTCCGGGAAGTTGTTTGTCTTGTGCAGACTGTCGAGTGCTTCCTGCCAGCGACCGTTGTAGATGTGGTCGTTCCACTCGGGGATCAGGTTGTTAATCGGACAACCCGAGGCCATGCCTGCCAGGGTTTTCCCGGTGTGGCAGAAGGGAATCCCACAGTCCATGCAGCGAGCGCCCTGGTTGCTGAGCTCTTCATCGGTCAGATGATCGTGGAACTCATTCCAGTCCAGAATCCGCAGTTCCGGTTTTCTGTCGGCACCCAGTTCTCGCGTAAATTCCATGAAGCCAGTTGGCTTACCCATAGTTCTATCTCACTCTAAAAATGTGTTAGCTCTTATACAGAAGAAGCAATATGCTCCTGGGAAGGCGTTCCTGTCACGCGGTTCAGACGCGACAGGAACACAGTTTGTCACTAGACGCTGGCGGCAGCTTCCGCTTCTTCAGCTGCCATTTCCAGCAAAGCCCGCTTGTAATCCACAGGCATGACTTTCTTGAACAGTTCCAGTTCGTTTTCCCAGTTATCCAGAATCGCTTTGGCCACGGTCGAACCGGTGAACTTGCGATGATTGTCAATCAGCTCTTTCAGCTCGGCAATATCCTCGGCATCTTCCAGCCGTTCCAGTTCCACGGTTTCCAGATTGCTGTTCTGCAGCAGATGACCTTCGGGGTCGTAGACATAAGCCACACCACCCGACATCCCGGCTGCAAAGTTGCGTCCGGTCTCACCGAGAACAACAGCCCGACCGCCGGTCATGTATTCACAACCGTGATCGCCGATTCCTTCCACAACCGCTTTCGCTCCGGAGTTACGCACACAGAAACGTTCTGCAGCCTGACCGCGAATGTAAACTTCACCTTCGGTCGCTCCATACAGGTTCACGTTACCGACGATGATGTTATCTTCCGGCTTGAAGGTCGAATTCTCGGGTGGATAGATAATGATCCGTCCGCCGCTGAGACCTTTACCAACATAGTCGTTGGCATCGCCTTCGTGCTCGATGGTAATCCCGTGTGCCAGCCAGGCCCCCAGGGACTGGCCTGCGGAACCCTTACTGTTGATGTGAATCGTTTCATCGGGCAGACCTTCTGCACCATGATGCTTGGAAACCTCGTGGCTCAGCATCGTACCGAAGGTCCGGTCCGTATTCTTGAGTTTCACATCGATGGTGACCGACTCACCATTCTGGATCGCAGGCTGTGCCTCGCTGATCAGCAGGTTGTCGATCACGACTTCCAGACCGTGCTGCTGGTCCATCGTGCAATAAGTACCCACGTTTTCGTGTGGCTTTTCAGCCAGTCGCAGAATCGGAGTCAGGTCCAGGTGCTTCGCTTTCCAGTGAGCAACCCCTTCATCCAGTTCCAGTACGTCGCTGCGTCCGACCATCTCGTTGATGGTGCGGAATCCGAGTTCAGCCATGATTTCACGGGCCTCTTCTGCCAGCAGGAAGAAGTAGTTGACCACGTGCTCGGGCTGACCGGCGAACTTCTTACGCAGTTCCGGATTCTGAGTCGCAATCCCGACCGGGCAGGTATTCAGGTGACATTTACGCATCATGATACAGCCCATCGTGATCAGCGGTCCGGTGGAGAAGCCGTACTCTTCGGCTCCCAGCAGAGTCGCAATAATGATATCGCGACCGGTTTTCAGCTGACCGTCAGTCTGCAGACGCACACGGCTGCGGAGATCGTTGAGCACCAGCGTCTGGTGGGTTTCCGAAATCCCCAGTTCCCAGGGCAGACCGGCGTGCTTCACACTGGTCAGCGGAGAGGCCCCGGTACCACCGGAGGCTCCCGAGATCAGGATGTTGTCGGCATGACCTTTGGCCACACCCGAAGCAATCGTACCCACGCCGACTTCCGATACCAGCTTCACGCTGATCCGGGCCGAGGGGTTACTGTTCTTCAGGTCGTAAATCAGCTGCGACAGGTCTTCGATCGAGTAAATGTCGTGGTGCGGAGGAGGACTGATCAGCCCGACCCCCGGAGTGGAGTGACGTACCGAAGCAATGATCTTATTGACCTTATGCCCGGGCAGTTCGCCCCCTTCTCCCGGCTTCGCACCTTGAGAAATCTTGATCTGCAGTTCGTCAGCGTTGGTCAGATACCAGCTGGTCACACCAAACCGCCCGGAAGCGATCTGCTTAATGGCCGACCGTTTGGAATCGCCGTTATCCAGCGGCTTGAAGCGCGAATAATCTTCGCCCCCTTCACCGGTGTTACTCTTGCCACCCAGGCGGTTCATGGCGATCGCCAGGGCTTCGTGAGATTCAGCCGAGATCGAACCGTAGCTCATCGCACCGGTACAGAATCGCTTGACGATTTCCGTCACCGGTTCGACTTCGTCCAGCGGAATCGGTTCCCGCTTTTTGAAGGCCAGCAGACCACGCAGGTGACACTGCCGGGTTGTCTCTTCATTAACGGCTTTCGCGAACTGCTTGTAAGCACTCTTATCGCCCGAGCTCGCAGCGGCCTGCAGGTTGGCAATGTTTTCCGGTGACCAGGAGTGCTTTTCTCCGTTGGCCCGCCAGTGGTACACACCGGGGTTAGGCAGAACGGGCAGACGCTTCTGATCCCGCTGGGGGTAGCCGATGTTGTGACGCATTTCGCATTCTTTGGCAACCACGTCAAAACCGATTCCCTTGATCCGGCTGGCAGTTCCCGAGAAGCAGGCTTCGATGATTTCCTGGTTCAGACCAACGGCTTCGAAGATCTGGGCGCCCTTGTAACTCTGCAGGGTCGAGATGCCCATCTTGGCCATCACTTTCAGCATCCCTTTACAGACACCTTTGCGATAGGCAGAGACGATGGAACTACGATCCCACTTGGCAGCTTCCAGTTCGCCCACTTCCAGCGAGTGCCAGAGGGCTTCGAAGGCCATGTAGGGGTTGATTGCATCGGCACCGTAGCCGAACAGCAGACAGTGGTGATGCACTTCGCGGGCTTCGCCGGTTTCCAGCACGATCCCGATCTGCGTACGCTGTTCGTTGCGAACCAGGTGATGGTGAATCGCACCACAGGAAACCAGGGTCGGCAGAGCGACACGATCTTTACAGACGGCCCGGTCCGAAACCACGATCAGGCTGAAGCCATCGGCGATCGCCTGTGAGGCTTCTTCCCGAATCCGATCCAGGGCAGCCCGGAAACCGGCTTCCCCTTCTGACTTGGGATAAGTCACGTCGATCGTTTTGGTTTTCCAGCCCCGGTAATCCATCTTCTTGATGGCGGCCAGTTGCTCGTTGGTGATGATCGGCTCGGGAATGAGCAGTCGATGACACTGGTCTTCGGTCGATTCCAGCAGGTTGCCTTCCGGACCGATGTAACATTCCAGCGACATGATGACTTCCTCGCGGATCGAGTCGATCGCGGGGTTCGTCACCTGGGCGAACAGCTGATGGAAGTAATCGTAAATCAGGCGTGGCTGATCGCTGAGGCAGGCCAGGGCCGCATCGTTCCCCATGGAACCGATGGGATCCTTCTTGGATTTGATCAGCGGAATCAACATGAACTTCAGCGTTTCGAATGTGAAACCAAAGGCCTGCAGACGAGACAGCAGCTCTTCGGTCGGAACCGAATCGATCTTATCAGCAGGTGGCAGGTCCTGCAGACGCAGACGCTGATTCTGGAGCCATTCCTGGTAAGGACGCTTCGTGGCGTACTTTTCTTTGATCTCTTCATCGGGGATCATGCGGCCTTCTTCGAAATCAACCAGGAACATTTTTCCGGGCTGCAGACGACCTTTTTCCTTAACCAGTTTCGGATCGACTTCCAGGGTTCCCACTTCGCTGGCCATGATGACACGATCGTCGTGAGTCACGTAGTAACGGCTCGGACGCAGACCGTTCCGGTCCAGCACGGCGCCGATACATTTACCATCGGTGAAGGAAACTGATGCCGGCCCGTCCCATGGTTCCTGCAAGGCGGAGTAATATTCATAGAACGCACGCTTGGCGACGGAAATGGAATGATGGTTCTGCCAGGCTTCTGGAATCATCATCATCATCACTTCCGGCAGCGGACGACCGGACATCAGCAGCAGTTCCAGTGCGTTGTCGAAGTTACCCGAGTCTGAGCAGTGAGGCTCGATGATCGGGAACAGCTTGTTCAGATCGTCGCCGAACAGCTCGCTGGACATCATTCCCTGGCGGGCAAACATCCAGTTGGCGTTCCCACGCAGTGTATTGATTTCCCCGTTATGAGCCATGAAGCGGCACGGCTGTGCCCGGTCCCAGCTGGGGAAGGTGTTGGTTGAGAAGCGGGAGTGCACCATCGCCAGGTGGCTGGTAAAGTCTTCCGCCTGCAGGTCGGGGTAGAACGGCATCACCTGGTCGGGAGTCAGCATCCCTTTATAAACCAGGATGTTGCTGGACAGCGAACAGAAGTAGAACATCAGTCCCTGGGGCAGGCTGCTGCCTTCACGCAACTGGCGGCTGGAAGCCTTCAGGATGATGTACAGCTGACGTTCGAGGTGATCGTGATCGGCGACCTTGTGATTTGAAGTGGAGATAAAGACCTGCTCCATGTGCGGCAGAGCACGCAGCGCGGAGGGACCGATGTCGGCCTTGGTCGGTTCCACGGGCAGTTCACGCCAGCCCAGGACAACCAGTCCCTGGGCATTGACGGTCTCTTCCACGACCTTTTTACAGTGTTCCCGCTGTGATTCATCGGTCGGCAGGAAGACATTTCCCATACCGTAATGACCAGAGGGAGGCAGATCGAGGTTCAGATCTTCCTTCACCACGCGTTGCAGGAAGTCGTGAGGCATGGAAACCAGAATCCCGGCACCATCGCCCGTATTTTCTTCGCAGCCACAGGCGCCACGGTGAGTCATATGACGCAGCATTTCATCGGCGTCGACCACAATCTGGTGTGACCGTTTGCCTTTGATATGGGCGACGAAACCCACACCACAGCTGTCATGCTCGAATTCCGGATCGTAGAGCCCATGAGCTTCCGGGAAACGCCCCACTTGAAACAGGGAGTTTTGTGCTTTGTTTTCGGAATCAGTTCCACGTCGAACGGTTCGACTCGTCATCTTACTTCACCATTCAAACTAATGTTTTCAAAATCGATGCCACCCGGGCACCTTCAGTTTATCGCGAACAAGCTTCGCACTCAGTAATCTGTTTCAGCAGACGACGCTCCCCTGGAGGAAACCATGTCTGCCTGACCCGGCCGAAACCGGAACGTTTTCTGTCAAAGATCTACCATCGGTAATTCTGAATCTTCTTAAAGGGAGAGTCTGCTCCCGACTCAGAAAAGCTGGATCCATCCCAACCAGAAACAACCTGCAGAGAAAACTGCCAGTTTACTCTCGCGCTATTAACGGACCGAATGAAAATGCATCCATACTGGAAGAATTCTCTCCCGTTGATGCAGATCCCTCGGTCGTTTCTCGATGAGCGCTTGAGAAATTCGCGGGGTTTTCATGCAGGACTTCTATGAATTTCGATACCACATCATCGGGTACCGACTTCTGTTTTCTCTGAATGATTCCGATCGGACGGAACCATTCCACCTGTTCCAGGCGTACGATTTTTAATGACTGATCCTGAACTTCACGGCTGACGGTCGGCAGAGGCAGGATCGCAATTCCCGCTTCGGCTTCCACTGCCCGCTTGATGTTCTCAATATTGTCAAATTCATGGATCAGCTGTACGTGCACACCGGCTTTTTTCAGCCAGCGATCCATTTTCTGTCGAACGACTAATTCTGATGTGAATGCCACGAAGGGCTCATTTTCAATGTCCCCAACCTCACAACTGACCTGATCTGCCAGCCGGTGACCGGGGTAAACCACCAGTACCATCGGCTGTTCCTGCCAGAGGATGCTGGTGAGATCTTTGTCTTCCTTGGGGAAAGAAACCAGCCCCAGATCGGCCTGGTTCTCGCTGACCCGCTGATAGACTTCGTCCGGATGCAGATAATCGAGGTTGATCATCACTTCCGGATACAGGTGCTGGAACTGCTCAACATAGTCGTGCATCTGGGCCAGACCCACCGAGTAAATGGCGGCAATCCGCACCCGGTTCTTTGTCTGACCGATCGCCCGACGAACCTGTTCCTCGACCTGCTCGAAGGATCTCAGCAACTGCTGGCAGCCATCAAAATAAATCGAACCAGCGGGCGTCAATTCAAACGGACGCTTCGAACGATCAATCAGCTGCGCTCCCAGCCGCTTCTCTAATGCATGCACGGCCTGACTGGCTGCCGACTGAGATACACGACGAACCTCAGCAGCTTTGGAAAAGCTGCCGTGCACGACGACATCACAGAACAGTTCGGCATTACGCAGGTGCATGGGAGAGAATCGAGAGCCTTTTATAAGGAAAACTAATAATAGCTGCTTCGAACTATTTAAATTTCGAATACGGCACAGTGTAGAGTTGCTGAAGGCAATAAGTCAAGCGTCTGCTCATATGAAAAACGGGGACCACGGACTTACGCAATGTCCGAAAACTGTAATCATATAAATATATTATACTTACGCTTACAGCCTCTGAAACGTCCCAGAATTGGGACGACAGCGGGCTGATATCAGGTCTGCCAGCTTCGGCTCAGATATCAGGAGATTCCGATACAGAATGGCCTCCCACATCTGTCAGACACTTATGCCAGACACCGGTTCTATTAAAATTACTTATACTGATCGAAACCGCCTGTAATCTGCTGAAAATAACCTATGTTTCAGCTGAGAACCCTCCCGCAGCGCCGCGGGAATCCCTCATTATTATTAAACCCCCTCACGCAATTCTGCGTTCCTCGAATCACCAAATCTGCAATAACAGACCCAGCTGCGAACCTGTTCAAAACAGACTCGCGTGGTTAATATCGAGACTGACTACTGTAAAGGGATGCAGTATTCCCTGTTCCACGTCCGCCACCTCTCTTCATCCAACACAAGGAATTTTGATGAGAAAACTTATCCCGCTATTCACACTCCTCCTCATGGGAACTCTACCTCTGCTCTCCGGGTGTGGTTCCTCACCCCAGCAGGCCGGTCCACCAGAGGGTCCTGCAGGATCGATGCAGTACCTGATGCAGGGCGTTGCGGATCAGAAAATGGAAGTGGTCTGGGAATTTCTGCCCGCCAGCTACCAGAGCGATGTGAATGGCCTGGCTCACCAGTTCGCGGATAAAATGGATCCGGAAATTTACAATGAGATGTTCGCCATCGCGCAACGAGTGGCCAAACTTCTGCAGGATAAAAAAGAGTACATTCTCAAAAACGAAATGCTTGAGAGCCCTAAGACCGCACCGGAAGAAGTCGCGAAATACTATGATCCCGGTGTCGATATTCTGGCTTCCCTGGCCAACAGTGACCTGTCGACCATCGAGAAACTCAAAACCTTTGATGGCGGCAAATTCCTGTCGACCAGCGGCTCTCAGATTGCCAAAGACTTCGCCACCATCTCGGGCCTGATGCCTCAGAAAGAAGGCGACCCTGGTTTTACCGAAAAGCTGAAGCAGGCCAAAGTCACCCTCGTCTCCGAAGAAGGAGATCAGGCCACGATCAAAATTGAAGTTCCGGGTGAAACAACCAAGGAAGAAGTCATGGTCAAAGTGGAAGACAAATGGATTCCCCAGACCCTGGCCAAAAACTGGAAATCCAAAATCGAGAGCGCACAACAAAGCCTGGACAAATTAAAGCCGGAAGACATGGCTGCTCAAAAAACCCAGGCAATGGCAGGTTTCAAGCAGCTGAACGCCACCCTGGCCCAGTTGGAAAATGCGAAAACGGAAAAAGAATTCAATGAACAGTTCACCAATCAGGTCAGACCATTGGCTCAAATGGCGCCAATGCTCCTGATGCTGGGGGCTGCAGCCGTTATGGAACAGGGATTCTCCGATGCAGCTGCCGCCCGAGGTGGAGTCATGGCAGAAAGCCCCGGCGAAGCCAAACCGATTAATCCCAACACGATGATCAGCATCGTCGTCAACAAAAAGCTCTCTCCAGGCGAACAGGATCCGATCATTGATGAGATCCTGCAGTCAGCCAACGACACCGAATCCCTGCAGGTGATTCCAACTGTCGATGGAGAGATCACCACCTTCAAGGTTTACCCGGTCGAAGACATCGAAGCGTTTTCGAAGAAGATCAAGTTCGGTAAGCCCTCCAAGGTCGACACAGATTCCCGCTCGATCACCGTGGAACTGGAGTAACCGGTAAACTCCCCATTCCGATCGAGGCAATAAAAAAGGCCACTTCCTGTGAACATAGGAAGTGGCCTTAAGTTTTGCTGGTTTGCGCAGCAATCATTGTATCTCTGAGGAGACTTACGCAGCTTCAGAAAAATCTTCGTCGCTGTCGTCGCAGGCTTCTACGGTAGAATCCAGCTCGTCTTCTTCCTCTTCATAAACGAGGAAGTAGATCTCGTTCATGGCTTCTTCCAGGTAGGAACGAATATTTTCGCTGTCTGTAGATTCAATCAGTGATTCCAGTGCAGCGACTACACGGTCGACTTCTTCACTGGTGATTTCTTCGAACTCTTCATTTTCTTCTGACATCATTACCTCCATGTCGTGTGTTTGACTACGTTAAGCAGGAAAAGCACGAAGTTTATTATCGGTCTTCCCCACCTAAAGCATTAGCACGGCCCTGTGCATTTTTTACCAGCTGAAACGTCAGTTGAGCCGATCCTCGACTACGCCCGAAACGTCACAGCGCCACTGATTTTGTCGGAAAAGAAGTGAAACGAATCACGATTTCTTTTTCTTTTTCGAGTCCTTTTTCTTTGCGCTCGTCTTCTTTTTTGATTTCTTCTTTTTCTTCGCTTTTTCGACGGTATTGTCACCAAAAATGCGGTCCCAGCCCTTCGTAAAATCCTCGCTTGACCCTGTGTGGACCGTATAACCCGTCACTTGAACGTCCTCCCATTGAAAAAATGAATCGAAAACAGCGGTTGTACTATCTAAATTATTTATGAAACCAGAATTTGTGGCAAGCCTGAAATCCGGCCTCCCCGATCCCAGACCCCTGTTTTCAGCAGAATTGGCTCTTCCCATGACTGACAACCAGAAATTGCCCTGCTATGCCGTCATTTTTCGCTCCCTGCGAACGCAGGACGAAGCAGGCTATGCTGAGATGGCCATCCGTATGGAAGAACAGGCACGTCAGCAGCCCGGCTTTCTGGAACTGACCTCGTTTCGTGCCCCCGACGGAACGGGAGTCACAATCTCCTACTGGAACAGCCTGGAAGCCATCCGGGGCTGGAAGCAGCATCCAGAACATATTACAGCACAACAACTTGGGAAAGACAAATGGTACGCCCACTATACGGTCGAAATTGCGAAAATCGAGTCAGTGTACCACTTTCCCAGCCCGGATGAGCCCGGCCGGTAATCCCGGCTATTCCTCTTTTTTCTCAGCCGGTTTCTTGTCGTCCTTTTTCTTTTCCGCTTCCTCTGCCTGACGCTGTTTCTGCATTTCGTTCTTCGACTTCTTCGATTTTTCCAGCTGGAAGAAAGATTTGCCAATCGTCCGGGGAAACTCGTTATTGGACAGCTGTGTATCTGCAGTCTCCCGGTGCGGGTCCAGGGTCAGGCTTTTGAGGGGTTTCTCTGTCAGAATCAGCTTGGAAACACTCTGGTTGTTGTACCGCCAGATCTCCGCCGGAATCCGCAACATCCGGCTGGAGTCGTCGTCGAAGGTCAGCTTGAGAATCACGGGCATCACCAGTCCGCCATGGTTCTTCAAATCGACGAGGTAAAAGTAATTCTGTGTTTCCAGCAGCTTCTTCTCATCGGCGTCCAGTTCCTTGAGATGGGATTCAAATTTCTTGCGGTCCGCATCGGTCACGTCGAGCTCATCGTATTCGTTGTAGAAATCCTTCAGCTCCGGAAACTTTTCGGTCCGTTTAGGCAGCTTTTTATTCCGCATCTCCGACAGCGACTCGGGCTCCTCATCGCGACGCTTCTTCCGCCGAACCTTATCCACGTAGGGATCACCGGTCTCCAGCTGATACTGCCGCACGTTCTCGATTGCCATGTCGGTATGGTCGGTTGTGTAGAACCAGCCCCGCCAGAACCAGTCCAGATCGACGCCGGACGCGTCTTCCATGGTGCGGAAGAAGTCCGCAGGCGTCGGCCGTTTGAACATCCAGCGCCGGGAATACTCCTTGAACGCGTAATCGAACAGCTCACGACCGAGCACGGTTTCCCGCAACACATTCAGCGCGGTCGCCGGCTTGCCATAGGCATTATTACCAAACTGCAGGATCGACTCCGAGTTCGTCATGATCGGCACCTGGTAACCACTCTTCATGTAATCCACCATGTCGCGGGGTTCTCCGCGGCGGGACGGATATTCGTCTTCCCACTCCTGCTCGGTCAGGAACTGCAGGAACGTCGTGATGCCTTCATCCATCCACGTCCACTGACGCTCGTCACTGTTGACGATCATCGGGAAATAGTTGTGTCCGACTTCGTGAATGATGACCGAGATCAACCCGTACTTGGTCCGCTTGGAATAAGTACCATCTTTTTCGGGACGGGGACCGTTAAAGCAGATCATCGGATATTCCATCCCCCCCACCGGGCCGTTCACTGAAATCGCCACCGGGTAGGGATAGGGAAAGGTATACTTCGAAAAGACATTCAGCGTATGAATAATGGCGTGCGTCGAATACCTGCTCCAGAGCGGCTCCCCTTCGTTGGGGTAATAAGACATCGCCATAATCGGCTCAGTCTTACCTTCCAGCTGATGCCCCTGGGCATCCCAGATGAATTTACGCGAGCTGGCAAACGCGAAATCGCGGACGTTGTCCGCCTTGAAAACCCAGGTCTTCTTGCCCTTCGGCTTTGATTTCTCGTTCGCTTTCGCTTCTTCTGGAGTGATGATAAACATCGGCTTTTTCGCGGTTTTGGCCTCTGTCAGACGCGTGCGCTGCGTCTCGGTCAGCACCTCTTCCGGATTCTGTAGTACCCCGGAGGACGCGACCACATGATCGTCGGGCACCGTGATCCGCGTCAGAAAGTCACCAAATTCCAGCGTGAATTCTCCGCGTCCCAGGAACTGCTTATGCTGCCAGCCCGTGTTGTCGGTGTAAGCCGCCATGCGCGGATACCAGTGGGCGATCTCATACAGAAAGTTCTTATCGTCTTTGAAATATTCGTAACCGGTACGCGCGGGGCGGCTCTCGGAATCGTTGATCAGGTAACTCCAGTCCACCGAAAACTGTGTGCTCTCGCCGGTCTTCAACGGCCGGGGGAGATCGATCCGCATCATGGTTTTGATAATCTGATACGGCAGCTTGTTCCCCTCGGCATCCAGGACCGCAGTCACCTTCATGCTGCCGTCAAATGTCTCCTTGGCCATCAACTGCTGCATCGACTTGTAGCCCACTTTCCCCAAAGGAGAATCCGTTCCGGTCAGGTGTGCATCTGAGTCGAAAGAGAGAATGTTGGTATCGAGCTGCAGCCAGAGATAGCTCAGCGTATCGGGCGAGTTGTTCGTGTAAGTGATCTTTTCCGAACCGATGATTTTCTGCAGCTTGTCGTCCAGCTCCACGTCGATCTCATAATCCGCCTGCTGCTGCCAGTACTTTTCTCCCGGTGCGCCGGATGCATTCCGAAACCCGTTCGGCGTAGGCAGCACTTCATCCAGCTGTCGGAATTTGTCTTCCTGCTTGAATTTATCGTTACTGACGGCCTGCCCGTAGAGCGTCGATCCGGAGAGGAGCAACAGGGTCAACAGGCAGAAACGGGAAGTCACCAGGAGCCGGGCGGACAGATTGCGGAGAGCGTTCATGGAGATAATCACTGTTCGTCTTGAAGTCTAAGCGTCGGGAATGCGAGCAAAATCAGATTGAGAATCAACCCATTTTAACCCGGTTTCACTGTCGAAATGCAAGCCATTTCCCGTTTCCGGGCCGACTTTCGCTGGTTGTCTTACGCAGAAAAGCAGAATTCAGCGGGCCAGAAATGAGAGAATCCCCTCCCAAGGCTGCATGTAAGTCAGAAAGGGGAGCCCGTCCACCGTCGCCTCCCGCTGGCGGGTCACACCATCGACGGCGTTCGCTTCACGGACCATCACTTCCAGAATCCGCAACTGTTCCTCCCGCTGCCAGCGAAACAGGGTCGCACTCTGATCTTTCAACAACGCGACCGACGCCGCCAGGGCCAACGCCCCCCAGTTACTCGTTCCCGCCACAATGTTCCAGTCCGTAGCCACCCGGCACGGAATCAGCCCTGCATGCGCCGAAGCGATCCGGCGGGCCAGTTCTTCCCAGGCAATCGCCCCCATGCCGATCTCATTTCCGCCATCCCCGACCCCAATCGACTTCGCTTCCGGAAAAAAGTCGGGCAGACGTTCAAACAACTGGTGCAGAGGCGCCGTATGAGAATCAATGATCTCTCCCCGCATGTTGTGACAGCGATCATGGTGGTCGCAGGGGACTTTTTCGTGAAATGCGGTCGGCTCCAAACCAGCCACCCGCTCCTGTCGGCCCCAGGAGTCCGGGGTATGGCTGGGGCCGACCCGTTCCACCGCTACCAGATGGCTGACCTTCCGGGTCGCATAAAACCGGGTCACCCAGCCGGGGTCATCCCCCTCAATCACATCGATCTGGCTCTCCGGATAAGCAAATGCCCGCGCCGTCGCTGCCACCACGGGTGCACACAACGCATCGGTCACAATGGATGTATGGATGCCACACTCCTGCAGAACCATCGCCAGCAGAATCGATCCCGGCGGCCCATCCGTCTCTGCAGACGGGATTTCCGCAGCGGGAATATAAAAACCGGTGGTAATTGCCACATGGGTGCCTGCCTGCACCAGGTCCTCGGCGGCATGGAGTAAATGATCAGTGCACAAAGGCCCAAACCGGGCTTCCGAATCAATGAGCCCCCGTTTACCCGGATCCCTGCGGATCAGGCGATCAAATTCTCGAATCAGTTCCGTTTGCGGGTTGCCCATTCCGGCCCATCTACTTCCACTGATATGTGGACAACAGGGAGAGAGAACGCGTCACTTAAACTCAGTCAAACTCTATGCATGCAGGAATCAGCGGAAGTCTCGCCCGAGACCGCCGATCCCACAGTTTACACTGGTTCCTCAGGAAACGACAGGCCGTGCCGATTGAAAAAGCCAGGCAAAGAAAATACCATATTACAGCTGTGATTCCCGCGATTGGGACCAGCGACGAAATGACCTTCCTGCTTGTGAGAAAAGACCCTCTACAGGGATTCGCTGGTTGTCAGAACGTCTGGGCATCGCCAGAATTACTAAGGTAATCAGGTCGCAAGACCTCCCACCCCGCTTAAGCAAACCTGTCTGAGACATAATGGCGGTTTTAAACCGCTCAACCGGGTATTTTCATTGAACTTGAAGACCATCAGTGTGGCTGCTTCGCAAGCGGATTATCGGGATCCGTGAGCAGACGGGGTTACCCCCGAGTGTTACCCGATCAGAAATCAGTCTTGTAATATAAAGTGAGGATTCACTTCTGTGAGATTTGGGTTAAGTCGTCTAAGCTTGTTGCTCCTCTTTCCGTTGTTCAGTCTGACCGGGTGCGAACAGCCTCAGGTCAACTTCGTCTTTTCCGAAAAGACCAACGAACTCGTTCCGGAAGCCGCCAAACCGGTGAAAGAAGCATTGGTCAGACAGTTTGGCAATCCCTTTGAACTCACTCAGTTTGAAGGGCTCCCCACCGACTTCGGCGACGTTGAAGGCTCCGTCAAAACCGTCCAGGCCAGCTCCGGCGAAGAGAAGTTGATCCGCTTCCAGGTCGAAGGCCTGCAGGACGCCTACCCCAAGCTGCTCGGACTCCCCCTGGAATGGACCTCGGGCAAGGGGCAGGGACAGATCTCCCGCATCAAAGAATACAACTACGAAACCGGCACCATCGCCGTGGACAAGACCGCAGACATCGATCCCCAGCCCGGCGATACCTTCCTGGTGGAATGCACGCGGCTGCAGTTCGGTCGCGATCTCTACAACCGCCACTGCATGCACTGTCACGGCATGAGCGGTGAAGGCACAGGACCGACTTCGCGCTACCTCAATCCCCCACCCCGCGACTTCCGCCAGGGCATCTACAAATACACGTCGACCAAACCGACGGCCAAAGCACAGAACGCCGACCTGGAACGCACCGTCAAGGAAGGTATCGCGGGCACCTATATGCCCTCCTTCAAACTGCTCACCGATGATGAAGTCTCCGCCATCGTAAACTACGTCGTCTGGCTTTCCATCCGCGGAGAGACCGAAAAGAAAATCGTTGATGAACTCTTCTTCGACTATTCCAAGAAAGTGGTCGCTGAACGCACCAGCGAAGATGGCGGCGAATCTCGCGAAGACGTCATGGAAGAGCTCAAGGAATACATGGAACTCGACTTCCCGGATACGCTCGAATTCGCAACCTCGAGCGTCGCGGAAGCCTGGGAAGAAGCCAACATGGAGGACGCTGTGGTCGTGCCCGAAACGCCACGGGTTCCCGATACCCCCGAATCACGCGAACGGGGCCGCAAACTCTATCTCGGCGATAAAACCAAGTGCGCTACCTGCCACGGCCCTCAGGGACGCGGCAACGGAACGGCGACCCAGGACTTCTGGACCAATCCGGCCACGAATGAGAAATATCCCAACCGCGGACTGCACGACATCTGGGGCAACCAGTTACCGCCCCGCGATCTGCACCGTGGTATCTACCGGGGCGGACGTCGCCCGATCGACGTCTACCGCCGGATGTACTCCGGCATTAAGGGAACACCGATGCCGGCCTTCGGCGGGCCGCTTTCGGATGAAGAATTATGGGACCTGGTCAATTACGTGATGAGCCTGCCTTATTCCAGCAAATAAGTTCAGACCCCAACCTGACCGGATCAACTGTTTCAACGACTGATAATGAAAACGAATCATATCCTCAACCAGAAAACCAGAGGGGAGACCTGTAGTGGGTAAAGGATGGTGTTTATTTTTTCTGTTCTGGCCAGTGGCGGCTGTCGTATCTTGTGCGATGGCTCCCATGGTGGGCTGGTCGTTTCCCTACGATAACGCCCAGGCAGCCAGTAACCTCGGAATCCGCATCGACGGGCTGTTCTACCTGATCCTGTTCGTGACCGCGGTCGTTTTCGTTGGTACACAGGCAGTACTCGTTTATGCTCTCTGGCGTGGTTCCAGTAATCGCGACGAACGGGCTACCTACACCCACGGCAACCACAAACTGGAACTGATCTGGTCCATCATCCCCGGTGTGATCCTGCTGTTCCTCGCCCTGTATCAGATGAACCTCTGGGCCGATTTCCGTATCAAGAAATACTTTCCCGAAGCAGCCGTCAAAGCACCGATCGCGGAAGTCACCGCGCGTCAGTTCGAATGGCGTTTCCGTTACCCCGCCATCGGCAAGGAACTGCAACCCAAACCGCAGTCCGACGATCTGTATTCCGTCAACGAACTGCACGTCCCCTTCGGCAAGCCGGTCATGATTCAGCTCCGCAGCGAAGACGTTCAGCACTCGTTCTTCCTGCCCGCCCTGCGAATCAAACAGGACGCCCTGCCCGGCCTGCAGATCCCGGTCTGGTTCGAAGCCAACAAAGAAGGCGTCTACGACCTGGTCTGTGCCGAACTCTGTGGCTGGGGGCACTACAAGATGAAAGCCCACGTGATCGTGGAATCAGAAGCAGACTACCAGAACTATCTGAAAAATCTCACCCAACAGCAGTTTTACGACGGGCTGGGCAAGATTGCCGCCAACGAGAATGATTCTGAGAGTGAGGCAACCGAGAAATGAGCGTTGTGCACCCATCCCCCACCGGCCTGCAACCGATCCTGAAGCCTCAGGCACATCATGCGCCCGGTAATTTCTTTACGAAGTATATCTTCTCCACCGACCACAAGATCATCGCCATTCAGTTCCTGTTCACAACACTGCTGATGCTGATCGTCGGGGGTGCCCTCGCGCTGGCCGTCCGCTGGCAGCTCGCCTTCCCCTGGGAATCGATGCCCATCGTCGGCCCCTGGCTCTTCTCCGCCGAAGCAGGACAGATCTCGCCTGAGTTCTACACCATGCTCTTCACGATGCATGCCACCGTGATGATCTTCCTCGTCATCATCCCGATCCTCGCCGGAACCTTCGGCAACCTGCTCATCCCGCTGATGATCGGTGCCGACGATATGGCGTTCCCCAAACTCAATATGCTCAGCTACTGGTTCATCTGGCCCGCCATTATCTGTTTCGGTATGAGCTTCGCCTACGCCGGTGGGCCGGCAGCAGGCTGGACCGCTTACCCGGTTCTGGCCGACCTCCCCCAGGCAGCCCCCGGATCCGGAACCGCTCAGACCCTCTGGCTGCTGGGCGTCACTTTTGTCGGCTTCTCATCCATGATGGGGTCGATCAACTACATGACCACCATCATCAACATGCGGGCCCCCGGCATGACGTTCTTCCGTCTGCCTCTGACCATCTGGGGTCTGTTCATCACCGCGATTCTGCAAGCCTTCGCTCTGCCCGTATTGACCGCAGGCGGCTTCATGCAGGTCACCGATCGTCTGCTGGGCACCTGTTTCTTCTACCCCTCGGGACTGATCATCAACAACGCTGATCCGACCATCGGCGGAGGACAGCCCCTGCTCTGGCAGCACCTGTTCTGGTTCTATTCGCACCCCGCCGTTTATATCATGTTACTCCCCGTGATGGGCATGATCTCGGATATGCTCAGCTGTATGGTCCGTAAGCCGATCTTCGGTTACCGACCGATGATCTTCTCCATGTCCGCGATCGCCAGCCTGGGCTTCATCGTCTGGGGACACCACATGTTTACCAGCGGTATGAACCCCGCCGTCGGGATGGCCTTCATGGTCGCCACTATGATGATCGCCCTCCCCTCTGCCGTGAAAACTTTCAACTGGACCGCCACCGTATGGGGCGGCAAAGTCGAATTCAATACCGTCACCCTCAACTGCATCGGCTTCCTGTCGATGTTCGTGGTCGGCGGTCTCAGCGGAATCTTCATGGCGGCAATCCCCGTGGACGTCTACTTCCACGATACCTACTTCATCGTGGCCCACTTCCACTATGTACTCTTTGGTGCCACGCTGTTCGGCGTCTTTGCGGGAATCCATTTCTGGTTCCCCAAAATGTTCGGACGCATGATGAACGAAAAACTGGGCAAAACCCACTTCCTGCTGACCTTCATCGGTGCCAACGGAACCTTCTTCCCGATGCACTTCCTGGGAATGCAGGGCATGCCCCGCCGCTATGCCGATCCCTATCTGCACGGCTACCTCGAACACCTGCTCCCCATGAACCAGTTCATGACCATCTCGGCCATCCTCATGGGGTCGGCCCAGATCCTGCTGTTCATCAATATTTTCTACAGCATGTTCTTCGGTCCCAAAGCCGGACGGAACCCCTGGAATGCAACCACCCTGGAATGGACCGCACCGTCACCACCGCCTCACGGCAACTTTGACGAACCGCCCATCGTCTTCCATGGGCCCAATGAATACGCCGTGCATAACGGCGACAAAGATTTCCTGCTGCAGACCGAGAAAGAGTGTGAACCACCCAAACCGTCTGACACAGAACCAGAGAACAACACTGACAACGATCAGGAAACTTCCAGTTAACCCGCTAACGAAGTGTTAAATAGTTTTATGAACCAGCAACAATACCATCCGTGGCTCTTTCGCATCGCACTGGCGACCACCGTCGCTACGCTGCCACTGATGATTATGGGCGGACACGTTACTACCGAAGGCTACGGCATGGCCGTCGATGGCTGGCCCGGATCCGACGGACAGAACATGTTTACGTACCCCGTCTTCGGGCTCCCCACGGATAAGTTTTTTGAGCATGTGCACCGACTGCTGGGAACACTGGTGGGCTTCCTGTCCATCATCCTGGTGATCGTCGCCTTCAAAGTGCAACCGCAAAAATGGATTCGCAAGGTTGCGATCGCTGTCCTGATCTGCGTGATCATCCAAGGCATTCTGGGTGGTACACGCGTGACAGAAAACAGCGTCGGACTGGCGATGTCACACGGACTGTTCGCCGCCTGCGTCTTCACCCTGATGGCATTCCTCACCATGGCAACCGGCAAACGCTGGATCGAAAACAGCAACGATCCTCCCGAGCTTGCCCCAGGCTACGGACGCCGCCTGGCGATCACGGTCCCGCTAGTCGTCCTCTTTCAGTATTTCCTGGGAGGCTTCCTGAGCCACTTCAAAGTCGGCCTGCATCCCCACATGAGCTTTGCCTTGGTGGTCCTGGTTTTTGTGATTATCGAATTCCGCACGGCCCGCAAGACAGGAATTAAATGGCTGAAACGCCCTGCCATGGGTATGCTGCATCTGGGAATCTTCCAGATCATGCTCGGCATCGGCGCCTGGCTGACCCGGTTCGGACTCCCCGCTGCCGGAATTATCGGTGAACCCGGCTCCCTGCAACAGTCGCTGTTCCGCACCGCGCACCTGATCACGGGGATTCTGTTCCTGATGACCACCACCCTGTATTCAGTCCGGGTCTTCCGGCTGCACCAGTTAAATAAAAATCGTTCGTCAGAGCAAACTCTCTCTGCTACTGATTCCTTACCTGAGACTGAAGGTAATGCCTGAAAATGTCTACGACTCAACAATCTTATATCGCCGTTGAAGAACCGAAAGCCGCAGCCCGGCCCATCAGCCTGGCACGGCTCGCCGATTACCTCGAACTGACGAAGCCCCGCATTTCGACAATGGCGTTGATCTCCGTTGCCCTGGGTTACACCCTGGGGAGCGCCCATTCCTGGTCGCTGCTCCCGCTGATCCACGCCCTGTTCGGCATCGGACTGGTCGCCGTAGGCTGTAACTCACTCAATCAGCTGCTGGAAATCAAAAGCGATCAACTGATGCCCCGCACCACAGGTCGCCCGCTTCCCTCCGGACGACTCTCCGTCTCCGAAGTGCTGGTGTTCGGCATCCTCTGTGCCCTGATCGGCATCTTCTATCTCGCATTGATGGTCAATCTGCTGACCGCGTTTCTGTCCATGCTGACGCTGGTGCTCTACGTTGTGGTTTACACGCCGCTCAAACGCTGCACCTCGTTCTGTACCACCATCGGAGCCATCCCCGGCGCCATGCCCCCGATCCTGGGCTGGACCGCTGCCGGCGGAAATCTGAATACCGCGTCCTTCTCCATTTTTGCCATCATGTTCCTCTGGCAGTTCCCGCACTTCCTGGCGATCGCCTGGCTGTACCGCCATCAGTATCACCAGGCCGGGCTCAAAATGCTGCCCGCCGCTGATCCCCGACCACGCATGATTGGCTGGATGTGCGTGATTTATGCCACCCTCCTGATTCCCGTCAGCCTCCTGCCACAGTACGTCTCTCTGGCCGGCAGCGTCTATTCCGGCGTCGCGCTGGTGCTGGGAATCGCTTACCTGATCTTCTCGATCCGCTTCCTGGGCAATGAAACCCGTAAGACCGCCCGGGAGCTGATCTGGTGTTCGCTGATCTATCTCCCCGTGCTGCTGATCACCCTCACCTGGGATCGCCTGCAGCTGTTTAACTGAGAACGTTCAGCATCACTGTTTTGAAGACCACGACCGTTTAACTGCCTGCGAAGCAAAGTGAAAGACGACAATGAGTCACGAAAGTAATTCGCCACAATACCGCATGGGACTTCCCATTCCACATTCCAAACTGGGCATGTGGCTCTTTCTGGCGACCGAGATCATGTTCTTTTCCGCGTTCATCGGGGCCTACATCGTCCTGCGTGCCGGCTCTCCCGGTTGGCCCACCGACCCCGACGTGACCCACCTGCGGATCTGGGCCGGCGGACTGAATACCTTCGTCCTGATTCTCTCCAGTTACTTCGTCGTCATGGCCCTCGAAGGGATGAAGGCCCAAAACTTCTCCAAGGCACGCAAATACCTGCTGCTGACCTTCGTTCTGGGTTGTCTCTTCCTGGGAATCAAATCCTACGAGTACTCAGGCAAATTCAAATACGATATTCTCCCCGGACACATTCCCGAAACGCCTCAAATGGCCATCGACAAATCGATGCGGGAAATGAAGCAGGTCATCGACAACCGCGCCATCGCCCTGTCAGGCGTCAAGGATCCGGAAAAAACCGAACCCACCGAAGACGCGGAATCGGTCGAAGAAGCCGGTGTCACCGATGAAAAAACCGAAGCCATCGTTCCCCCGGTCGAAGAGCTCCGCCAACAGCTGCAGACAGAACTCTCAGCCGAAGACACACCGGCAGCCCGCAAAAAAGAACTCCAGGCCTACTTCGATCTCGAGACTGAATACCGCAAACTGAATAACCAGGCACTCGAAGAATCGATCACCGTTCCCGAAATGAACAAAGCCCTGGATACCCTGAGAGAAAACCCCGAATACGGTTCTCTCCTGGCCCCCGTGCATCATCTGCAACCCATTATTTATGGCAACCTCTTCGCTTCCGTCTACTTCCTGCTCACCGGCTTTCACGCACTGCATGTCATCATCGGCATGCTCCTGTTCGCGATTGTCCTCGTCCAGGGAAAACGACTCTGCGAAAAGTGGAATGACTATGTCGAAAACATCGGCCTCTACTGGCACTTCGTCGACCTGGTCTGGATCTTCCTGTTCCCGTTGATTTACATCCTTTGATCATCCAGCGATCTCCTTCAAGTTCGGAAAGACCGAAGTAAGATGTCCCAAGAACCAGCTCATCCCGCCTCCAGCATCTACACGAAGATCTTCTACGCCCTCTGCTTCTGCACCGTGCTCTCGATTCTTTTCGATATCATCGATCTGCGTGAGAAAAATGTGGTCGGCATCAAGGGTGTCATCCTGCTGGCGTTCCTCGTGCTCGCCGTCGCCTGTGCCAAAGCTCTGTTCGTGCTGATCTACTTCATGCACCTCAAGTTTGAAGGCAAATGGAAATACGTTCTGCTCAGCCCGACGATCATCCTCGCCATGGGGCTGACCATCGCCATGACCCCCGATATCGGCATTCATTACTACACCAGTGAAGCCCCCCAGATTGATTACCTGGAACAGGCACAGCAGGCCTCAGCCGACACTGCGCCCGACCAGCCCGAAACGAGTCATGTTGAGTAACACGCCCCCGCAGGAAACCGCCCGCGCGTCGCGGATTGTCGTGCAGGATATCTCGCACCATTACGGGCAACGCCGCGCCTTGAACCAGCTCAGTTTCGAAGTCCACACCGGCGAAATCTTCGGTCTGCTGGGTCCGAACGGCGGCGGAAAAACCACACTCTTTCGCCTGCTCTCGACCCTGCTCCCCCTGCAGGCCGGATCTGCGGAAATCGCGGGACTCGACCTGGCCACCCGATCGCAGGAAATCCGTAACCTGATCGGCGTCACTTTTCAGTCACCCAGCCTGGACGGCAAACTCACGGTCCAGGAAAACCTCAAACACCAGGCTCACCTGTATGGCATCTCCGGAGCCCTCATGCGGGACCGCATCGCCAATGCCCTGTCCCGCCTGGGTCTGACCGACCGCAAAGGGGATCTGGCGGAATCCCTCTCGGGCGGCCTCAAGCGGCGCGTGGAAATCGCCAAGGGCCTGCTGCACTCTCCCCGTGTACTCCTGCTCGATGAACCCAGCACCGGCCTCGACCCCGGCGCCCGGCATGATCTCTGGAAATACCTCAAACAACTCCAGCAGGAGAACGGCGTCACCATCCTGATCACCACACACCTCATGGAAGAAGCAGAACACTGTGACCGCCTGGGAATTTTAAACCGGGGCGAACTCGTCACCTGTGGTACTCCCGACGAATTGCGGGCTTCGGTTGGCGGCGACTGTCTGACCATCCAGGCCGAGCATCCCGACGAACTCGCCCGACTCATCACTGAGAAGTTCGGCGTTTCCCCACAGCGCATCAACGCCAGCCTCCGACTGGAACACCCCCGCGGACACGAATTCCTCAAAGATCTGATCGACGCCTTTCCCGACCAGGTCACTTCCGTTTCCCTGGGCAAACCGACGCTGGAAGATGTCTTCATCCATGAAACCGGTCACCAGTTCTGGCAGGCGGAGGAATCGGAATGAATCAGAACATGCCCGCTGTCCACAAACCCGCGTTCGTCCTGCCGATCCTGACACTCGCCCACCGCGAGGTCGTCCGCTTTGTCAGACAGCGCACCCGCGTCATCGGGGCTCTGATCCAACCGGTCCTGTTCTGGATCCTCTTCGGAGCCGGACTCCGCGGCTCGTTCCAGGCCCCCGCCTGGGCGCCCGCCGGCATGACCTACCAGGAATACTTCTTCCCCGGCGTCGCCGTGATGATTTTGATGTTCACCGCCATCTTCTCCACGATCTCAATCATTGAAGACCGCAAAGAAGGCTTCCTGCAGGGCGTACTCGTCGCGCCGGTTCCCCGCACCTCGATCGTCCTGGGCAAGCTGCTGGGCGGCACGATTCTGGCCGTTTTACAAGCTGTCCTGTTCCTTTTCCTGGGACCTTTGCTGAATCTCGTCGGACTGGCTCCCGACTTTGAAACAGGTGTCACCCTCGCTGGTCTGATCCCTCTGATTCTGTTTCTGTTCCTGCTCGGCTTCAGTCTGACCGCTTTAGGCTACCTCATCGCCTGGCCCATGGAATCGACTCAGGGCTTTCACGCCATCATGTCGGTCTTCCTGATGCCCATGTGGCTGCTCTCAGGCTCCTTTTTCCCCGCGGGCGATTCGGGCTGGCTCTCGTGGATCATTCGCGCCAACCCCTTAACCTACGGCGTCACCGGTCTCCGTCGGATTCTGTCATCTGCAGAAACGCTCCCGACAGCCCCCGGCAATCCGTCAATGATTGTCTGCCTGACCGTCACCGCCGTCGTGTGTATAATCTATGTAGTTCTTGCCATCTGGATGACCGGAAAGCGGGCCACCCGTAACGCCCGTTGAATCACACCGACCATCAAACGAGATTTGAAGTATTCAAAATGACTGAAACACCAAACAAACCTCCCCGCCGCATTCCCCTGATTCTGACGATTTCACTCTGGGTTCTCGTCGCCGTCAGTGCCTTCGCCACCTGGCAGCTCAAGAAGCAGAGCGACCTGGCCCTCGAACAGCGCAAAGCCGAACAGGCAGCCCAGGCTGAGGCGGAAAAAAACATGGAAGAGACTGAAGAGGTCAGTGTCAAAGGTCCCATCTGGCCCCAAGCAGGTATCGAAGATTTCAAGCTCACCGAACGCAGTGGCAAAACCATCACGAAGAAAGACCTGCTGGGAAAACCCTGGGTCGCCTGCTTCGTCTTCACCCGCTGCGCCGGTCCCTGCCCCCGCGTCTCCGGTCAGTTCTACCAGCTGCAGAAAGATCTCAAAGACCTCGACTTCCGCCTGGTCACGATTACGGTCGACCCCAATCATGACACTCCCGAAGTCCTCTCTCAATACGCCGAGCTGATGGGCGCCGATCCCGAGAAATGGCTCTTCCTCACCGGCGACCAGAAAGAGATCTTCCACCTCATCGAAAAAAGTTTTCTGATGCCTGTGGAGGAAAATGTCGGTCCTGCCCGCAAGCCTGGCTTTGAAGTCATTCACACCACCAACGTGATGCTCGTTGGCCCCGATGGCCGCGTACTCCAGAAGTTCAACGCCGTCAACGACGCCGAAATGGCCGAGCTCCGCCGCGAAGTCCGCAAGCTCGTCAAAGCAGAATCGAAAGACAAAACAGACTCTGAGAAGAAAGCAGAAGCACCAGCCAAAGAAGAACCCAAGCCAGTCGCAAAGCCTCCGGCCAAAGCGGGTATGATCTCTTTGAGCACCTTACTGTTCCCTCTGCTGCTGGCACAGTCTGAAACCGAATCCGCCCCCGCTGCCCCTGCGGAGCCGGTCGTAGTCGAAACGGAAACCGTCGAGACTGTTACCGCAGCAAGCCCAGCAGGTCAGGCTCCCGACTGGGTCATGCAACTCCCTACCATCAACGCGGCCCTGAATGGTCTGGCCACGATTCTACTGATGGTCGGCTACGGATTCATCCGCAAAGGGGAACGGGAGAAACACAAGAAAACGATGCTCACCGCGTTTGGCACATCGGTCCTGTTTCTGGTCTTCTATCTGATCTACCACTTTGCCCTGCAGAGTTACACCGGCGATGCCTCCCGTAAATTTCAGGGAGAAGGCCTGATTCGCCCCGTGTATTATTTCATTCTGATCACCCACGTGGTCCTGGCCGCCGCGGTGCCTGTTCTCGCCTGGATGACCATCCGCCGCGGACTCAAACAGCAGTGGGAAGCACACCGCCGCATCGCCAAAATCACATTTCCGATCTGGCTGTATGTCTCCATCACCGGCGTGGTGATCTATTTTATGCTTTATCATCTGCCCGGGGCCGCCTGATCAAACCAGTAATCATTTGGCACAGCCCCGCCGGTCTGTTATCCTGATAATATTGAAGACGTTCCCGTTAACCGAGTTTCAGCATCATGTGCAAACGATTTCGATTTCTGCGATCCTGTTTTCTGGCCACAGCCCTGCTTGGCCTGTTCTCTAGTCCTGCGCTGATTCGCCCGGCTCAAGCCTGCCCGATGTGCAAGGAGTTGAACGAAACCGATGATCGCAAACCCCGGGCCTACATGTACAGCATCGCTTTCATGCTTGCCATGCCCGCCATGATCTTCAGCGGCTTCGGCGTTGCCTTCTACAAAATGAACCGCCGGGAACAGGATGCACTCCACAATTACGAAAACAACCGGGACCCGCAGCAGTCTGCCGCAGATCCCGGTTCGAATTCGATAATGGATTCAGATCGCTCGCACGATTAGTTCAAAGGCTGGCGACGCGGAGTATTCCAGACGGTCGCAGCCGATGGTGCAGGACGGAAAGCCCCTCTCGCGGCAGCACTCCGTGAAGCAGAATCATCATAGGCGGATGTCGCCGGAGTCGCATTCAGCGAAGGAATCGTCTGCCAGTCGGAACCGGAATTAGATGTCAGCTGTGGTACCTGCAGCATGGCAGGACTGGGAGGCAGAGCCGGACCAGAAATCGGATAAGTTCCCACACTGGCAGTACTCGCGTATGAAGTTGTGGCACCCGTTCCCCAGGAAGCAGCCGGCTGTGCAGTCACAGTAGGTGCCAGAGTCGGGTAGGCGCCCAGATCCAGCGACGTAGAAGACATCGGAGTCGGTGTCGGCACGGTCGAAGGTGTCGGTGTGGATGGAATTACGGTTGGCGAAGGACTGATCATCGAAGGCAGTCCGTTCATACCATTCACACAGTCCGTGCAGGTTGACTGAGGAGCCATCACCTGAACCCGTTTGCGAACCTGGTAAGGCTGACGCACGTAAGTGGTTTCCTGACGATAGCAGGTCTGAGGAATCTGTTTGGTCACCATCTTGGGAACCCAGACTCGCTGCCAGCCACCTTCATCCACGGTCACCTGACGATAGGTCGTTACAGGCACGTTCCGTGTCTGAGGAATCATACGGTATTCGGTACAGATAATGTCCTGGTAACAGATCTGCGGCGGAGGCGGAGTACACACACCCGGGCAGCAGGAAGTGACAGGAGCACAACGACGGAAATAACGCCGGGCCAGTTTGCGACAACGATGTCCACAACGGCTGTGCTGCGGATAATAACAACCCATGCCACCACGGTTGAACAATCTGCGAAACAGATGCGCGTCGGCTTCGTTACTATCAGCAAAAATCAGAAACAGTGATGCGACTACAATGACATTTCGAATCCAGGGGGACATCGAAAAACTCCTTTTTTGACTAAGTGTGCTGAAAGGCACTCCTTGATTTCGTTCCTGTTTCAGACTCACTGAAACCTGGGTTCCCCGAATGAGGTTCCCGAACGAATAACCCACCGTTCTTCTTTATCGGCATAATCGTTAAAGTCGCTTTATTTTAAATTTCCGGAATTCCAAAATTCATTTACTCCCGGTACCGGTGACATTTACCCCCGTTTTTGAGAAGATAGGGAGATTGAATCCGGGCAGCACCGCCATGCCCGTACCTAACATCATTCTATTTCTACACTTAACACACTAGAACACCCCCAAAGGAACCCCCATGGCAGACACACAACTGGCTCATATGGTCTATTTCACCCTCAATGACGGCTCTCCGGAAGCAATTCAGACCATGGTGGACGCCTGTCACAAATATCTCAAAGACCATCCCGGCGTCGTCTATTTTTCCGCCGGCCAGCGGGGTCCCGAGTTCCAGCGGGAAGTGAATAATCAGGAATTTCACGTCGCTCTGAACGTAGTCTTCGACAGCAAGGAATCGCACGATATCTACCAGACCGCTCCCGATCACCTGAAATTCATCGAAGAGAACAAAGCCTCCTGGGCCAAAGTCCAGGTCTGTGACAGCTACGTCACCAGCTGATCCATGACGTGCATCTCGCTCACAGCAGGGGAACCACCAGCGGCGTCTGGTATTCCGGATGGGGCACCACTTTGACCCGGGTCTGATAGACCTCGCTCAAACGCGCTTCCGTCAGAACCTCCGCCGCGGTTCCCAACGCAGCGATCTCGCCCCCGGCCAGCAGCACAATCTGGTCGGCAAAACAGCTGGCCAGGTTCAGATCGTGAATCGTCAGCAGCACCGTCAACTCCCGCTCGTGTGCCAGATCGCGGATCAGTGACAGCACTTCCACCTGGTATTTCAGATCGAGGCCCGTTGTCGGCTCATCCAGGCAGAGCACCTTGGTCTGCTGCACCAGCGCCCGGGCAATCAGCGTCCGCCGCCATTCCCCGCCGGAGATCTCGGTAATCTTCTTCGCCCGCAGTTCTGTTAATCCGGCCTGCGCCAGCGCCGTCTCGACATGCTCCGCATCTTCTCCGCTAAACGGCTGCACCCAGCCCCGATGTGCCGAGCGTCCCAGTTGCACGGTCTCCTCAATCGTCATCGGCCATTGAGGCATCTCCAACTGTGGTGCCAGTGCCAGTTTCTGGGCCATCTCCCGTCGAGACAGTCGCTGCACATCCTGACCTTCCACCAGGATCGTCCCCTGCTGCACTGAGATCAACTGAAACAGCGCACGCAGCAGTGTCGTCTTCCCCGACCCGTTGGGTCCGAGCAGTACCAGCACCTTGCCCGGCTCTACCGCCAGTGAGACCTGGTGCAGAACTTCCTGGTTGGGATAGCCGCACGTCACATTCTCCAGTTGAATTTCAGGCATGGGAGACCTTTCACATCGACTGTCGGCCGCGGCTGATCAGCAGGAATAGAAAAAACGGGCAGCCCATTAAGGCAGTCACCACACCTACCGGGATCTCCGTCGGTGCAATCACGGTCCGTGCCAGCGTGTCGGCAATCACCAGTAGCGTCGCCCCGAGTAACGCACTGCCCGGAATCAACAGTCCGTGTCTAGGGCCCAGAAGAATCCGCGTCATGTGCGGTGCCATCAGCCCCAGAAATCCGATCACCCCCGACACGGACACACAGGCCGCCGTACACAACGTGGCTGCCGCTAAAATCAACAACCGCACCTTGCCGCTTGGCAGCCCCAGTGACATCGCCGTCTCATCCCCGAACGACAACAGATCCAAAGGCCGCGACAACATCCATATCAGACCGCCGCTCACCAGGATCACCGGACCGGCAATCGCGATTTCATTCCAGTGTCTGCCTGAAAAGCTCCCGAGCAGCCAGTTGAAAATGGTATTCAGCATCTCATGATTCAGAAACATGATCAGCGAAACCAGCGCTCCGGTAAAACTGCTGAGTGCCATCCCCGCCAGAATCAACGTCAACAGCGGCGCACTTCGTCCCAGGTTACTGAGCGAGGCAATCACAAACACAGCCCCGACAATCAGCATCGCCCCGCCAAACGCCGCCAGGATCAGCCAGGGCACCTGACCGGTGCTCGTGATGACCGTCACACTTCCCGCCAGACAAAGCAGAGCCAGTGTCGCCCCCAAAGCGGCACCGCTCGAAGCACCAATCACAAACGGATCAGCCAGCGGATTTCGAAACACTCCCTGAAACGCAGCGCCCGCAATCGCCAGCCCCGCACCGACACAAGCCGCCAGCACCACTCGCGGTAGTCGGATCTGCCATAGAATCGTCTCGATCTGCGCGCCGGCTGCGGCCCCTGTCAGACCCTGCCAGATCTCGGACAGCGACAACTGCACCGCACCAAAATGAATCCCCACCAGCAGCGCCAGCAGCAGCCCTCCCAGGAACGGGAGTATCCGCCAGACAGCAAAACGGGGTTGCGTGGGTCTCACCTGCAGAATCCACTCTCAAGCTTAAGGATCGGGAAATGCCTCAGGGTACAACGCCTGTGCCAGTTTTTGAAGTCCCTGCACCACCCGCGGGCCGGGCCGGGAAATCACATCGTCTTCAATCAGATACACGCGTCCCCCTTTCACCGCTGCCATGTCCGACCACCCCGGACGCTGACGCAGTTTTTCGAGCACCTGCTGCGCGTCCGCGGGCCCCTCTTTCATTCGCGGCATGACAATCACTTCCGGGTTCCGCAGAATCAAAGTCTCTTCACTCACCTGGGGATAAGCTGGTTCCACATCCGCGAACACATTCTCTCCCCCGGCCAGCGTGATCAGCTCGCCGATAAACGAATGCGGGCCGGCAGTCATCAACGGCTGATCCCAGACCCGGTAAAAAACTTTGGGCCGCTCCTCTTTCTGAAACGGTTTGATCTGCTTCTGTACTCCAGCGATCTCATCCTTCAACCGGGCGATCAATTTCTGTCCCTGTCGAGAATGCCCGGTCGCCTGCCCGATTCCCAGCATCGCTTTTTCGATATCCGCCACCGACTGCGACTCCAGGGCCAGCACCGGAATCTTAAGTGTCTCCAGTTGCGCCGCCAGCTGTCGATGATAATCCCCGCCGGTCACAATCAGGTCCGGCTGTAACTCCACCAGCGCTTCCAGGCTGATGCTGCCCGGGTTCGCCAGCGCAATCTGTTTCAGTTCCTCAGTCTCCGGCGGATAATTGCACAAAGATGTGCAGCCCACCATCTGCTCACCCGCCCCCAGTGCAAACAGCGTCTCCGTATGCGACGGAAGCAGCGAAATAATCCGCCGCGGCTGTTTCGCCAGCGTGACATCCCGCCCCTGGTAATCTTTCACCGTCACCGGGAACGACTGCGCCTCCGCAACGACGTCGACTGCAGTCGCCTCCGAAGCAGGCGGCAGCTCAGACGCAGGTGCCTGCGCCCCCTGCTCTGTCTGTGATGCAACCGAACCCGCTTCCTGCGTACCACAGCCCACCAACCAGGCCAGCGTCAGTAACAACAGGATCAGTTTCAATTCGAATTGATGTTTCATATCAGTGTCTGTTTCTATTTCTTCGCGCGGGGAACAGCCCCACTAGCCCCTATCGTAGATCAGCCCGGAATGTCCGACAACGAACATTCCGCAGCTGACTACGTTTTCAGTCATCTTTTCCTATGAATCACACGTTCAGACGCGTGACAGCCACTGGGCCCGCAGTTGCTGCGCCGCCGCGACCATATTCTCCAGCGAAGGTTTGACTTCCTCCCATTTGCGGGTTTTCAGACCGCAATCCGGATTCACCCACAACTGGCGGGGCTGCAAAACTTCGAGAGCCTTCTCCAGCAGGTACTCGATCGACTCCACGGTTGGCACCCGGGGCGAATGAATGTCATATACGCCGGGTCCAATCTCATTCGGATACTGATACTGCACGAACGCATCCAGCAGCTCCATATTGCTCCGCGAAGTCTCAATCGAAATCACATCTGCGTCCAGAGCCCCGATTGCTTCGATGATATCGTTGAATTCCGAATAGCACATGTGTGTGTGGATCTGCGTTTCGTCTTCCACGCCTGCCGAAGCCAGCCGGAAACAGTCCACCGCCCACTGCAGATACGCGTCCCAGTCGGCCTGCCTGAGTGGCAGACCTTCGCGGATCGCCGGTTCATCGATCTGAATCACCCGGATGCCGCTCGCTTCCAGATCGAGTACTTCATCCCGGATCGCCAGTCCGATCTGCTGACAGGTTTCGCTCCGCGGCTGATCGTCTCTCACAAACGACCATTGCAGAATCGTCACCGGCCCGGTGAGCATCCCCTTCATCAGCTTCTCGGTACAGGACTGCGCATAAGCAGTCCACTTCACCGTCATCGGCTCCTTACGCAGCACATCACCAAAGATCACGGGCGGCTTCACACACCGCGAGCCATAACTCTGCACCCAGCCATGCTTCGTCGCGATGAAGCCTTCCAGCTGTTCGCCGAAGTACTCGACCATGTCATTCCGCTCCGCTTCGCCATGCACGAGCACATCCAGACCGATCTCTTCCTGGCAGCGAATATCACTGGCAATGCAGTTCTTGAGAAACTCCTCATACGCTGCTTCTTTCAGTTCCCCTTTCTTGAACGCGGCCCGCGCCTTGCGGATGTCATCCGTCTGCGGGAACGAACCGATGGTCGTCGTCGGAAACAAAGGCAGCTGCAGTTCGTGCGTCTGGATCGTCTGCCGCGCCGGATAAGGAGACTGCCGTCGCAGCATCTCTTCCGTCACCCCGGCACAGCGTTCCTTGACCTCCGCACGATGGACGCGCTCGGACTTCCGTCGGGATTCCATCTTCTCATCGTACCAGGCCAGTTCCGCAGCCACTGATTTCCGTCCGCCATTGATGGCTCGCGTGATCAGGTTGATCTCCTCCAGCTTCTGCTGCGCGTAAGCCAGCCACTGGCGAACCTCGGGATCCAGTCCCGACTCCAGCGACAGATCGACGGGCGTATGCAGCAGCGAACAGGAAGGACCGATCAAAACGCGATCTGTCCCCAGCCGTTCCACGACGGTTTCCACCAGCGAAATCGATCGGCTGACATCGTTCTTCCAGATGTTCCGCCCGTCGGCGACTCCCAGCGAGAGTGAAAGTTCTTCCGGCAGTTGGGCCAGCACGTCTTCCAGCTGTTCTGGTGCCCGCACCAGATCGATGTGCAGCGCTTCGACCGGCAGCGACACCGCCGTCGACAGGTTCTCTTTCAGGTCACCAAAATACGTGGCCAGCACAATTTTGAGCTGGTTTCCATTAATCGACAGTCGATCGTAGGCCCGTTGAAACGCCGCCTGCTGGGCTTCCGTCAGATCGAGCACCAGGCACGGTTCGTCAATCTGCACCCACTCCGCCCCGGCAGCCGCCAGTTCCGCCAGCACTTCTGCATACACGGGCAACAGTGCATCGAGCAGGCTTAAGGGATCGATATCCGCCTCCCAGGTCTTCCCCAACAGCAGAAACGAAACCGGCCCCAGCAGTACGGGACGCGTCTCGATTCCCAGCGCCTTCGCTTCCAGGTACTCCGTGATCGGCTTCCGCGAAGCGAGCTGGAACTGCAGATCCCCCTCAAACTCAGGGACCAGGTAATGGTAGTTCGTATCGAACCATTTGGTCATCTCCAGTGCCGCGACACCTTCGGTTGAGGCGGTCACCGACTGCCCCCCTTTGCCACCCCGCGCCATCGCGAAGTAAGTCGCCAGGTCAACTTCTTCCCCTGACCATTCAAACCGCCGGGGAATCGCACCGACCAGCGCCGCGGTATCCAGTACCTGGTCGTAAAGCGAAAATCGTTGGAGGGAATGTGCGCGATTCCCGCCTGCTGCTGTCGTTTCCAGTTAGTTTCACGCAGTTCACGACAGACATTGTGTAATTCCGCTTCCGAAATTTTTCCGGACCAGAATTTTTCAACGGCCCGTTTCAGTTCTCGTTGTGCGCCGATACGGGGAAATCCAAGATTGGTAGCAATAGCCATCTGCTGGCTCCTTTCAAAGTGTATTGATAATGATTGTGTTGGTATGCATTCCGCCACCGCGCGTACCGCGAGCGCACGTGACATCGGTGCGTACCGTCAGCGGCGACGTGTCTGTGAAAGTTTTGAAAGCAGCGCGCACGTTGTGCGCAGACCTTCCCTGAGTTCACAGACCGTGAAAAAACAAAAAGCGATCGAGATCAGACACAGCGCGCTGATCTTTGACGGAGCACTGCAGACAGGAACCACGCCGGCACGATTACCGGCGCAACCTCAAGGCGCGCAGGCAGAAACCGAACAGGGATCTGACAGGGGTTACAGGCATTAACACTCGCGCAGGATCGAACACGCAATCGAGAACGAGGGCCGCACACTCAACTCGCGGTGCGCGCAACAGCAGTGCCAGTCTTAGACCAGGCGCATGTCAGACTCTGCATCATCTGCGTCTCCAACCCGTCTGTATTCGGGCGAGACATACAGTCGGTCACACCAGTGGACGCGCTGCATGTAGAGAGTCATAGCTGTTTTCCTGTGAAAACGAAACAAAGACAGGAAGTGAAACGCAGCGTTCAACGTTTCATCAATTCCAACGGACAGCGAGCTTAACAGTCGACACAAGATTCGTCAACTTGAAAATCAGTCAAAACGATCAGTCGGTGTGAGAACCGAATCTGACATGAAGACACGCGAAAGAGAAACTGGTGCCGGCTCATTTCCATCGTTATTCAATTCTATTTTTTATTTTAAAGGTTCGTTAGTTAGAGATTTTTTTAACTGATCAGATTCCAAGTAACCACGGATAATTTGATCAATTTTATCACCACTAAAACCAGTTTCTTCTAAGAGAATAATAGCAAAGATTAACCGCATTAGAATTATTGTTTGCGTTCGTCGTGCATGTGTAAATTCTTCACCAGCATCTCCCAAGCAGTGGGCATATTCGTTTCGTCTGCTTGCAACCAGTTCGGCAAATTTATTCATAGTCTTTGGCTTGGTTTTGGATTCATTCGTCAACCATTTTGCTAATTCAATATTCTTAGTAAATAACTGTCGCAAACGATCAGCCAAACTTGGTTCATGCGAATATTTCAACTTTCCATTAATCCATTTGCCAAGTCCCCTTCTTTCACCATTTCTTTGAGCACCAATATCTGCACATGATTTAATTTCAGTGCATAACTTAACAATTTTTTTAACACATGAAATATGCTCCTCTGATGGTATTGATTGATCAGAAAATCGAATCCGATGATAACCTTCTAAAGCCTGAACCAATTGCATAAAACGCTGATCAGCGTAAGCCTTTTTATCAAAAGAACTAAAATATAACCATATTGGCATATCAATATCTTCAAGAGTATCTGACCAAGCTTGAAAATATTTCTGAGGGTCGTCTGCGACAGCCTTCCAAGCAAAAAGCATTTTCGTAAAGTGGATTGGCGTTATATCAGAACGAGGCCTAATCATTCGAAAAAACTTAAGAGGGTATTCATAATTTGAATCAACAGGATTACGCATTTCATTTTTGTATACTTGCAAATCGTATGAATAAACTTCTTTTTGCACTGCAAATTGAATAAATTTTTCAATGTTTAATAAATGATCGTTTAAAGAAGTTTGCCCTGTATTTTTGAAGTCTTCCAATGGTAGTTTTGTTTTTTTCGTTCTAATAACGATACGCGCTGAATGTGATATTGTTCCTGCTTTTTGTGCATATTCGACTGAAGGTGGTTTGTAAATATATTCTATTTCCGCAGTTATATTTTCATTATCAATAATTGTAATTATATCTGGACGGGAATAACGAAAATCGATGATATTGTTTTCATGATCGTGCTTAGCTTTAAATGCATTTAATCCATGCCAATCCTCAAAATTACTAATTCCAAATTTGATTTTATCGAAACATAATTCTTCATATGTACTTAAATGTGCTCCTTCAATAATTCGATTAACAGCATAAGAGTAATCATTGGTTTGAACCCCTGAAGCTCTATTATAATTGTATTTATGTGCAAATAAAAAACATGACACCAAAGTATATATTTGACCTCGCCTAGAGCTCCCCAAGATGATCAAATCGTATTTTGTATCAGCATTACTTAGCGTATTGAACGGTATGTTTGAGAGACTAAAATCCTCAAGGCTATCTTCTGTATTCAATACAAAATCTTCGGCTTCTTTACCAATCAGAGTACCTCTTATTGTTTTTTGTGGTGTTTCAGGCAACCACCATTCTCCCTCAACTTTAATGTCCTCAAAAACGGATTTGACATCTTTTAACTCGGCCATACATCCAATCTCTCATTAATAAAGTCGAAAAGCATATTCGACTCATCGAGTTAAATATTTTTAAAAGGGACAAGAGGTCTGACATAAGAAATCCTGGGATTATTAAAGGGCCAACAAAGGGGTCGGGTCTCTTCTTCAAGAGTCGCTGACCCTTTTTTATCCCTTCCTGTTACTTTTACATCTCTTCATCCATTGTTTGCTGGGCCAATTCAACTCGCCTTGAGTGGTCTTTGTCAGCAACTAATTCTTTTACTCCAGCGCATACTTCATCCCAACCGCTCCTAAAAGTATAAGCTTTTTTAAATTCATCTGATGACTGAAGATAGTGATGCCATTTTTCTATATTGTACCCAAAGTCCTCCCCCGTTTCTTCTTTAAGGCTCTGTAATGCTTGTCTCATTGCTTCAATTCGATCTTCTTCCTTAGCTATGTCGCCTGGTACTCCACAAAGCGCACCTCCCAAATCCAAGACGTCCACTTGCAAACTTGTCATTCGCCCCAGACCATATGTCCGCATTACCAACCTCATAACTTAAAGAATAATTATCAGAGCCCCCTTTTCTCTTCTCGAAGGGAATTCCTCGCAGGAGATAAAATTATTCAGTAACCATTACTTGTTTCGGGCCGACATTCAAAGAGCTCTGATGGTGTGAACTACCCACTGATCAATTTAAATATTCGATAATAATCAAATCCATTTCCTTTAGGAGGCAATAATCCAGCCAATCCAGATATGTCTCTCTCGCTGGAAAAATTAGATTAGTCCATACTTCTTTTTCTTCCTCAATTTGCTGAGGATTCATCCCTCTAAAATCCCTAACTTCTTCATATGTTTTCTGAAGACAGCCTTCCAGTTGTTGTCTTTCTTCTTTGATTTCCTCCAGAGTTAAGTATGCGATATTTTCATCTTCAGGGGGAAATCCAAAGGGTGTCTTATAGGGTCCGTTCAATTTACTGTTTTTGAACTCCAGATCATGAATTGGAGGCATTTCAACAATGTTGATATCTATTTCCAACTCTGTTCCAAATAGATCACGTATAAATCGAAAGGGAAGTACTAATGAACCGTTAGGCTCTATTGGGTCATGTGGAAGACCAAATATTTTCCTTAGATTGGACTCATGCATCTTGTAGCACTCTAATAAATCTTCAGATAGTTCGTTGTTAGGAATGTTAGGATCGATACCGTCCTCTTGTTTCACTTGTTCTAAAAACAACTGAATATAACCTTCGGCTTCTTTCTTATTTATTTTTTGAATCGATTCAATTTTGATAGCAAAACCAACGATGCTTCCACTGATATAATACATCTGTATGATATTCCTCGGAGGGGCCAGAATTATTCAGCAACTATTACTTGCTTTTAGCTGTCATTCAACGGATCCATCTAAGGATCTATTAAAGGGGACTGGTCTCTTTTTTAAGAGTCCTAACCCCTTTTTCTATCCGGCTTCACAGAAAAAGCTGGCTGGAAAGGTCTTTGATTCGAAGAACGTAGTCCAACCACATCCAAAAGTCTTCCCCATGCTCGTCAATTAGGTCCATTGTTGGATCGAAAACAGATTCTCTGATTTCATACTGGAGCAACAGAATTCGCTTGCCACGCATTTTCAGCGAAAACTCCCGTCTGCATGATTTTCTGCGAAAACTTGTGACGCACTCCCCTGCCTCAATGTTTATGCAAATTTTAGAACAGTCTGTGGTCTGCTCTGCGGGTGATAGTATAGAGCGATGTATCCATAGTCGGCCGAGTTCGAACGCCGATACGGTATCCGAACACTGCTCGACTTGCAGCAAGAGAACGTCTTCCGGGCGATACAAGACTACTGTAAGTTGGGGCGTAGAAACATAAAACCCCACTACATTTCTGGTGCCAAGGGCGCAGGACTTGGATCTATCGAAACTAAGAGGTTCTCCCACTTCAGAAACGTTACCGCATTGATAGTAATCCTGAATTACAGGTTTCATTGATTCTCCCAGTTCTCCATCACGAGCATCGGGATTAAAGGGGTGCACGACAGGTGGCAACTGAGCATCCTTGTCGCCCGATACGAGAACTGTGCCGCCTGGCAGTAGCGCCTGTCATTCACTCTGTATCCATGGCAGCACGATTCTGGTGGGGTATTTGCTGCCAAAATAAATGGTCTGGTTGGCGATCTTCAGTTCTGCGTCGGCGTTTTGATTCGCCGCCGTGTTGTGATTGCGATCGTAATTCGGGAAGTCCGAACTGGTGATATCCAGGCGAATCCTGTGACCGGGCAGAAATGCATTCGATGTGGGGTTCATGCGGATCGTGTATTTTACAACAGCTTCCGGTTTAATCAGACTCGGCTGATCGAGTCCCTGGCGATACCTGGCCCGTACCATCCCCATCGACACATCGCGTGCCAGTCCGTCCGGGTGCACATCGATCAATCGAACAATGAAATCGGTATCGGGTGCAGACGATGCGGCGTGCAACTCCACAATGGGATTTCCTGTCACTTCTATGCGCTCAGTCAGGGGCTCCGTCTGATAAACCAGAATATCCTGACGTTGGGCTAAAGGCCGCTGGTCCGTCGGAATTTGAATTAATCGTTCTCCATGCAGGGAAGGCACCGGGTTCTCGGGATCGTAGCGATAGTTGTCTGTGCCCTGTTGCGACGGTAAATCGACCGTCAACTTCCCATCGCCGGCGGGAGTGTTCGCTCCGTCAGCGCTGCCTGGATAGAGGACCTTGTCTTGAGCCCGCTCCAGTGGCCAATCGGGCTCGTCACGCCATGCGTTGTCTCCCATGACAAAGATGCGATAGGATGCAGTCTCATCGATGCCATTCTGCTTGCCCTTCAGCCAATAATCAAACCAGCGTATCTGGTAAGCCGCAAGATCAAAGACGGCCTGTGGACCAAAATCGATGTTCCCGTAGCGGCGGCGTTTAAAACCTCCGTGAGGCCACGGGCCGACGATCGTGCGCGAACCCTTGCGTGCCACCTTACTCCCCCCCTCCGACCTGATGGCACGATCCAGCATCAGGTCTCCGTTGCAATGGTCAGACCAGCCGATGATATTTAAATTCGGGACCGTGATTTCATCCACGGATTTGTGCAGCTTCCAGGGATCTGTATAAGGATTCTTCAGCCAGTAACGGACAGGCTTGATTTCATCCTCGAATACTTCTTGCGGTAAATCCAGGTAGGGGAGAAAATTCAGCCAGTGCTCGGACTTACCAGAAGTCCATTCTGTTTGTGCTGCAGCGCGTGCGTGAGTGCCTTCCCGTTCCGCACGACGGCGCATGTCCGGCGACATGGAGACGGACCACCAATGGAGCCGACGCCCGGGTCGGATCGTACCCGGACCTTCCAGATCGGTATAGCGCGCCGGGATACTATAAGCGCACATGGCGACCAATGAGGGTGGCCTCAATGGGGCTAATCGCCATTGAAGGAAGGCATTGTAGGACCCTCCAAACGTGCCGACTTTTCCGTTGGAACCTTCCAGCTTTGCCGCCCATTCGACCGTATCGTACCCGTCTTCCGCATCATGCGTATTGAAACGCACAAACGACTCCCACTCCCCATCCGAATCGTATCGTCCACGAGCATCCTGAGACACGACGATATAACCCGCTTTGACATAGCGATCCATTCGCTTCGACTTTCCATACGGGGTACGCATTACCAAAACGGGGTAGGGTCCGCCGCGATCGGGCCGAAAAACGTTTGCCCTCAGTATGACCCCGTCGCGCATCGGCACGGCAACGTTCTCTTTGACTTCAACCTTGATCGGTTCAGTATCGAACGCTGAGAGGATTTCGGCCGGGATGATTGCTGAAAGCAAAGTTAAACAATATGCGATGTATAATCGAATTCGCTTGGAGTACATGGGGCTTGCTCCTGAAACGCTCCAGATAGTTGGACGTGAAATATATTTAGAATACGGTCATGACTAAAAAGTTGTTATGCTAAATGCTTCATCTCTTTTTTAAGAGTCGCTGACCCCATTTACTGTCTTAAGCCACCTTCAGGATTTGGAGGAAAATCAAGTCTTGCCGTAGTGGGAACAGACCCTGGCATTAGTCTATCACGTTCATCCCCGAACAACAGTAACGATCTGCCAGAGCCAGTAGTTTTCTCTCAACCCTTCACGCGCAATAAAAAAGGGACCACCGGCGGTGGTCCCTTTGAAGGGTGTTTCATTTTGTTGCAGATGAATCAGTCCCGGGTCACATTTGAGACCCGCTGACTATTCATGATAAAACGACTGCGGGGGTTTGAATTTTGAGTCGAGTTGAAATTCGAATGTCGATTCCGGCGCTTTGACTGAGGCTGCCTGGATAATCGCATGTGGCTTGAACAGGTTATAGGCAGGCGGAATCTGTTCTTTCATCCCGACTCCACCTTGTTGGGAATCGGGAGGAATCGGAGACCCGTCCGGGAGGGTGATCTTCGAGAAGGTCACACCGTACTCCCCGGGAGGGCATCCCGGATTCGAATGGTAGTCAGTCAAAGTAAACTTGCCCGCCTCATCGGTCAGGCCAAAAGCGCCATTCCCTTTCGTTCCGCTCGTGGGATGAAATTCAACCATGGCACCGACAAGCGGTTCTCCATCCATCGTCACGGATCCCGTAACAGGAATCATATCAGTGCCGGGACCGGTATCCGAACCGCCACAACCGGAAAGAGCAGTCAGCATTACCGCAAAAAGGATCGCGGTTCCTCGAGTCAATTGACGCATCGTATCTAAGCACGCGCTCATGTTGTTCCACCAGAGTAAGAAGAAGCAGGATTGAATAAGAGAAAAGAGTCTGATGCTCACGGATTTCCTCATCCGTAAGCATCAGACATATCGGAAAACAAATTCCATGATCAGAATTCACCGAGTACCTGGCCGTCTTTGATTCTGGAGAGGCCGGTGCGGATAGAAGCATCGACGTTCTCGCTGAGAAAACGCACTGCACCATCGGCAAGCAGAATCATACAACCGCCGACATGGGCACTTCCGGGCATACTGTAAGATCCCAGTACGCCGGGACGTTCCGTCATTGGAGGAGTCCAGGAGCAACAGAGCCAGTAGTTGATTCCCCGACTGTGACCCAGGTTGACACCATTTCCTGCATAGACGCTACAGCCCCAGTAGTTACCGGTTCCATCCCGCACCTGACGAGTCGTTTCGCAGACCATGACGGTATTACTGGTCCCATCTTTGATCTTCGAGATATCAGAATCGGAATTCTCCCCGAAGAGCGCTCTTGTGGTAGCTCCTTCATTTCGCCACAACGCCCAGGGGCCCGTACCGGAGGTGACACTGAACCCGTAGTTGGTCATGGCACTTCCCGAGACACCACAGCCGTAGTTGGGAGACACGGCATTGTAGGTCTGGTTGTTGTCATCACTCGGACAATTGAAAACAGCGATGACCTTTTTCGTCAGCTCCATATTCGCGGTGATGTCTGCAGACGCGCCCATCACGGTTCCCGCACTGTTCGAAGACCATCCGCTAAATGTACTGTTGCGCTGGGCGGCACTGAAGTTGAACTGATTATATAGTGCAGTCTGTTCAATATAGGGCAGCAGCAGCGTCCAGCCTGTTTGATTCAGGATCGGATCGCCGGCCTGCTTCCAGACCATGGCATTGTTGGCACTCGAGTAGGGAAACTTGCTGTGAGCATCGTGATAATTGTGCAACGCCAGTCCAAGCTGCTTCATATTGTTCTTGCAGGTGGAACGGCGGGCCGCTTCGCGCGCCTGCTGTACGGCAGGGAGCAGCAATGCAATCAAAATAGCGATAATTGCAATTACCACCAGCAGTTCAATCAGAGTAAAACCCTTCTTGTTGTGTATGGTCCTCGACATCAAATAACTCCCTCTTAAAATTCATAGGTTTAGAGATAAATCCACAGGATTAGAAAATACAGAAGCTTAATATGTGTGCTGGATTAGTTTCGTGATGATGGTATTGAGAAGGCTTCTCACAAACGAAGGTCGATAGCGTATTGGAGGGTCACTTATTGGAGGGAAAACAGTTCGTTTATTTTATTTATTAAACTATGGTTAAGCCATTGATTCAATACTAAATTCTAAAATGAACATCGGTTCCCCGAATTAAAAGGGAGTCTCCAACAAACTGTGCAGACTCCTGCCCCGCCTTCTGAATCACCATTTCCAGGAATGAAAAGGGGATTTGTAGAATGGCACAAGGAATTGTTTTCCAATAAGTAACTCTTGTTCTTGTCCTGATGTAATAGTGGATGAGATGTAGCAAGAGGACATTCAACGTGAGGCTCGAAGAGAGGTCTTCAGCAGGAGGGGACAGAGCGCCATGTTCCAGCACACAGTAATGCAAAGCATGTGCCGTCACGGGTATCAAAAGGGGTCGTTAAAATTCTCAGTTTACCGGACATGAGGCATCGAGACACAAACTGTTATCCATGCTTCACTTATGCGAAATTGTATTTCGTCGTCTCAGAATGGGTAGTCTTTGAGACATTGGATGAGAACTTCGCGAGTGCCATAACTTTTTGATGATTGCCAATTAATTTCGCACCAGAGATCACCAGAATCATAGGACGGTGAACTCTCTAATACAGTCGGCTATCGCCAGCTGCGTTGGTTTATCTCTTTTCAACAGCCACAGATAAAACGCTTTGGTTGGAGCCCCGCCTTCCATTTTCCCCCATTCTTCACGCGCATCAAAAAAGGGACCACCGGCTGGTGGTCCCTTCGAGGGTGCATTCCATTTTGTCGCGGACGAATCAGTCCCAGCTCAGTGATCCTGAGCTCTGGTATTCGGTCACGCGGGTTTCGAAGAAGTTCTTTTCCTTCGAAAGGTCCATGGTTTCGCTCATCCACGGGAACGGATTCGAAGAACCGTACTGGGCGGGCAGACCGATGCGTTCCAGACGACGGTCAGCAATGTGCTGCACGTATTCGCGGAACAGATCGCCGTTCAGTCCCAGAATCCCTGTGGGCAGACAGTCTTTAGCGTACTCGATTTCGAGTTCGGCTGCGTACTTGACGCGCTCGATAATGGTCTGCTGGAACTCGGGAGTCCAGACTTCCGGGTTTTCCTGCTTGATGCCATTGATCAGGTCGATCCCGAAATTCAGGTGAATGGTTTCGTCCCGCAGGATGTACTGGAACTGTTCCCCGATTCCGGTCATCATGTTGCGGCGATGGAACGAGAGCACCATCACGAAACCGGTGTAGAAGAACAGGCCTTCCATGATCAGGTAGTAGCCGATCAGGTTCTTCAGAAATGCCTGAGTTCCTTCGAAGGAATCGGTGGAAAAATCAGGATCCAGAATTTCGGAAGTCAGTTCCATCTCCAGCTGATCTTTTTTGGCGATCGCAGGCACTTCGTGGTACATGTTGAAGACCTCAGACTCATTGAGTCCCAGGCTTTCCACGATGTACAGGAAGGTATGGGAATGGACGGCTTCTTCAAACGCCTGACGCAGCAGGTACTGACGGCATTCAGCGTTGGTCACATGCTTGAAGATCGCCAGCACAATGTTGTTGGCCACCAGGCTCTCTGCAGTCGCAAAGAAACCCAGGTTCCGCATGATCACAAACCGCTCACCTTCGCTGAGCTTGCTGGAACGCCACATTTCGATATCCTTGGTCATTCCGACTTCGGTGGGCATCCAGTGGTTCGCACAGCCATTCAGGTAATGTTCCCAGGCCCAGTGATACTTCAGCGGCATCAGCTGGTTGACATCAACCTGCGAGCAGTTAATCAGTCGTTTTTTATCCGCCTTGAAACGGCCCGTGGGGGTATCTCCTACGGGAGTCAGTGAAGGAGAACCGGATGTATTGGAATTGAGAATTGTCATCATAACACCTCATTAAAATCCATTTGGAAAAGTAACGTAAGCACAAATACGGATCGTGGGACGCAGCCCGCCAGATTACTGGCAGGCTTCGCAATCACCATCCAGATTACAGGATTGACCGGGAGCCACCACGGTAGCGGGCTGAACCGACCGTTCCACCTGGATGTCGCCGGAAGCACTGGCGTTCTTCATCCAGCGGGGCTGAATGCCGAACTTGTTGACGTCCACGGTCGATTTCTCAACCTGGGTGGCTGCCAGCGTTCGCAGGTAGTACGTAGTTTTCAGACCGCGTTCCCAGGCCAGCATGTACATTTCATGCAGTTTCTTCCCGGACGGTTCTGAGAGGTACAGATTCAGTGACTGCCCCATGTCGATCCATTTCTGGCGATGGGCCGCACATTCGATAATCCACTTGGGTTCCACTTCGAATGACGTCAGATAACGGGCCTTCACATCATCAGGAATCCGCTCAATTTCGACGACCGAACCATCGTAGTACTTGAGAGCTTCCAGCATGTCCGCATCCCACAGGTCGAGGGCTTTCAGGTCGTCCACCAGCTGACGGTTGACCTGGGTGAACTCACCAGACAGGTTGCTCTTCACATACAGATGCTTGTAGGAAGGCTCAATCGACTGAGACACACCGATAATCGTGGAGATAGTTGCCGTAGGTGCAATTGCCATCACGTTACTGTTACGCATGCCGTTCGCAGCGATCGAATCGCGAACACGCTGCCAGTCCAGACGGGTCTGACGATCCACGTCAATCGGCACGCCCCGCTCTTTCTCGTAGAGGTCGAGCGTATCGATCGGCAACAGGCCGCGTTCCCACTTGGAACCGTGATAGGAACCGTAGCGCCCCCGTTCTCCGGCGAGTTCGGACGAAGCCAGAATCGCGAAGTAGGAAATGGCTTCCATGCTGGCATCGGCGAATTCAACCGCCTGCATGCTGGCATAGCTGATTCCCTGGGCAAGCAGAGCGTCCTGGAAGCCCATCACGCCCAGACCGACGGGACGATGGCGGGTGTTGGAGTTGCGTGCTTCGGCAGTCGGGTAGTAGTTGATGTCGATCACGTTGTCGAGCATCCGCATCGCAGTGCGAACCGTTTCTTCCAGCATGCCCAGGTCGAGCTGACCATCGACGATGTGCAGCTTGAGGTTGACGGAACCCAGGTTGCAGACAGCGGTCTCATCACGGGAGGTGTTGAGCAGAATCTCAGTACAGAGGTTACTGCTGTGAACCACGCCGGTATGATCCTGCGGAGAACGGATGTTGGACGGATCTTTCCAGGTAATCCAGGGATGACCGGTTTCGAACAGACGGGTCAGCATCTTCCGCCACAGTTCGACAGCAGAAACCTTCCGGAACAGCTTGATCTCGCCGGTTTCGGTCATCTGTTCATATTCGACGTACCGCTTTTCGAAATCGTGACCGTAGAGGTCATGCAGATCGGGTACACTGTCCGGGCTGAACAGAGTCCATTCGGCGTCTTCGCGAACGCGACGCATAAACAGGTCGGGAATCCAGTTGGCGGTGTGCATGTCGTGAGTACGACGGCGATCATCGCCGGTGTTCTTCCGCAGATCGAGGAACTCTTCGACATCCAGGTGCCAGGTTTCGAGGTAGGAGCAGACAGCCCCTTTCCGCTTGCCACCCTGGTTCACAGCCACAGCCGTATCGTTGACCACTTTCAGGAACGGAATCACGCCCTGGCTCTGGCCGTTGGTACCACTGATGTGCGAGTTGGTCGCCCGGATCTGAGTCCAGTCGTTCCCCAGTCCGCCGGCCCACTTGGAGAGCTTGGCGTTGTCGGAAACACACTTGAAGATATGATCCAGGTCGTCATCGACGGTCGACAGGTAACAGGAGCTCAACTGCGGGTGCAGTGTGGCTGAGTTGAACAGGGTCGGCGTCGCAGAGGTGAAGCGGAAGGTTGAAAGAATATTGTAGAACTCAATCGCCCGTCCGGTCGGATCGTCCTGCTCCTGGATTGCCAGGCCCATGGAAACACGCATCCAGAAATACTGAGGTGTTTCAATGCGACGGCCGCCAATGTGCAGCAGGTAACGGTCAAAGATCGCCTGCAGTCCCAGGTACTGGAACAGGTGATCCCGCTTGGGTTCGAGGGCCAGAGCGATACGATTCAGGTCAAAGCTGAGCAGATCGGGGCTCAGACGTTTGGCTTCGATACCATCATTCAGGAACTGCTGGAACCGATCGACGTACAGCTGATTCAGCTCATTTACGTCCGCGGGAGCGTTACCCAGGGCATCGTTATAAATGATCTTCAGCATCAGGCGTGAAGCAACGGTATCGTAAGCGGGATCCCGTTCGATACGGGTCCGGGCTGCCAGAATCATGGCGCGATACAGTTCTTCTACGGAGATACCATCGAAGATGGAACGCATGACTTCTTCCAGCAGGTCTTCTGCTGAGCAGTCCCCTTCCAGGCCGCGACAGGCTTCCGACAGGCGGGCCAGAATTCGTGATTCGTCAAAGGGAACTTTCGTGCCGTCTTTGAGGATCACATGGAACCGGGGTGCGGAAGACTTGAGCTCGTCTGCAGCGTCTTCCAGCTCTGAGGAGCCACGCAGGGCCCGCAGTTTGGCGCGTTCGGCACGATAGACGATGTAGCGACGGGCGATCCGGTAGTGCCCGCGACGCATCAGCATCATCTCGACGACGTCCTGAATCTTTTCGACTTCAATGCCTTCATCACTGCTGGCTGCTGAAGAAATTTCGTTGGCCACTGTCTCGACCATCTCCGGAATTTCCATCCGGATTTCATCATCGAGTGGCTGATTTTCCGCGAGATTCAGTTCTGCACGAAAAGCGTTGGAGATTGCTCGACCGATCAACGAAGCATCAAACGGAGCTTTGCGGCCCCCGCGCTTCCTGACGATCCATTCTGTTTGCGCTCGAATCATTCGATTGCCTCCTTAAAATGGAATGCTAAAAATCCGGCTGTGTCCATGCCGACAGCAGCTTAGGTGTATCCAAAAGATGTGTGGTGAGATGATCTGCAGTGACACCCCCAGTGACACTACATGAAGTGCTCTCGCTTCTCATTGCCAGAAATGACACAACAGAAAAGACAGGAAACATAAAGAGAATGGAGCAGGCAGGCAGCATTTACGCATTGCATGAACTGGCAACTCCGTTTGCTCTTACAGAACCCTCACTGATCTGAAATTCGATTTCTGAACAATAACCGCATGTGAGAGTCGAGGCTCCAGCAAGTCCCTGTCAGACAGGTTTTTCGAGTCATCAGCAGACACGTTGAGCACTCTGAAAAGCGACAAAAACGCGGCCCGCAACGATCCGGAGATTTACCATCCCAAGGCTTGTGAAAACCAACTTCTTTTTGACCCAGAACGGAACAGCCGTGTACTGTTTCATCTGTGTCACTCACTCATAATACCCAATATAGTGTGTATATTTCAGTAGTCAATACTAAATGTTGGACATCGTCCAAAGATGTCAAGAATCATTAACCAGACTCATCAAAAGCCTGTATTTGTAGAAATTACACACAAATTTCATTCAAATCCAACCCCGAACTCACGAAAAAAATCAAAAGAATCTTTTCCGAATCAGCCCATCGTCAAACTCACCGATCCCCTTGCATCTTGCAAAATGAGACCAGCTTAATAGAGGGCAAACGGGGCGAACTCACCATTCTTCATCAGAACTTAATCCCCACTGAATTTGCAGGAACGGGACGGCTGAATCGGGGACCTAACGTCCCAACAGACCCCACCGCCGGGCGAGACTCTGCATCAACAGGCCGAAGAACTCTCCCTTTGAGACGACCGGCCGCGTTTTCCAGACGTTGAACTGCACGCCTTCCACATGATCCAGGATCCTCAAACCTCCCCGCGCAAACAGATCGATATCCACCTGCAGACGGCCCGGCAGGCGGGCCACCAAAGGTAATCCGTCCCGCAGATATTTACGCGCCCGTTCGACCTCAAACGCCAGCAGACATTGAAATGCAGGGTTAAATTCACGGTTCTCTAACTGCTCCCGGGAATAACCGAACTGATGTCGATCCTCCGCGGGCAGATAGATGCGGCCGATCTCATAATCCCGGGCCACATCCTGCCAGAAATTCGCGAGTTGCAGGCCTGTGCAGATCGAATCGGACCACGCCAGGTTCTCCTCGGTCACTGATCGGCACAGATGCAGGACCAGTCGTCCCACCGGATTGGCACTTCGCTGGCAGTACTCCAGCAGTTGTGCGAATGTCTCGTATTCCTGTACCCGCTGATCCTGTTCGAACGCCTGAATCAGATCATCAAAGGCCTGCTGCGGCAGATCGAACTCAACAATCGTCGGCATCAACGCAATGAAGACCGGGTGCAGTTTGACCGTCTCTGAGCCATGTTCCTGTCCTGCCTGAGGCAGTCCGGCGTAACAGGCTTCAAGCTGCGATCGCCACCAGCTGAGCAGCGCCAGCGATCGCTCTGCGCCTTCGATTTCATCCCCCAGATCATCGGCCCAGCGGCAGAAGGCATACACGTTGAAGAAGTGCGTGCGCAACTCACGCGGCAGCACCCAGGAGACGACGGGGAAATTCTCGTAATGCCCCAGCGCGACCCGCCGACAGTAGGCCTGTGCCTCCGACAGGGAAACAGGAGCATCCGTCCCCTCAAAATAGGCCGAATCCGGTCCCCAGGCTGCTAATTCATGCTCAAATACCGTCATTTAGCCGGAAGTTCCCAAACGCAGGGCTCCAGTTGATTAACAATCGCCGGTCAACTGGATAACCTGTAGAAATATGACTCAGCCGCTATAATATGCGAACCGCAGGCTGTGGTTCGCCGAGCTCTGTTTGTGACCGCCCGGTCCCCTCACCGGCTTGAATGTCAGCAGCAATCAGCTCCGATTTGACAGGCGCTTCACCGTTTCCCCCTGCCAGCTTTCAGGGATACAGCCCCGACAGCGGGAAATCAAGCGAGTGAACCGGCTCCCGTCGAATTCAAACTGAAAACGATTCCTTTGGATAATATAGATTCATCATGGCCATACCCAAAATTGCCATCGTCGGCCGCCCGAATGTAGGCAAAAGTTCGATCTTTAACTGGATCGCCGGACACCGGATCGCGATTGTCGATCCGACCGCCGGCGTGACCCGCGACCGCGTCACGTACCTCGTACATGAAAAAGAACGCTACTTCGAACTCGTCGATACGGGGGGCATCGGCATTACCGACAGCGACGATCTGTCGGAAGACATTGAACGCCAGATCCAGGTCGGCATCGACGAAGCAGACCTGATCCTGTTTGTTGTAGATGGTTCCATGGGCCTGGCCCACCTGGACGAAGAAGTCGCCCAGCGGCTCCGTTCAATCGAAAAGCCCAAAATCCTCTGTGTCAACAAATGCGATTCCACCCGCACCGATGACGAAGCAGCCCAGTTTTTTGGTCTGACCAAAGCGCCCGTCGTGCTCACCAGTGTCAAAGGGAACCGCAACCGGAATGAACTGATCAACACAATTCTGGATAACCTCCCCCCGGCTGAAGAGTTTGAAGAATCGGAAGGCGAACATCTCTCCAATCCACCCGAACTCAAAATCGCCATCGTCGGTCGGCGGAACGTGGGGAAGAGCACCTTCATCAACGCCCTGGCCGAGTCAGAACGCATGATCGTCAGCGAAGTCGCCGGCACCACGCGGGACAGCGTCGACATCCGATTTGAGTTCGACGACAAATCATTCCTGGCTATCGACACGCCGGGTGTGCGGAAACGCAAGAGTCTGGCGAATGACATCGAATTCTACGGCCTGACCCGCGCCAAACGCAGTATCCGCCGCGCCAATGTGGTACTGATGTTCTTCGATTCCCAGCAGACCATCTCCAAGGTCGACAAACAGCTGGTCGCGGAAATTGAAGAGAACCACAAACCCTGTATCTTCGTCGTGAATAAATGGGACCTGGCCCGCGAAAGCAAAATGACATCGGAGAAGTGGGACGAATACCTGACCAGCCAGTTCCGCACCATGCGGCACGCCCCGGTCGCCCTGGTGACCGCCCGCGATTCGAAGAACATCAAGCAGGTCGTCAACCTGGCACAGACGATCTACAAGCAGTCCCGCAAGCGCGTTTCCACCGGGCGGCTCAACAAGGTCGTGCGGGCGGCGATTCAAAATAATCAGCCCCCCTACTCCAAGAACCGACGTCCGAAAATCTTCTACGCCACCCAGGTCGCCACCGAACCGCCGACCATCGTTCTGAAGTGCAACGATTCGAAACTGTTCAGCGAATCCTGGAAACGCTACCTCAGCGGCGTGCTGCGGGAAGAACTCCCCTTCAATGAGATCCCGATCAAGATCTACTACCGCTCCAAGGATCTCAAGGAAGACATCGGCCCCAGCCTGGATATGCGTGACGAGCTCGAGGAAGACTTCGAGCAGGAGTAGGCATTTTCTGCTTACCCCACCGAAGGCACTAACACTCGCACGACACACTAATCGAAGTTCATCTGCTTAATGTGCGCCGCCGCGGCGTCTGCCAGAACGTCGCGGAACATGCGATCGGGATTGTCGAAAAAGGCGATACTGATCCCGCGATCCACAGAGCGGGTCGCCAGCAGGGTCTGCATCGGTGTGGGAGGCACATAGCGTTCCATGTAAATCAGCCGCATGCCGGGTCCCTCGAGATTCAGCAGGCGTTCAAAATATTGCATCGCCAGATTACCCTCGCGGGCCAGCACAGCCCCCTTCACCGACACCCGGAGTTTCTGCCATTCTTCGGGCGTCATCTCTTTTTTCCAGACCATGACCTGCTGATGCATGGCATCAAGCTGACTGGCAGCCGCCTCCGCAATATTCGCCTGAATCATCGGCAGCATACTGCGTGTGAATGCATAGAGCTCTTCAGTACTAAAGCGTTGCTGTTGAATCACCTGTTCCAGGAACTGTTTTGAACCGGCCAGCAACTGTTTCTGCCGCTTCAGCTGTTCTCCTTCCAGGCCAATGTGATCGAGTTGCTTCTCAACCCGGTCTATCTGACCATGATACTCGGCCAGTTGCTGCAGACGTTTCGTATTCAGTTCTCCTGCACCAGCTGGCCCCAGCATGAGGTAGATCGCGACCGGCATGTGGGCAAAGACTTTCACCGTGTCATACCGGGGAAACAGAATTTCCGAAGTCGTTTCCTTCCCGCCACGGATCAACACGAGTTGACCATCTTTCAGCAGAATGATCGGTCCGCCAGAGGCGAGGTCCAGTTTTCTCGCGGCTGCGTGCGCCTTGATGAAGTCCCCATTCAGCTTCAGCAGCGCGTCTCCTGCAGCGGCATCCGGCCCATCCGAGTAGGCCGCCTGCGGCAGCACCATCAAGATCAGAACCGCGAAAAGTAAGTGCCTCATATTCCTGCCTCCCTGAATGAGAATCAGCTGTGGGATTGAAACCGTGTCTTCCTTAAAGTCGATAAAACGCTTCCGCATTGTCGTGGAACAGCTTTCGCTGAAAAGCCTCGGAGCGATCCTGCACGATCCACTGCAGTGCCTCGTACCATGTTTCAAATGTCGCCGTCAGCGTACAGACAGGCCAGTCACCTCCGAAGAAGACACGGTCTTCGCCAAACGTGTCCAGGCAGAAGTCGATGTTCTGTTTGAGGTCTGCCGGTTTCCATGTTTCGGGAGTCGCAGTCGCCACGATTCCCGAAATCTTACACATCACCTGCTCCCGCTCAGCCAGTTGTCGCAGTCCCGATTCCCATTCCGCACGGGCTTCCTGCTGATCGGGCTGCACACTCATATTGCCGCAATGATCCACGATGAACCGCGTCTCCGGACAGGCATCAACCAGTTCCACCGCATCCAGATACTCCGCCGGTCGCATACACAAATCGAAACTCAGATCATGCTGACCAAGCAGCTGGATATTCTGTTTGAATTGAGGCGTCAGGCACATGCCCCGCGGCCGATCCGGATCGTGTAAAATGCTCCGCACGCCTTTCAGAAACGGATTCCCGAGGAACTCTTCCAGGTACGACTCAAAACCGGCTTCGCCCGGCTGCCCCCCAATGACGGCTCCTGACATCGGGTTGTCAGACTGAGCGCACAACTCGAGTACGTAGCGAGCTTCTTTCGGATGCAGATCCGGGTGAACATTTACTTCCATGTAAACCGTTTTGGCGACCGGGCAATTTCGTGTCGCCTCCCGGTAGTCGGACATCCGAAAGCTGCGACGCAGGACATCCATTCCAGGCAGTTGCAACCACGGCAACTCGAATAGATCCAGATCCCAGAGATGCTGATGCGTGTCGATAACAGGTACTTGATCCATGCCCGGTTTCTCCTGAAAAATAACTGAGATGCATGGTTGTTTTACCCTGTACGAAGACTCATTGCAAATCAGAATTCACCGTTGTTTACGCTGGCAATGAACCCGTCAATCCGTTAGAAGTGAGCTTTACCAGAAGAGCGTTCTCAGAAGATTACGAACTCGATGCAAGCCCCCCAGAATCAGCAGAATCCCCGGACCGAATACGAACAACGGCTCGCCAGTCGTGCGGCGGACGTACAGGCATTTGTGAAGGAAAGCGACCGCTATTCGACATGGCGGGGCTTTGTCTTTCTGGCAGCAGTCGGAATCCTGCTGGCCTCCACGCTGGGCGAAATCCTGAGCGCCCAGTGGCTCTTTGTGCCCGCGATTACCTTCATTGTACTGGTGATTCTGCACGCCCGCTGTATCCGCCGCCTCAAACGGGCCCGGCTGGCGGAAGCCTACTATCGAACCGCCCTGGATCGCCTGGACGACAAGTGGATTGATGTCCGGCCCACGGGAGAGGAATATTACGACCCGCAACACATGTACGCCGGCGACCTGGACCTGTTAGGGCGAGGCTCTCTGTTCCAGCTGATCTGTGCCGCCCGTACGAAGCTGGGAGAAGAGACGCTGGCCCGCTGGCTGCTTGGCCCGGCTGAGACCAGTGTCATCCGCGCGCGTCAGCAATCCGTCGAAGAGCTCCGCAACGAACTCGATTTTCGCGAGACGTTAGAACTGCTCGAAGCGGAAACCCATAGTGAAATCGAACAGACTCACCTGGCCGACTGGGTCGGGCAGCCCCTGATCTCCATTCCCGCTCCCCTGCAGTGGGCCTCGATGATCACGGGGATCTTCGCCGCACTGTCAGTCATCAGCTGGCTGTTCTCCTGGACCGGAATCGCCCCGATCGTAGTCGCCATCATCATTCAGGTCTGCCTGCTCTTCTTTGTGGGTCCGCAGATCCGCGAACTGCTGAGCCAGACCGACGAAGTCCGCGACGGGCTGCCGGTGCTCTCCGATGTTCTGTCTTTGATTGAACAGCGAGAATTTAATTCGCCGCACCTCCAGGCAATTATCGCCGCACTGCAGACTGACGGCGTTCCTCCCTCAAAGAGCATCGCCCAGCTCAGACGATACATTCAAGGCTTGAACAACTGCTTCCGCAATCAGTTCTCCGCGCCGTTGACGATTCTGCTGGGAATCCCGTTTCACTACCTGAGCGCCATCGAACGCTGGCTCAAACGCGTGGGACCACACTGCCCCGAATGGCTGGCCGCGGTCGGCGAATTTGAGGCCCTCTGCTCCCTGGCCGGCCACGCCTATGAACATCCCACAGATCCGTTCCCCGAAATCGTGGAACCGACAGCTGGTCCCTGTTTCGAAGGAACCAGCCTGGGACACCCCCTGATTCCCGAACATCAGGTCGTTCGCAACGATGTCACACTGAATTCACAGGACCGCCTGCTGATGATCAGCGGTTCGAACATGTCCGGCAAAAGCACACTGATGCGAACCGTGGGTACGAACTTCGTGCTCGCCCTGGCGGGAGCGCCGGTGCGGGCCGTCTCACTTCGCGTCTCACCCATGCAGGCGGGAACCGCGATGCGGGTCCAGGACTCGCTGCAGCAGGGAGCCTCGCTGTTTTACCAGTCGGTCGCCCGGCTGTCAGCCGTGGTGCACCTGGCGGACGCTCCCGAACCCGTGCTGTTTCTGCTCGATGAAATCCTGCAGGGAACCAATTCACATGATCGCCGGATCGGCGCCCAGAGCGTGATTGAAACGCTCATCGAACGGGGCGGAATCGGCATCGTAACGACTCACGACCTGGCGTTAACCGAAATCACGGACCTGTTCGGCGACAAGGCCCGCAACGTGCACTTTGAGGACCAGCTGGTGGACGGCAAAATGACGTTCGACTACCGCATGCGTCCCGGTGTCGTCGAGCACAGCAATGCCCTGGAATTGATGAAGATGATGGGCATTCAGCTGAAAGAAGTCGAAATCGACCCCGAATCCTGAGTTGCAAACCGCTGACCACATCCGCTCAACTGACGATATACATCGCCACCTGGAAATAGATTATCAGCCCCAGAATATCCACCAGGGCGGTAATAAACGGATTCGACATCAGCGCCGGATCCATGCCCAGTTTGCGAAAGCCCATGGGCAGCATTCCCCCAGCTGAGATTCCCATCAGAACTACCAGAAAGACCGCCAGACCGACGACCGTCGCCTGCATCAGAGCACCGGTAAAGGCCCACGAGATACCAAAGCTGATCAACGACAGCATGCTTCCCAGCAGCAGGCCCAGCTTAAACTCTTTCATTAACAGCGCATTTAATTCTTCGCGCTGGATATTCGATTCCAGTGCCATCGCCCGGATGATCAGCGTGGCAGACTGCGATCCCGCATTACCACCACTGGCCAGGATCAGGGGAATAAACAACACCAGCCATTCGAACTTGTCGGACACCGCCTCGTAATGTTCCAGCACCTTGGCCGCCAGGAACGAAGGGACCAGCAGGAAGATCAGCCAGCCAATCCGCTTGCGAATGACTGTGACCAGAGACGTTGACAGATAACTGTCTTCAAGTGGCTCGACCGCAGCCAGACGGTAGGCATCCTCGGTCGCCTCTTCCTGCATAATATCGATCGCGTCATCGTGTGTTACAATCCCGACCAGCTGGTTCTGGTTATCGACTACGGGAATCGCCACGAAGTCGAACTTCGCCATCTGTTGTGCCACAAATTCCTGGTCATCATCAACGCGTACCGAAATCACATCCCGGTTGATTAATTCAGACAGGGGACGCGTCGGACGGGCAAAGATCAGCTCCCGCAGCGAGACAATCCCCTGCAGTCTGCGGCCTTCATCGACCACATAAATGTAGGAGATGATTTCACTGTCTGGTGCCTGCTGCCTCAGTTTCTCCAGGGCCTGGGCCACGGTGATGTTCGCGGGCAAATACGCATACTCGGTCGTCATGATCGCGCCGGCACTGTCTTCCGGATAGGAGAGCAGCTTGCGAATATCACTCCGTTCGGCCTGGGCAATCAGTGGCAGCAGTTCTTCGACGTGTTCTTCGTCCATTCGCGAGAGCAGGTCGACACGGTCGTCGGGCGCCATCTCCTCAATCAGCTTGGACAGCGGTCCCCGATCAATGACCGCTACGATTTCAATCTGCTGAGGCAGTGACAGGAACTGGAAGATCTCAGCCTGCTTCTGAGAATCACAACAGGAGATGACCCGCCAGACTTCCCGGCTGTCCAGCTCGGCCAGAATTTCGGCAGTCACAGCCGGATAGAGGGCTTCACAGAACTCCCTGATGCCTGCGTTATCATTTTCATCCAGCATCACCTGGAGCTCAGGTAGCAATAACCGCCCATACATGCTGAACGCTCCTTTTGATTGTGATGTTGATCAGACGCCCGCACCGGCTACGAAGATGATCCGCGACAGGATGAGAGCGCCTGCCTGTCTACCGGCCGGTCCATTTTCTGTAAAAAAACACCCTAACCGGAGAACGCCAGTCAGGGTGTTGATGACTTCTAACAGGCAAGTAATTGGAACGTTGCCTGGTTGCTCGCAGGTCGCTTACCGTTTTGAGAACTGGAAGCTTTTGCGGGCTTTCTTGAATCCGAATTTCTTACGTTCAACCATACGGCTGTCACGAGTCAGGAAGCGTCCTGCACTCAGAGCTTCGTGGAGCTGGTTGTTGTAAGCTTCCAGAGCACGGGCGATACCCAGAACGATAGCACCGGTCTGACCAGTCGTTCCACCACCGCTGACGCGAACCCAGACATCAACCTTACCGTAGGTGTCGGTCGCTTTAAGGGGGGCTTCAACCATCTGGCGGTCACGTTCGACCTTGAGGTGATCATTCAGACCAACGCCGTTGATGGTCAGGTTACCGGAACCAGCTTTGATGCGGACGCGGGCGACAGCGGTCTTACGACGGCCGGTTCCCATGGCGACGCCATGCTTGTCCAGTTTGCCACGGATGACGGGCTCTGGTTTGACGACATCTTCCTCTTCCGTTTCAGTGGCCAGACCTGATCCCAGAGTCAACTCAGGAACACCAGACGAGACTGTCATCGATTCGGCAGTCGCATCCTCTGATGTCGCTGTTTCTGCTTCAACCGGGGTCTGCTGTTCTGTGGTTTCTTCTGTTACTTCTGATTCTGGAGTCTCATTTTCCATAACGGTCAACTACTCTTATCTTGTTTTACTGAAAAGGGATAAAGGGAAGATCGAGTCTTTACTCTCAGTGTCTTACGGGAGCAGGTACTCAGGCCATTCCTGGGGCTGCTGAGCCTGATGATCGTGAGTCGGGCCGGAATACAGCTTCAGCTTTTTCAGCATCTGACGACCCAGCTTGTTTTTAGGCAACATGCGACGAACGGCTTCTGACAGAACCTGTGTTGCCTGTCCGCGTTCCAGTTTCTGCTCTGCAGTCACGTTTTTCAGACCGCTGGGGTAACCACTGTACTTCGCGTAGCTCTTTTCCTGCATTTTGCGGGAGAAGTAGGGATGCGAATCGTGGGCCAGCTCTTTGCCGGTAAACTTGATCTTATCACAGTTTACGACGACGACATAGTCACCGGTATCAACGTGGGCAGTATAAGTTGGCTTGTGTTTGCCCATCAGTACGGTAGCAATTTTGGTAGCCAGCCGTCCCACAATCATGTTATCTGCATCAACAACGAGCCACTGAGGGTCGACAGTCTTTGCATTCGCCATAAAAGATTTTGTAGTAGACACCGGTTATTCCTCAAACGTAAACGATACAATATTATAGACTTATATCAAAACGCCCAACATCAGGGCGTCTTCAGATTGACTTCAAAAAGTCTGTAGCAGGCCGGTTTACGCCGGTAAAGGGAGCGCATACCAACCTCAAGGGAGCGGGTAACAGTAACCTTTTTGCAGGCGATCTTCAACTTCAGCGAGGAGGAAAATCCGAGCCAGAAGGCAAAAAATGAGAGAAAACCGGTACCGGCTGGCATCAGGCGCGAAATCCGCTTCCCGTCAGCCCTGATCAGAGGTAGGAGAGCAGCGTCAGCTGCAAGGCCTGCGAGGTTACCTGAAGATTTGCCTGAAAGGCCGTCTGGCGCTGGGTGATCTCAACAATCACTTCCGTCAGGTCGGTATCAAAATCCCGGGAAATGGCTTCCCTGATCTGTACTTCCTGATCCTGCAGTCGACCACTGGCGTCCTCGAGAATACTTAACCGGTTCCCGATCTCCGATCGCACGCCATTCACGCGATTGATTTCGGCATCCAGTTTCACCCCGATCCGCTCAATTCCCTGACTGTCATTGTTTCGCAATGACGTTTCCAGGCGGGACAGCAGATTAATCACCCCCGTCGCTTCTTTCGGGTTGGGTTCTTTCCCCTGCAACCCCACCAGCGGGTCACTGCCTGATTCGGTACCATCGATCCCCAATGCATACGCGAGCTCAATCGGCGGAATCTCCAGCGGTCCAGAACCTGAGGCATCATAAATGGTAATGCCGTTCCCCGTCGTATTCAGAGTGGCCTGCAGCTTGATGGGAATGAAATTCCCCTGTAGCGGCACACTGTTATCGGTCCCGGTCTCACTGACCGCCAACCCCAGGGCATCTGAAACCGCATTGCTGGCGATACTCAATGGCCCGGTCCCCGAATTGTCGGTAATGCGAATCGCATTCGTATCCGGGTCGATACTCGCAACCAGATTTCCTGGATCCACTGCGTTGATCGAGTCCAGCACATCCTGCACGCTCGCATCGCCGGCCAGACTCACATTCGCCACGGAACCGTCCCGTCGGGTAATATCCAGAGTGGTCGCCCCGACTGGTACGCCCTGCCCCAGATTCAGATCCGCCAGCGGCGTGGTACCATCGAACGTCTCAAAATCGTTGATCTTATCCAGCACGTCCTGCACGGTCGTCGCACCGCTCAGATCGATGTTGATTGTACTTCCATCACGCCGGTTGATCTGCAGCTTGTTAGAAGAATTAACATCGACGCCCCGCCCGTAATTCAATTCCGAGAGAGGCGTACTGGCAGAAAAGGTAGCAATCCCCAGTCCCGCAGCATTGGATCCGCCGTTATTCTCACCAATCGAGAAGTCCGCACCACTGATGCGACTTGAAATCGCCAGGCCATTCCGGACTTCATTGATTCCCAGGTTGAGATTAGGATCAGCCGTACGAATCAGATTGAAGACATCTTCAATCGTGGTCGCCGTCGACAGGTCGACAGTGTGAGTCTCGCCGCCATTATTGATGACAAGTCCGGTTCCGACAGTCGAACCGATTCCGGTGCCGCCGTTCAGAGAAGCCAGCGTGGTCTGCAGGGTGATCCCCGGATCGAGGTCGCCTCCGTTGATTTGTGCTACCGCGGTACTGGCAATCCCCAGTTGCGTCGCCAGATTCGAACCAGAGACATTGGAAACGGCCACGGTTCCCGCAGAGGGAGTTAACCGCAGTCCGTTCTGACTCGAAGGATCGATGTCGACCGTCAGCGTGACCGGACTACCGGAAAACGCATTCTCCAGCACGGTTTTGAGATCCTGAATGGTCTCTACCCTGGAAAGATCAATGGTCTGAGTTTCGGGCGTCCCGTTATCCAGCGTCACTGAGATCGACCCCAGTTTGGCCCCCCGTCCGCTGTGCAGGTCGGCGATGCGGGTCTGTAACGTTAAGGCGGGATCGATGTCACTCCCGATTTCCGGACTACTGGCGGCAAAAGCCGAAATGCCATCGAAGTTGTTGGCGAGCAGGGTCTGTGTATCGATGTAGGACTGAACCTGATGACCGTCCCCATGATAGACCACCTGCCCGTCGGCCAGTTCCTGGAAGGGGGCGACATTGGTCAGGCTGCCGGAAAAAAGGTATTGGCCGCGAAACGTGGTATTGCCCGCGTTGATGACCTGTGTCCGCAGCGCTGCCACCTGATCGGCAAGTGCCACGCGTTCCGCGTCGGAGACCGTCGAACCGACTCCTGAGAGAGCCAGCGTCTTGGCGGTATTGAGTGCATCGCCCACACTGTTCATCGCCGTCTCACTCATGGCGAGCAGGCTCTGGTTGGTACTGATGTTGGTCTGGTACTGCAGCTGACGTTCCAGAGAGGACTGGAGAATAATTGTCCGCAGCGCCGCTGCAGGAGATTCACTGAGCAGGGAAAATTTCTGTCCGGTGGCCACCTGCTGCTGGAGATTCGACAGTTCCCGGGCGTTGCTGTTCAACGATGTCTTCAACCGCTCAGAGAGCATCGTCGAAGGCAGTCGACCTGGTAATAAAGGACCGATATTCATAATTCACGGCATCCGTCATTCATTTCCGAGACGCAATTCTGACAATCCGCCACGGGTATAGTGTCTGTTTAAATCTGTAATAAAATGGTAAAGAGCTCGTCGATGGTGCTGACCAGTCGGGCGGCAGACTGAAACGCACGCTGGAACTTCATGACGTTGATGGTCTCTTCATCGATACTCACTCCGGAGTACTGTTCGCGCTGATTCTTAAGCGAATCCCGAAATGTCTGAGCGCCTTCCGCCAGCGCGCCCTCAGAGGCGGATGACTGGGCGATGCTGGATACCACTTTATCGTAATACTCGTCGAGGGTGATGCCCCCGAGTGACTCGATGGGCAGCTGTGAAAAGGCAGCCAGCGCGACCGCGTTGCTGCCATCTGAAGGGCCGCCCCCCTGTCCCAGTGCCAGAAACTGCTGGTTATCTCTCACAACCGAGTTGATTCCGATATCACTGGAATCGGATCCCGTGAACAGCGTATTGATGCCGATGGCCGCCAGGGCGCCACTGGTATCATTGGAGAAGCGGAACTCATAATCGGAGTCGGCACTCAGATTCAGCCGACCATCGGTCGACACACTCGAATTCAGATTCGCCACGCCGTTCAGCGCACTGGCCAGACTGTTTAACGTTGTGTCTGCCCCAATTCCGTCCAGGTCGACATTGATCGTTGTGGTATTGGTAATTCCCGTGGTCTTATTCGTGACTTTAATCTGGAAGCTGCCATGACTCGCCTGGAACGGCAGCCCCGAAAGCGCCGAACTCAGATTGGCGGAAGGATCCAGCGCCGCGGACGCGGAGGTCAACTGTTCAAAGCCTGCAGTCCCTTCTCCGGAAGAATGGATCTTGTTGAACTCAAAGATCAGGTTGGATGCATACGTATCCAGCTGATCCACAAAGCCCCCCAGGATGTCATCGCGGCCTTCGATAATTCCCTTGAGCTCTCCCCCGGTTCGGGAAATGTTACTATGAGTCCGAGATAAAAACACTTCCTGGACAACAACCCCTTTATCGGTGTCGGTCTCGACAGTCAGCTTCTGAGAGGAGCCGGCCAGGACCAGATAGTCGGAACCGGTAAACACATCGATGGCACCATCCGCGCGTTCACGAAACCGCACCGGGATCAGTTCGGAAAGTCGATTGAGCGCGTTATACCGCTCGGTTCGCAGAGCGCCCGCATCACTCTGCAACAGCCCGGAAGCTTCAAGCTTCGAAATCTTCGGATTCAGGTCCACGATCTTGTCGATCAGCTCGTTGGCCTCTTTCACGAGGTTTTCCACATTGACCGACTGGGTCTCGCGCAGATCGTTGATCCTCAATCTTAGCGAACTGATCTCGGACGCAAACTTCTGAGCTTCACTGAGCACAAACTCCCGGTCCGGAATTGAGCCAGGTTGATTCACCGCGTTGTTCAACTTGGCCAGAAAATCATTCAGACCGGTCGACAGGTCACCACCTGAGAGCTCGCGCAACTCGCTTTCCAGCTGCTTGTAAATCGTGTCGCGTTCGTTGATAGAAGAATATTCAGTGTTCGCTGAGTGGATGCGGGTTTCCAGGAACAGATCGATCTGCTGCTGAATCCCGGAGATCTCCACCCCCGTCCCGTTGATCAACGCTCCCTGTCGATAGGGATCGGACGGATTAAGAACCAGATTCTCACGGATGTAGCCGGGAGTGCCCGCATTGGCGATATTCTGACCCGCAACCTGGATGCCGGTACTGAATACCTCCATCGATTGCTTGGCCATTGATAATGCTGCATTAAGTCCCATGGCAGTATGTCCGTAATGATAAATGCGTTCTTAAACCATCGCCCTGGTCCGCCCGTAACGGGCAGCCACAATCAGGCCGATGCGTCAAAGATCGCCCCCCCTGAACCATTTTCATTCTGGCCGCCCGAGTACGTCGGCGTCTTTTTCCCTGCGTGCGCAATCAGCTCCAGGATCTGCGAGTAATGCTGAAACGAACGTTGGGCCACAATCCACTGGACCCAGCTTTCATGCCTGAGCTTCTGCGACCGCTGCTGCACGACTTCAATCCGTTCCGCGATCGGTTCGGAGACCTCAATCCCCAGTCCCAGACCAGGCAACAGTTCCTGCAGGGAACCGGCGGGCAGACCGAGTTGCTCCGCGGTCTGCAGCAGTTGCTGCCTTCTCAGCAGAATGAACTGCAGCGTATTGGTGAGCTGCTCTTCAATCACGGCCAGCTGTTCAATCCGTTCCGGATCGACCTGTTTCAGCGCCTGTGACTTCTGCTCATAAAGTTCGAGCAGTTTCTTTTGAATGGGTTCGAGATCATTCAGGATCCCGGTCAGTTTACCCAATAGCTGTTGATGTTGCGCCGGTACCGGCGCAGTTGGTGCTGCATGCATGGGAGCCCCCTTTCTCCCGGTTTACATAATCCGCCCCTCGGACGGTGAAAATCGCCTATCGTTATAATCGGCACAATCGCTCTATCTCTCGCGTCTGTTTTATTCAGAATCCCCTCGTCAGGTATAAAGACTGTTCTTTTATAGTGTTACGCCTGATACGGCATTGATCGATTCCATCGACTGCGCATTCAACTGGCGTGAAAATGACGAGAACAACGTGTCGGAAAACGCATTTCCTTCCTGCGAAGCCAGGTCTTCAGAAATCTGCTGGTCCAGTTGAGACTGAAACATCTCTTCCGCCTGGCCACCATGAAAATAAGCCGGCTTGCCCTGGGCAGAACGCAGCGCTTTGAACATCTGCTTATAGAACGTACCCGCAACGAATTTCTGGAACGCTTCCTTCAACTCCGGCGAACTCTGACCGGGCTGCTGTAATTCCGACGGTGCCTGGCTGACAGGTGTCAGCAGAGAACTCTGTTGAATGTTGTTTTGAATTCCAGACAGGGGGGCCATGGCTGGTGATCCTTGTGAAAATGATTCGAATGAAATACCGGCTTCTTAGTGTTCATCATATTCCGCGTGCAGTTTTCCGGAACGATGCAACTCGCGGATAATGCTGATCACATCTTCGGTAGGCACGCGCAACTGATTCAACGCCTCGACCAGTTCCTGCAGTCGTTGCGTATTCTGCTGACCTGGCTGTCCATTAACCGGCACAAAGCCTCCCGGCAGCCCCCCCTCGGCCGGATTACCAATGCCTACGGTCAGATTCTTATGTGAGATCACCACCGGGCTGATTTCGACTTCGCCGGTGACGACAACGGTTTGTGATTTAGGATTGACCACCACCCGGGCCTGCTGGTGCGGACGATCGATGCCGACCTCCATCACAGCTGCAATAAACTCGACCGGTGATTCGATATACTGACGGGGAATCCGGATAAACACCCGGCCCGGCCCCTGGGCAATCGCCAGTTGACTGTTCCCTGCTTCAAAACTGAATTCGGCATTGATGACACGGGCGACTTCACTGGCAGTGTGAAAGCCTGCATGACGCTTATCGACAAGCAACGTAATCGAACGGGTCCGACGATCGATAAACGAAAGTTCGAAGTCCCGCTCCATCACCAGGCCGTTGATAATCTTCCCGGTTGCCAGTGAAAGTTCGTCTTCCAGAATCACAGCTCCGGAACAGAGACCGGCGAACACTTCGTTACCGATTTCCGGTGTCGCTACCGGTGCGACCAGCAGACGACCGCCCCGCAGACTTTTAGCTCCCAACATGGAACTGACGAAGCAATCCAGCTTCTGCCCTTTCCGAATTCCACTGGCAGGAATCGTGGCTTCAATCATGACCAGTGCCACGTTATTCGCGGCAGCCAGATCCTTGAGATCGACCACCGGATTATTTAAGTGCTTGAGTGCTGCGGCCAGGCTGCGGATCGTCGGCAGATTCTTGGGCCCATCTCCCGTCCCGTCGAGCCCGACTACCAACCCCATGCCTGTGAGCTTAATCTCCCGCATGCCATACACGCTGCAGATATTCTCCACGCGCGTACGTGCCTGCAGTTCCTGTTGCGAACAGGTCAGCATTCCGAGGAACAGCAGACAGACGATAACAGATTGGAAGAACCGGGCAGACATGATGAATTTCCGTATTCGTTTAACAAATAGACTCAAAATTAAAACGGGAAGAACCAGTCGTACAACACCACGCCCCAGGGACGCTTCGTACTCTGGTAAACTTTCCCGCGCTGGTGTTTGACGATATCCAGGTTCGCAATGTTTTCACTCAATGCTGTATTGTCGCGATTGACATCTTTACTGCGAATCTCTCCCGTCAGCCGATATTCCCAGACATCCCGATTACTGCGAATGCTCTTGCGGGCTTCCAGGATCAGATTACCATTCGGGCGAATATCAACCACGGTCGCGGCGATGCGGTACTGAATCCCTTCGCGGTCCGCCACCTGACCAGTACTCTGCAGGCGTCCCTGCAACTGCGTGTCAATCTTGGGACTGTTCAAGGCAGCGGGTGCCAGGTTTCCGGCGTTATCAATTCGCATGAACTCTTTGAGTTCCGCTTTCAGAGTTTCGGTACGGTTCCGGTTAAAACGGGAATCGATGGTCACGCTTGATTTTTCATCTACCATAATCGTGATGATGTCGTGCACCTTGACAACAATCGGCTCAGGCGCGGGTACGTAGATCAGCGAATAATCACGCAGCAGTGGTGGCTTGGGCGAGGGCGTATACAGGTCACCTTGCCCGAATGTATTCGCCAGGGACTCGGTCACTTCCATCGCCTCGGATGAGTATTCAAACTGATTCATACGGGCGGCCAGACGTTCCGGCGGCGTGACGGGTTTGTCTGCCTTCTGACGCAATGCTTCGATGTTACTCAGTTCGGAAGTACCCTGGGTGGATCGTATTGCAGTGCTCTGATTGGCCTGCGCGGTGTTCTGCACAGCTGGACCCTGTGCCCGCACGACGCTCGAACAAAACAATACGATACATCCCAGGGAAATCGCCTCCCGTAATACTGCCAGCTTTCTTCTTCGCTGGCAGGTTCGCACACTGATTCCTCTGAGTGACTTCATTTGGACCTCCCCCCTCTTTGAATTTCGTATACGGTCTGCACCTGACCGCCTCGCGAGGGACCAGCTGACTCGGTCGTACCGGAGATGAACTGGATTCCCGTCGACTGGGGCATCTGGCTGGACGGACGGTAATTCACTTCGGTCTGGTTGTAACCGGTCACCGTCGCCGTCAAACGATCGCGGCCTTCCAGAGCGATCAGTGTGATCTGATCCCCCATGGAACCATCACCGCGTGCCCGCATTTCGCGGCGGACAGAAATGCCGCCCCGTCGGGCATACACGGTTACGATCGCACCATCACGTACCAGGGGGACTTCGATCAGGTCTTCGGTTCGCATCGGCTGCGTCTGATAGACAGTGCGGGTCAGTTCGCGGCCAATTACCTGCCGCGGATCGCTGATCCCTTTCTGATCTTTTTCGGGTCGCATCCAGACCAGGTCGTCGGCGCGAACCACTGTACCCCGATTTAATGTGTATTTGGCTGCCAGAATTTCCGGCACTCGTTGGATCTGACAAACCACCCGCACCTGTCGGACCATACCCTGAGCATCTTTCAACTGTAGCAGAACAGGTTGCTCGGTCTGACGGTTCAGATCCAGCTGTGAAAAGTAAAAGCCATCGGCCCGGGTTTCACGTACCACAGGCACGTCTGCCGGCTGCAATCGGACCGAGACCGTAAAATGGCTGGCCTGGGGAGCAGTCCGGCTGATCCAGTTCTGGAGTGCCTGCTGGACTTTTTCTTCAGTCTGCTGCAACTCCTGCTGTGTCGCGACCTTCTTAACCTGGGGCTCTTCCCGCGGGCTTTCAGAACTGACACGGATCTGGCTGCGTCCTGTTAACTCCAGCCGGCTCAAGTCAACGCCCAGTGCCTGCAGGCGACTGCGGATTTGTGAAACCGTGATAACCTGGGTGCGCCCCTGCGCCGGTGCAGGCTGCAGGATCATCGCCTGCATACGGGCGGCTTCCGCTTCATCCGCGTTCAGCACGTCAGCCACATCGCCCAGACGTACCACGGACGAATTCACGACCGCGGTCGCCTTCAGCCGCAGAATCTCAGCCCGCACATCACACGTGTGGCTCAGACAGCAGGCTGTCAGCAACAGACTTAAAACGGATTTGGCCCAGATACGATTCATTACAGATTTCAAATTTCTATGGTTTGTCGGTCAGAGAGTCAGCTTAGAAACGACGCAGATTCGTAACGGTCTGCAGTGTCTGGTCGGCTGCCTGTACCACCTGACTGTTCAACTCAAAGTTGCGCTGTGTTTTAATCAGTTCGACCAGTTCCCGTACGGGTTCCACATTCGACTGTTCCAGGAAACCCTGTCGTAACTGGCCGCGTCCTTCTGTCCCCGGGTTACCGATCTGTGCGTTACCGGAGCCGGTCGTTTCGGTATACAGGTTGTCTCCCTGACGCAGCAGACCCTGGTTATTGATGAAGCGGGCAATCTGAATGTTGCCGGCGATCTGAATCTGTGTGGATCCCTGCTGCTGATAACTCACGACACCATCCCCGGAAACCGTCACGTTAATCGCATCCTGGGGAATCGAAATGTTCGGCTGCAGAAGATAACCCTTGTCCGCGGAGGCCATGACCAGGTTACCGTTTGCGTTGAGTGTGAAGTTTCCGGCCCGCGTGTAGAGATCCTGGGTGCCGTCGTTCACCTGGAAGAAGCCGTCTCCCACGATGGCCAGGTCATAAAGTCCGTTCGAAGGCACGATTGATCCCTGACTGAAATCACCTTCCGTGCTCTGAACGCGAACACCAATACCAAGGTCGGTGCCAGTGGGGGTGATGTTTCCCTGGTTGTCCTGCACACCGGGCAGTTTGAAATGCTCGTAGAAGATGTCTTCAAAATTCGCGCGGTTCTGCTTGTAAGCAGTGGTACCCGCGTTGGCCAGATTGTTGGCAATGGTATCGAGATTGAAGCTGTTCGCTGCCATTCCCGTCGCACTGGAATACAGGGCTCTGATTGCCATCGGTTGTCTCCTTACTTCCTCAAGTTCTGTAACGGATTACAGAGCTAAAATTGTCTTTGATTGTTTGATTTCTATCTGCGGGGCATGCTTTGTATCAGACGGCCCAGGGAGTCATCCTGCAGTTTGATCATGTTGATGTTAGACTCGAACATCCGGGTAGATGTCACCAGTTCCATCATCTCCTCGATGGAGTTGGTGCCGGACGCTTCCAGAAACCCCTGTTCGATCGTGACCGGCCCTTTGGCCTCGGAAACACGACCTTCAGTGGTGTAGAGGCTGTTTCCCATTTTGACGAGTTCGTTAAGCGACGATGGCATCACGATCGCAATCTGTCCCCGGGTTCCCAGCGCCTGTCCTTGGGCGTCAAAGGGAGTCACTAGACCATCGGGAGAAATTTCCATGCGAACGGCATCGACGGGCAGTGTAATTTCCTGGCCGTTGGTATTCAGCAGAGGCAGCCCCTGATCGGCAGTCACAACGCGGCGCTTACTGTCCAGAGAAAGGGACCCGTTGCGAGTCAGATAGGAGTTTTGAGAATTGCCGACCTGGAAGAAACCCTGCCCTTTTAAGGCCAGGTCAAAATCGCTTTCGGTCGAGATCATGGCCCCGTTTTCGAAATTGGTCGTCATCACTTCCAGAGTGATACCACCACTGTGGTTTTGCAGATCTCCGGGAAGAGGCGCCAGGGGAGCCTGTTTCTCGTCGGCAGGCGGGTTCATGCGAAAAATGGGTATATCACGCTTGAATGAAGTCGTATTCGCATTCGCCATATTGTTAGCCAGCACATCCATTCGCACTGAATTTGCATCAGCGCCTTGTGCTGAGAGGTACATGCCGTAAATCATTTAGATACCTGTTATGAACCGCCGCCATCTGAATAAATAGACAGTAACGATGTCAACGAGTTTCGATAGACACTTCCCCCCGTCTATCTATCGGAACTCGCTAACAGGTATCTTTAATATAATCGGAAAAAAGAGTTTATTTCTCCTATTTTCACATCTGCAAGTAATTCGGACTCGCGTATGTGCCGGCATGCCCTAATCAATGTCTGGCCGATGAATGTCTGGGCACTAGAACCGTCTCTAAAAGATGATCAGTTGGCTGCTGTCAAACCAAGGCATATAGAGAACATGGAGAACAAAAAAGATACTGCTCCCACGAGAGAAATATAATAGCATCGGTCCGTTGTAAACTGACCTGGAAGGTCCAGAATTCTCCGCCAGATCAATTAACAACCATAGTGGCTCTTCAGCAACCAGCGCCTGATCAATCAGCGATCATTGCGATCAATTATAAACCACAGCTCTGCAGGGGTTCACATTCGACTTCAAACTGGGTGACCAGCTTACGAATTTCAGCGCGATTCACCTGAACATCATCAGGTGCTTCAACCCCCAGACGTACTCGATTCCCCTTTACTGACAGCACTTTGATCGAGATATTGTCGTTAATCACAATCTCTTCATCCTTGCGTCTTGTGAGCACTAACATAGTGGACTCCTTTCTTAAGTTCATTCCTTTGATAAATCTAACCAAGCCCTACTCAGTAGAGTGAAAGAGTTACATCCATCTCTAGAGATTATACGCAGCAAACAAAGTTCCAGTTTGCAGAAAAATCGAAATTTTTAAAATATTTATCATAACCCTTAAAGTTTACTGAATGATGCGACACGACACCGCACTAACCCTATTCCACCCCCTTTAACATGCCCTGAGAGTCACGCAAAATGCTTCACTATTTTGGCACAAAAGTGAAGCATTTTGCAGCAGTGTGGTAAACTTGCAGTAGATCGATACACAAACCTGACTGCGAGCCAGTCAGGCCAATGGTCGATATATGCAGGTAACGCAATCAGAGGCTCAATACTACTTATTCAGTCAACTACCCAGGGGGGAAAGTCCCATGCTACTCGTTCCAAGGTCTTACCTGACCGCACTCATATTAGCAGGTCTGTGCATTCCACCCACACTTCAGGCTGCAGACCCTCCAAAGGGCACCGCACTGCCCGAAGTGATTCCTGACGACGCCATGCCTCCCAAAAAACTTCCGAAGCTCTCAGAAGTCATGAGCATTGCCCGGGAGTATTTCACAAATCGCAAAGGGTATGAGTCCGGTGATCTGCTGACCAGCAATGACGTCAAACCTCTGTTTCGGGAACTGCAGCAGGCTGGCTGGAAGGTCAAAGCGGAAAAAGTGATTCTGAGTCGGATGCATACCAATAGCGATTTTCTTGCATCGCAGCTGAGTACTCCCAAAGGCGTCAAATTCATGCGTAAAATCGCGAAGATGCCAGGCGGCTACGATCGCCTCGATCATCTGCTGAAGATGCCTTATGGCAAACGACGGATCAAAGAGTTCATCGACTCCCCCGGCGGTTACACGATGATTGAATACATGACCACAACCCAAGGGGGCAAGAACTTGGGAAAATACCTCTCCCAGACCAAGACCGGAAAGGGCTTCAACCAGCCGACAGACATGATCTACACCCAGACAGAGCTGCTGCAGGTGATCCAGGAAACATACCAGGCAGAGAACAATCCCAAAGGCAGACGTAAATAGTCTTCTATCAATCCTGGTATGATCAACGATATAAAAAGCCCCGCACACTTTTCAGCGTGCGGGGCTTTGTCATTTCAATATCGATTCAGAACTAAAGACACAAAGTTTTCAGTGCATTCAGCCTTCGAGATTCACACCGAAGAACTCGGCACTTTCAGCAATATCTGCTCGGCATTCTTCGATCATCTGTTCGATTTGTGGTTCTTCAAAGTCAAAGAAAGTGATCAGCAGATCTTCGGCTTCGGCGAATTCTTCTGAATTCCGGTTCCATAAGGAGCCAGCTAAGAGACTTCCCGTCCGGAGCGCCATTCCCAATGGACAACCGTGCTGACCGGTATCATGGTGATGTTCAATCGCCACAACCATTTCATGCGGGAGATCCCAGAAATCCATCAGGCGTGCGCCCAACAGAGCATGGTCAAATCCAAAGAACTGACGTTCGCCTTTGACCAGCGCTTCGCCGTGCGGATAGCTTTCATAAATCAGGCTGTACTGTTCCCGCTCAACCTGAGAAAACACGAGAATCCCCACATCCGCCAGCAGGCCGGCAGTGTAGGTTTCATCTTTCTTAAGACATTTATGATGGTCTGCCAGATGAGCCGAAATCGAGGCAATCGTCAAAGCACGCTGCCAGTAATCGGCGAAGATTCGTCCCTTACTCCGTTTAGTCAGTGACTCCACCATGGAGAAGCTGACCGTTAACATCCGGATGGTATCTTTTCCCAGGTAGGACACTGCATGCTTGATGCTCGTAATCCGACGCGATACACCGTACTTGGCTGAATTGACTACCTGCAGAATTTTGGCAGCCAGTCCCGGATCGTGTTCGATACAGTTTACAATATCATCGATCCGGCTCTCAGGATCGCGGGTCAGCTGCAGCACCTGCTGTGCGACCTTGGGTGCGGAATGTAATCGATCCAGACGTTGAACAAAGGCGTCTGCAAGATCGCCCGGGTCTAAACAATTATCAACTAACATGACCGTCCTTCTCTCTGTTCTCAGGCTCTCTATATATGTTCTGCCCCTTCAGGGGAACCTCGTTGAAATCTATCTTTGAGAGCAGCGGGGAACGGCAGAAACTGGAGCGTACGAACCGATTTTTGGATTCTTGGCAGGGACTCTTCCAGTCGTAACGGTCAGCAGTTTTATAATGAGAATGGCCAGAACCTTGAGTCCAGAGAAATCCCTCCTCAAGGTCCGAATTTCAGGCCGCCTGGTTTCAGCGTAGCAGCTCCAGGCCGGTTTCCCTGATTTCGTAAGGGATCAGGGATTCATCGACGGCACTGCCACGATGTTTCGCGATGTGTAATGCACGGCTCATCCGGTTGCCTTCCCGGATCTTTCCCATCAGGATGATCGTATTGGCATTGGACAGGACGTCACCACTTTCGATGGGACGCTGAATCAGGTCATCCAGCATTACCTCATGCGTGGTTAACAGCAACAGGCAGCCGATCTGCTGGCAGTCGTAACGATGTGCTTCAATCTGCTCCTGCTGACTGCGAAACTGTGCCCGAAACAGATCACGGGCCACCCAGTCGTATTCTTTGCGCAGGATCTGATGGTAGACGTATTCGAAGGCATGGAACTGGAAGGAATCACTGGGCCGTTCGGTCGGTTCGATCCCGTCAATCACTGTACGCCGGACACCATGCACAAAATTGGCATAGAAATACGCGATTGCAGCATCCAGCTTTTTGACAAATTCCAGCTTCCATTCCTTCCACTCATCCAGCTCCATATCCCGGCGGGTCACCCGGCGGCCACTTTGGCGGAAGAGATGCTGATAATCTTTGCGCGCCTGTTCCCGCTCCCAGATCTGTTCCAGATCGAAGACCTCATCGACGAGTTGCTCCCGTAGTTTCCATTGAAACAGACGCTCTGCATAATCCTCGTGACTTTGTGAATCGCCGCGGGTCGCCATATCGAACAGAATGCCGGTCTCCCCTTCCTGGGCGAGTCCTGCCTGAGCATACTGCAGCCCCAGTTGCGTTTTTCCAATGCCGGTCGCCCCCAGAACTACTGTCAGCTTTCCGGGCAATAATCCCCCCGACAGCATTTCATCCAGTTCCGGAATTCCCGTTTGTTGGCGCAGTTCAGACATAATTCGACTCGTTGACAGGCAGAGGCGGTTCGCCTCCAGGGGTATAGATTCGTTCGCAAGAAAGCACGACCTCAGTGCATCTTAAACGGTGATGAAGCGATCCCGGGCAGCCACATTCCACTGACCGACCACTTTGCCGCCGCTGACAACCGTTACCGATTTGTGCAGGGCCGAGGTCGGACAGACGTGTCGGGGAATGGCCAGCAGCTCGTCACCCGGCTGAAACTCTCCTGCCCGTTCAGTCAATACAACCAGATGCTCTTCATTCTGCAGTACTGGTTTGGCATCGGGTAAATCGGGGAACCGACAGCGGCCTTCCATCGCGGGATCCGAAGCAATCGCTTTATAACCCAGGTCAAACGTAACCCGATCAGGGCCAGGCCGACTGATCACACGTGTCAGAACCATCGCCGCCGGTTTGAATTTCAGATCTGGAAATAGTTCGCCGTACCCGACGTCGTGAAACACACAGGTTCCGGGACAGACTTCAATCGCGGGATCATCAATACTGGCGAAGATTGGAAACGAACCGGTCGCACCCGCGACAATCCGGGGGACTTTCAATCCCTCGAGCAGCAGTTGATCACGCAGTTTGGAAACATGATGCCAGACCTCTTTGACGGCGACCTCTCGCTCATGGAAATCGACCTGGTGATTCTGACCGTCATAAACGTGCAGGCCCGCGGGAATCAGACCGGGAGTATTCGCAATCAACTGGTAAAGTTCTACCGCTGCGTCTCCGGGTACAATCCCGGTCCGGTTCTGCCCGGTATTCAGATCGAGCAGAACTTCGATTTCGAGTCCCGCTTCGGTCATCGCGGTTCCCAGCTGTTCGATGGGGGTAGGATGATCGGCGGTTACCTGTAGCGCCACATCGGGCCAGCGTTTGCGGAACTCAATGGCCCGCGCGATATTCGGTCCTACCAGATTGTATGCCAGGCAGATGTCTTTGACACCGGTCTCGGCCAGCATCTCCGCTTCAGCAAAGGTCGCCGCCTTGTGCTTCTTGATGCCCAGCGAGAGTTCCAGCTCGATGACTTCCCGCATCTTATGGGTCTTGCAATGCGGTCGCAGCCGGTCGGGGTTCCCCACCAGTGCGATCATCTGCTTTAAATTCTCTTCCACAAGATCTTTAAAAATGATCATCCCGGGAGAGATAATCTGACTGGTATCCTCTATCTGATAGCATGCATCCATGAGCAAACCCGATTCACGTTTCTGTTAAATGCCCTGGAAAAAGACATGTTCAGCGGTCTTTTCCAGAATCCATGATTTGTCGTCATCCGACAGGAACGGCAGTCCGTTCTTGATCAGATCGATCGACGCCTTGTAAGTATGGGGTCCCTGCACCTGGTAAGGGCAGTCGGTAGCCCACATCAGGCGTTTGGCACCAAAGGCCTGATACACCTTTTTAATGAGTGGCGCCAGATCATGGTAGGGCATCTGCTTCTTGCCCAGGGCATAAAAGGCAGAAACTTTGACATAAACGTTGGGATGCTTAGCCATCTTACACAACGCGTCGACTTCTTCAGGCTCAATCTTACCCGTCACGCCGATCCGTGCCAGGTGGTCGATCACCACGGTCGTGTCGCGATGCTTTTGACACATTTTATCCAGTGCGGGCAGCCCGTTGGGATTCATCAGGCAGCACATGGCCATGCCTTCTTTTGCACCGGTCGTCCACATCTCTTCCATGCACGCACCGTCCAGCCACTCGTCGACCTTCTTCGTCTTCGGTGCAATCCGGAAGCCCCGGACTCCCTTTTTCTTGAGGTCCAGCATCTTTGGCGTCGGGTTGTCCCCCTTCTGGTCGATCACAGCCACACCGGAAAACATTCCCGGATACTTGGCCATGCAATCCAGCATGTAGCTGTTGTCAAAACCATAGAAGGACATCTGGATCAGCACGACCCGGTTCACACCGACCGGCATCATCTCAGCCTGCAGCTCTTCCGCAGTAAAACTGGGAGGCTGCATATCCGCGACCTTATACCCGGGAGCCAGGGGGTATTTTTTGACGTCAGGAGTCCAGACATGCGAATGTGCGTCGATATATTCCATAGCATGATCCTCAAAAGAGTCAGAAACCCGTTGGACAAAGTCGGCTCAGGAACCGGCTTTCTCTTTATAGAAAAACTTATGCACCAGTTCCTGTGGCGGAGGTGCAGTCAGCTTCGTGACAATGAATCCACAGATGAACGAACCAAACAGACCGACAATGATCGGATCGAAATCGAACAACTGATATGGCTTGAAAAAGCTGCCATTCTCGAAGTATCCGGTCACGTACATCGCCAGATGCAGTCCGAAACCGCCCACCATCGCCCCCATCGCACCAGCGGCATTTACACGTCGCCAGTACAGAGCATAGACGATTGGTGCCAGGAAGCTTGCCGCCAGTCCACTCCCCACATACACAATAATGTCCTGCAGGAACTGGGGTGGATTGATCGCGACAATCATGGCTGCGGTACCAACGACAAAGGTCGCCAGGTAACTCAGCATTTTAATTGTCTTCTCGCTGGCTTCGGGATTGATATTCCGCTGATACACGTCGCGGACCCAGGCAGAGGAAATCAGCAACAGGAAGCTGTCTACGGTCGACATCACAGCGGCAAATGGTGCCGCCACCAGCAGACCAGCCAGCCAGCCCATGCCGATGTTCTCCGTCAGATAAACGGCCATCGCCGGCATGATGCGGTCGGATTCGCCTTCCATCCCCGGCAAAATCACCCGGGCACAACAGAAAATCACCACCAGTGGGAAGTAAATCAGGGTATAGTAAATGGCCACGGTACAAATCGAACGCTGCAGCGTTTTCGTATCGCGGAACGCCATCAGGCGAACCATATTTGCAGGCTGCCCCGTTCCGGAAATCGCCCACATGAAGAAGAACGAGATCGCCAGGCTTAAAGGCAGAAACCCATTATTACTGGCAGGGCTGGGCCCCGGACCGACAACATAAGCACCCTGCTGACTTGCTTCCTCTCCATAGGCATACTGCACCAGATCAATATTGGAGACACTCACCCCACTGAGGAAATTCTCCTTTTCTTTCCGTTTCAAAATGCGATCGATGTCTTCCAGCGTGGTCAGCTGAATAACTTTCACCTCATCTACAGTAGTTTTGCCTGCTGGAATTTCTGAAGCAGCGGTCACCCGGAACAACAGCGGGACTTTAGAACTTTCAATCGGATTGTCTGTGATCCAGGTGCCAACCTCAATTCGCATGTCCTCTGCAGCAGGTTTATCCAGGGTTAGCGTGATCCCCCCCTTGTCTGCAGCGGAATAACGGGGAGGCGTCATTTTCGCCATCAGCTTGGTGGTGTTCTCCAGTCCGCCCGCCTGTGAAATTGCCAGGGGGAGCATGATGATCACACCGATCACCATCACGATGCCCTGCATCACGTCGGTCCAGACCACCGCATGGAAACCACCATACGTTGTATAAACAATCACGGCGATACCAAACACCAACAGGCAGAGCAGGTATTCCGGACTCACACCATCAGAGAGAAATGGGATACCCGAGACAGCCTGTGCCAGACCGTCAGCAGTGCTCTCAAACACAGAGACGCCATCGAGCAGCGTCTGCAGAATCAGGCTGCCCGCTTTGAACTGGGCCACCAGGTTAAACGACATGAAGAACACGATCAGCGAGACGGCCATCAAACCCAGAATGGGACTGTGAAAGCGGTCGCGAATCACGTCGGGAACCGTAATCGAACCGGAGCGCCGCGCAATCTGGTTTAATCGTTTCCCGATCAAACCCATCGTACAGATCGGGACGACCATGTAACTGCCGATCCACAAGGCGAGAATCCAGCCGTGTGAATAAATCTTGGACGGAAACCCGGTAAAACTTCCACCGGAACTACTGGTGGCAGCAAAGGTCAAAGCGAAGGCCCAGACCCCCAGGCCACGACTTCCCAGAAAGTATTCACTGAGGAAGCTTTTGCTTTTGAGCAGCTGGTTAGACAGGGCTGCGAGCACGAAGACTGCCAGCGTATAGATCATAAAGGAAATCAGCGCCGCATCGGGGCCGGTTTCATCTGCTGCAAACAATAATGGTAGACTCTGACTGGTAGCTAGTAAGACTTTCAAGACTCATTCCCCCCGGTAGTTGCATCATCTTGTGCTGCGTGCATCTCTGCTATTTCTTCTGCGAGATCTTCACCTTCGTGAGCTACTCCGAGGTCGTCTTCTTTCATATAAAACAGGCAGAACCAGATTGTAAACAGGTCAGCTAAGACCCAGGGAAATGCAATCCCCCAGAACACCCAGCTGGGTATTCCCATTGTCGTCTCAACCGCTTCAGGATCCAGTCCCGACTGAAACCCGTTCAGGTAACAGTAAGGCACGGCCCACAGCAACGCGACAACCCATAATCCCAGGATAATCCAGGCCTCACGCCTGGAGTTTAAAAAGACAGGGTCGACTTCCATGGACTCTGTGTCGTTCACTGGTGCGGTCATTGCACGGCCCTCACTTTTAAACGTTTCTTTATTAAATGAGCGTTTGAGCGAACGATTGTACTCTCGATTCTGACCAGACACAAAGGACCTCTGCCCGAATGACAAAAAAAATCAGAACTGAATTCAGAGTGACAGAATCGTGAACAGACTGTTATACTGGTCTCACAGATAAAACGCTTCAGTTTCACCAGTGAAACTCGAAGCACGTTGATCCGCATTCTGCTTTCAAGTTCGGGAGTTCTGTTTTATGTCTTCGCGTCCCTTTTGCACCGGCTGTCTGATGACCCTCACTCTGCTCTTCAGCGTCGGCTGCGGTTCCTCTGACCAGCCACAAAACGCGCCGGAACAGGTCAGCGTCGATCTGGGCGGCGGGGTCGATCTCGGTGACGCCGGCGCCATGGAAATGGAAGCTGCCCCTTCAGAACCCAAAACCCAAAAACCGGTCCGGCGGTTCCAGCCGGTGACACTCGGTGGTAACCAGTCCGCCAGCGGCTCCTCTGCCGATGGTGCTCCCGAAGAACAGAAATTCGACAACGTACTCGAAGCACTCAAGCCCCTGCAGATCATGCTCGGCGAATGGGGAGGCACGACCTTCAAAAAATTCGATGGATTCAGTTCTGTGGAAACACTCGACTGGGTCTGGGACCTGCAGAGCAATCCGGCTCAACCCGCGCTCGTCATGCAGGCCGATAAAAGTCGTTATTACGAAAACGCACGGCTCACTTACCTGGCCGATAAACAGAAATACCGGCTGACTGTTACCGACAAAGACGGACAGAAAAAAGTTTACGAAGGCGAATTCTCCGTCCCCCTGACCAAGATCCCCGGCGACGACGATCCCAACGTCCTGCACTCCACGTATAAGCTTAGCCTGGCACTGGTCGAACCGGCGGATGAAAAGAAACACGCCCAGATCATCTTCAATCAGCAAAACAACGATCGCTACATGTTCGAACTTTACGATCTTCGTGGCGACAGCTACGCACGAGTAGACACCATTAACACCCGCCGCAAGGGAACCTCGTTTGCGAAAAGCGATTCGGACTACGGTTCCAAAACCTGTATCATTTCAGGAGGTCTGGGGACCTCGCAGGTCTCATATCAGGGCAAGTCCTACTATGTCTGCTGCAGCGGCTGTCGAAAAGCCTTTGAAGCCAATCCGGAAAAATGGATTGCCAAGTACGAAGCCAATAAGAAGAAAACCGACACGCAATAAAATGCTCGCAACAGCGCCGGTTCCAAGTTCCTTTAATTCGCTTTCCAGCGGACTGTAAGCTCTTCCCACCCGGGTACGCTTGTGTCGGGCAGGTTCTGCAGATAAGGCACGCGTTCCACGACCTGGGCAAATAAATTCGCGACCGCTTCTCCCATCTCCCACAATGCGTGACGCAGATTCGCCTTCTCTGCCAGCGCGACCATTTCCGAATAAGAGAGTCCTCCCGTTAGACGGCTCAGTTCTTCGTCACATACCCAGCGGGTTCCCTGCTGCTTCAAAGCGTACTGCTTCATCAACCGTGGATTTCGAATCTGCTGATAGCGACGATTCTCCGCCAGCACGCGCAACAACAGAGCTTCGTGCTGTGGTGCCCACGCATCCGGAAAGTCTGTACCCAGCAGTCCTCGTGGCTGCGAGACGCGCATGTAGTGCAGCTGAACCGGTTCGACCGGAGTCTCAGCCAGATCCGCTAACAGGCTCGCCCAGTCCAGCTTCAGTTCCTTACGACCAACTTCGTGTAAAGTTACCAGATCCTGAATCGGTCGATTTGCCGGCGTGTACTTTCCGTCTAACAGATTCAACGTAATCCCCGGTTGCACCGATTTGATCAGGCTGTCACCCACAATATGAGCCAGCCAGCCAAACAGATACGCCAGCTGGCGATCCCCCGGACCATAGAGATCCCGCGCATCCTGAAACACACGGGCCGCATAATCAGGGAGATGATCCCAGGGCACCGTAAACTTCCGCTCAGCAGGCACCCAGCCGAAAACCACATGTGCGCGACCATAGAACAGCTGATGGATTTCCCGCGGACGATATTCCTTGCCCTGAAAATTCAACGTCCACGGCTTAACATCACCGCCAGTCAACGGACTGCGTTCCAGTGGAGCCGTCCCGAAGCCGACCTCTTCCCCCGTATCCACACAGATCGCTTCCGGCATGATCTGAATGTCGCAACCCATATAGGCACCGGCCAGGTAACTTGAATAGTGACGATGAATCAGAGAGGCCATCGGCAGTTGCTTCTGCACCGCCGCCTTCCCTCCCAGGATGGCGTACATCGTATGACCGACAATTCCACTCATGACTGCCTCGCCTCATCGGTAATGGACCGGAAACACACATCAACATACTGTGATTTATCATACCAGAACAAGCCCCGATACACAGCCCGCAGTGCAGCCATCTGTAATCCGATCTGCATCCAATTTCAGAACCGTGTCTCTTCCAAAAGTGAGAATTCTATTTGTCAGCCTGATTCCCGGTTCAAAAATATGGTCCCCTGTCGAAGCAGTTTCCCTGCAACCGGGAGACCAATCTGATATTATAGTTTGAGTCCTCCCATTTTCATTCGCCCAACAGTAGAACCACCATGAAGCTTCAGACGATCTGCGTTCCCATGTTATTACTTACTGCCGCTGTCCTGCCCGTTCACGGGGAAGAACTTCCTCCGGCGTCCCGGGGCTCCTTCAGTATTGCTGTGATCCCGGATACCCAGCACTACAAGGGACGTGGTACGCACAGTAAAAAGCAGGCCAAAGATCCCACGACGAACCCCGTTTTCGAAGCGATCACGGACTGCATCGTGGATGAGCTGGACCGACAGCGGATTGTGTTCGTCTCCCATGTCGGCGACATCGTCGACATCAATAACGACGAACAGTGGGCCGTCGCACAGAACTGCATGGACAAGCTGCATGGCAAAGTCCCTTACGGAATTAGTGTCGGCAATCACGACATGACGGGAAAAACCGGCAACTCGGCATTGTTCCAGAAATATTTTCCCCGTTCCCGCTTCGCGGAATTCGACTGGTATGGCGGCTGCTATCCTGGCGAACCGAACCAACCGGAAATCTCGGGCAACAACGCGAACAGTTATCAGCTCTTCTCTGCAGAAGGCATGGATTTCATTATCGTGCATCTGGAATGTAACGCACCCGATCCGGTTCTCGACTGGGCCAATGAAGTACTCACCAAACATGCCGACCGCAGAGCGATTGTCACCACCCACATGGATCTGGGCCCACTCGAGCATCCCAAACAGCCACGCGACTACTTCGACGCCCCCAAAGGTCGCATGGTCTGGAAAAAGTGCCACGGCGCCAATGGGAACACTTCACAGCAGATGTGGGAAAAATGTTTCAGCAAGCACAAGAACCTGTTTCTGATCTGCTGTGGTGACCAGAGCCGTACCCAGGCAATGCGCCAGAGCGTCAAAGGCCAACATGGGAATACAGTGCATGAACTGCTCTCCGACTACGGAGCCGAAGGCTTCCGGTTGATGCGGTTCCTGCCTGCTCAAAACAAAATCGAGGTCCGCACCTGGAATCCCGTCAAAGGGACCTCCTGTGAAAAAACGAAGCTGATTCCTGAACGGGACCAGCATCAGTTCACGCTGGACTATCAGATGACCAAATCTGCTGACTGACATCAAACCAGACTCATTCCGGAAAAGCGCTCACAACCCCATTCGGTTGCGAGCTGCTTCTCTTTTCCCGCCTGTGCGATTCCACGGGGCGTCTCCCCGTCCGTCATGCCAATCGCCTGTCACGCATCTCCCGCCACAGACACACATCCATACACGTTGATTCATCGACTTCGACTCTGTCTGTCCGAAGCAGTTACCAGATCAGGATTTCGGTCTGCGCGAAGTTTCAGGAAATTATGCGCCTTATAGAAATCCGCTACCAAAGTGCGTTGCATCTGTATATAATTAGGAACATTTCTCATTTCCCATCGCGCAACTGTGATTTATGTCGAAACCACAAGACGTACCGTCATTTCTGGAATTACTGCGGGAGAGCCATCTGCTCTCGGAAGACAAAGTTCGCGCCGTCATTGAAGAATTCGACCTGGAATCCGCCGAAAAGCCCAAGGAGGCCGCTCAACGTCTCGTCACCGGGAAAGTCTTGACGCGTTACCAGGGCGAACGCCTGCTGGCCGGCCGTAAACGTGGTTTCTTCATCGACAAATACAAAGTGTTGGAAGTCCTCGGTTTCGGCGGCATGGGCAGTCTGTATCTCGCGGAGCATCTGGAGACGAAGGAACCGGTCGCCCTCAAGGTCCTCAATGACAAATGCCGCAACGACGCGGGCATGCTGACCCGGCTCAAACTGGAAGCCTCAGCCGGATCGCGTCTGGATCACCCCCACATTGTCCGCACGATCTCCTATGAAGGATCAGGGGCCGTCTGTTACATCGCGATGGAATTCATCAAAGGCATCAGCCTGCTGGAACTGGTCCTGCTCAAACAGAGATCGCTCCCTTCTCCCCAGGTCTGCGACGTCATCGCCCAGGCCGCTCTGGGGCTGGAAGAAGCTCATCAGGCAGGCATCATCCACCGCGACCTCAAACCGGAAAACCTGATCATCGATTCCCAGGGTTATGTCAAAGTACTCGACTTTGGTCTGGCCCTGCTCAAAGACAATCCCGATGCGGAATTCTCACTCTCGATGATCTTCGGGCATGGCTGTGTCGGGACCCCCGAATACATTGCCCCCGAGCAGTCCCGCGAAGGCACCACCGTTGATGCCCGGGCCGATGTTTACGGACTGGGTGGTACGATGTATTTCCTCCTGACCGGTAAACTCCCCTTCCCCAAAGGGACCGCTGCTCAGAAAATTCAGGCCCACCGCGAACAGGCTCCCCGGTCGATCGCCGAAATCGCACCCGCGATCCCTGCTGAAGTCGTCGCAATCGTCGAAAAGATGATGGCCAAGGATCCCGAGGATCGTTATCAGTCGATGGCAGAAGTCGCCGCGGCCCTGGAACCATTCGCCGAACGTCAGCCAGTCGAATTCCGCTTCAATAAAGTTGTCTCGCAGCGGGTTCAGCAGGCCAAGGCCCGCAGTGCGATCGCTCAGTCGAGTATCGTCAAGCCGCAGCTTTCTTCGCGGATCGCGACCGCCAGTCATGTTGCCGAACAAGCCAGGCAGCAACAGAAAGCAGATGGCATCGAACGCCTGACCCGCGGCGAATCGGACATCTCCAAAAGTGGCATCCTCCGTCATGGGGTTCCCGCCGAATCGACAGACAACATGGCACAGGAAGCCTCGGATGCCCTGGTCAAAGACTTTCAACCAATTGAATTGATCGACCTCGACGATAAACGCAGGTTCCCGATCTTTAAACAGCGGGTCACCCTCGGCCGGAATCCGACCTGCGATATCCAGATTGATCGACCCGGCATTTCGGGCAATCACTGCGAATTTCACTACGAGAACACCGGCTGGGTTGTTACCGACCTCAAAAGCAAAAACGGCACCGAGGTCGACGGACGACGGATTCAGGAACAGATCCTCTTCCCCGGCAACACTCTGTCACTGGCCGCCAGCTATCACTTCCGCGTCGCCTCACCGAATCAGTACGTCCAGAAAAACAAGAAGAAGCCGATGCTGATCGCCGCCTCCGTCCTGGCCGGCATCTGTCTCATCGCCGGCATCGGCTACTGGCTGCTGTCTTGAATAATGAGCGGAATGGCGCTAGCCACCGGTAATTGAAACAGCTTCCGGATGTCTATCGCAATCACGACTTCAAAATGAATGGGGTGGGCCCGAATAAAATTCGGGCCGAGCGCAGCGAGCAGGAAATCGCAGCTCACTCTCGCAAATGTTTCTGACAAGACCGATTCAAAAAAGAAATTAAAATCGGTTCATCCATATTCGCCCTAACACCGGCGGCTAGCGCCTTGCCGCTCAGTCTAAAGAATGCTACTTCTGATTCTCTTCCTGCAGTGCCCCCTCAATATACTCCGCCACCTGTTTGCCCAGCAGGTCATAGCCTTTGCCGTTGAAGTGCACGTCTTTCGGATTCTGTACTTCTGACAGATGTGGCGTGATGAAGGTAAACAGATCGTCGATCTCTACACCGTTCCGCTCCATCACCTTCGCAGCGATCGCATTCTTTTCTTCCAGCTTCGCCTTCATTTCCGGTCCCTCTTTCCAGTCAGCCGGGATCGGCGTACTGCTGGCCCAGACCACTTTCGCCCCGGTCTGCTTCAGTCGTTTCACAATCTCTTCCAGGCGTTTCTCATAGTCTTCCGCTTTGGTCCGTCGATCGTGAATGCCAAAGTTGAAATGGATCAGGTCCCAGTTACCGTCACCCAGCCAGACATCGAGTTTCTTCAGGCCTGTCGCCGTCGGTCCGCAGTTCGCCGGAGCACGATGCACGTTCACTTTCCCTTTTAAGGCGTTCCGGGCCGCCTGTGTGTAGCCCCGTGAAACCGAATCCCCAACCAGCAGCACGCGAGGCAATGTGGGATCGTCGGCGACATAATCCCAGGCCGTCTTCTGACCGGCGACTTTCTGTTTCTTATAGATCGGGAGATAAAAACCGCCCAGGTTTTCTTCAAGCACGGTTTCCCACGCCTGCTGTTTCGCGGGCAGCGTCGCTTTCCAGGCCGCGAACTTTTTGTTGATCTCCGCTTCCTGTTTCGCTTTTTTAGCAGCGGCTTCGTCAGCGTTGGTCGGTTCGGTTTTCTTGTCATTCGCCTGCAGCGAGGCTACGATGAAACTCAAACAACACAGAATCAACAGTGTGGAACGCAGACAACGGATTGATTTCAACATCGATATTCTTCCCGGTAACTGAAAACGAATGAATTTGGACCTCGTCTTCAGGATACCGCAGGCGCATGCCGGAAACAATCTCGCCTCAACCGCCCGAGTCACGTTCAGGCTGTTTTTATCATTCACATTTAGATACCAGGGACCTCCCATGTCTGACTCATTCCGCTCGCAACTCAAACAGGGGAAACTGCTGATTGCCCCCATGGTCACCTTTTCCTGCCCGGAAGCCGCCGAGATCCTGGCCGACGTCGGCTATGACTGGCTGTTCCTCGATGCCGAACACAGCACTTACGCCCCCTCCGATCTGCAGGCCATCGTGGGGCGGGTGAGTCACAAGATCCACAGTCTGGTCCGGCTGCACGCCCCCGAAGAAGTCTCCATCAAGAAAGCCCTCGATCTGGGTGCCGCCGGAATTATCGCCCCGCAGGTCAATACCGTGGAACAGGCCGAACAGATCATTTCCTGGTCCCGCTACTCACCTGAAGGAACCCGGGGTGTCGGCCTGGGCCGCGCCCACGGCTACGGCTTTGCCTTCGAAGACTACCTGGCCAAAGCGAATGAGGAAACCACCGTCGTCGTTCAGGCTGAGCACATCGATGCGGTCAATGCCATTGAACAGATCGTCGCCGTCCCCGGCGTCGACGCAGTGCTGATCGGCCCGTACGATCTCTCTGCCAGCATGAAACGCATCGGCGAGATCGATCATCCCGAAGTGACCGGCGCCATCGACCATGTGACCGAGGTCTGTCAGAAAAACAACATGCCCCTGGGCATCTTCGGCGTCACCGTGGACGCAGTCAAACCGTACATCGACAAAGGCTTCACCCTGATCACCGTCGGCGTCGACACCATCATGCTGGGCCACGCCGCCCGCAAAATGCTGGGACAGGTTAAGGGATGAAAAAGACTTTCCTGACATCCTTGTAAACGTTGTATTACGATTCTCTGGATCAGTTTGGGATAGAATCATTGAGAAGGGATTTTGTCATTTTCAACTTTCGTAGGCTGATCCCGCTCTAAAAGATCATGAGTTTTGAGTAACACATGGCTCCAGAAACCGCAGGTGATGGGCGGCGTGGGTTGTGTAAACAGTTTCCAGCGTTTCGCGATCCAGGCGGCCGAAGCCGGGGTGCCAGTGGTAAGGTCCCTCGTGGGCTTTGAAGCGGGTCACGCTCTGGGCAAAGTGTTCCGCTTCCGCGGCGTCTGCCAGGTCCGCTGCCGGAACGAAGATCGGAGTCGTCGGAATTCCCTGGGGAGAATCTCCCTTGAGCAGACGCGGCAGGAACAGCCGACGCATCACCGGCCAGAGAGGGGCATAGATCAGCATCCACTTTGGGTATCCATCGAGTGCGGGATCCTGCACCAGCGATAAATGGCGGCAGATCTGGGCCAGATTCCACTTGCCCCGCTGGGTGTAGCCGGTCCGTAACAGCGACTCCACTTCCGCAACCGCGTCCTCCAGCCGTTCGAACTTCAGCTCCCGCAAATCCTCAATCATCTCACCGGTTTCCTCGATTTCCTCTCCCAATTCCCCCTGCTTCGCGACAGCAGACAGTTCCTGTCATAAACTTTTCTGTCAATTTCCGAAACCGGTACACCGAGTAATATTGCTTTTTTTGGCTGAGAGAGGACAAAGTATGCATTTCCACTGATTGATGAACTGTGGAAAGATTCAGAGGGATCAATGCTCCGGCCGTGGGTATAATCAAAGAGACAGCCTCGCCCTGGATTTCTCGGCCAGTCTGATCCCACTTCTCGATAAGGAACACTTGATTGACAAACGCGTTTCTGCCTCGCTTACTGGTCTGCTTCGGGTTGTTGCTACCGGTCCCCGTTTTTGCCCAGGAAGCTGCCCCTGGCCCTGCTGCAGCAAAAAGTCCTCTGAAGTCAACCCTGGTTGAAGAGGCCAAGCCGGAACTGAAGCGTCCTGCCAGTCCGGGTGAAGCGACTGAGGTGCAGGCCCTGATTTATGTGATTGATATTGATGAAATCAACTCCGCCGACCAGAGCTTTGCCGCCAGCGTGTATTATGAAGCCCGCTGGAACAGTCCCCTGCTCCAGCACGCGGGGCCCGGACCACTGCACGTCGATCTGGCCGACATCTGGAATCCCCGCCTGACCATCATCGGTCAACAGAATTCCTGGAAGTCGTATCCCGAGACGGCGGAAATCCTGCCGGACGGGACCGTCATTTATCGACAGAAAGTCTGGGGCCATTTTTCGCAGCCACTGAATCTCCACGACTTTCCGTTTGACCGACAGGAACTCTCGATCCAACTGGTAGCCCCGGGCTTTTCGGAGAAACAGGTGAGCATGACGCCCTGGGTTGGCGAACTGGGGAGAACTTCCAACCTGGCTCCGCATTTTTCCTTACCCGACTTTGATATTCTCTCCTTCGAGGCAAAGTCAGCACCGTACTATCCGGACCAGGGCCCCATTGGCGTCGCTGGTTACGAAATGAAAATCCAGGTTGCCCGACAGCCCGAATATTACATTTTAAAGGTCATCTTGCCCTTATGCCTGATCGTGATCATGTCCTGGCTGCCCCGCTGGTTGAACCCGGAACAGTCAGGAACCAACATCGGGATCTCCACATCCGCGTTCCTGACTCTGGTTGCCTACCTGTTTGCGATCACGGTTCTGCTGCCACGGATTTCCTACATCACGCGCATCGACCGCTTCATCATGCTGTCGACCCTCACGGTGTTTTCAGGATTGATCCAGACGGTGACAAACACCTACCTGCTCAAGGGTGAAAGTATTCAGAATAAACGTCTGGTGGCACAGCTCGATTTCTGGTCGCGGATCCTGTACCCGCTCATCCTGGTCGCAGTCATCGTGATCTCATTTGTACTATGAATGTCTGACATGTTAAAACATGTCAAGCAATCGGCGTGATTAAAACGCTAGTCGCATCCTCAAAACTCAAGCAGATAAAGTCCCATGTTCACGACCCGCGATGCCACTCTGGATGACCTGCCTGCGATTGTCGACATCTATAACCAGTCGATTCCCGCCGGTACTGCGACGGCAGATACCCGGCCGATTACCGTTGAAAGCCGCCGACCGTGGTTTGCCCAGTTCTCTCCGGAAAAGCGACCCATCTGGGTGGCAGAAGACGAAGCGGGACAGATCGCCGGCTGCATCTACGTGACTTCGTTTTACGCGGGGCGACCGGCGTATGACAAGACGGCGGAAGTCAGTCTCTACCTGTCGAACTCCCACCAGAAACAGGGACTGGGCACGTTTCTGCTCCAGAAAATGATCGATGCCTGCCCTTCTCTGGGCATCACAACCCTGGTCGGCATGCACTTCGATCACAACGAAGCCACGAAACATCTGAATGAAAAGTTCGGCTTCGAAGTCTGCGGACACCTGCCCGAAATCGCTGAAGTGCACGGACAGAAACGGGGACTGCTGATCTCCCTGCTGCGAATCCCCGAATGTTCGGAAGACGGAAACACTTAACCCTTATCGGAGGGAGTCGATTCCTGCGGCGCTGGTTCTGAGGAGGGCTCCTTGTCCGTTGCTTCTCCCGACTCTTTCTCAGGGGTCTCCGCGTCGGCTGGTTTCACTGCGTCAGTCACTGTCGGCACCAATGGATAGGCCTTGAATTCTTCAGCCGTCAGTTCCAGCACGCGGCCTGCTGCAGTGAGTGCAAAGCCGCCGTTGTCAGCGATGTCTGCGGTATAGGCCAGCAGGTACTTGTCGTTCTCCTGACCCGAGTCTGTCAGCACGGCATTCCAGATGACGACGACCTTCCCCGCTTCAATCATCTTTTTCAGACTCTCGGGGATCGTAACCACAACTACGGAATCGGGGGGACGATCCCCTCCGCTTTCGGGGGAGGCGGAGGGTTGTCGATGAAGTCCTGCAGATCTTCCAGGCTGGAAGGAGAGCGTTCCCGTTTCTGATGAAATTCGTGATACGCCAGGCCCAGCGGCTGCATTTCACTTTTAAAGGAATGTGCCTGCTCTGCGGGTTTGAAGAGGCGACCGGAATAGATGCCGACTACCAGCAGAATCAGAAACGCGAACACCAGCCCCCTCACGATCAGCGGAGAGCGATAAGGGGGATGCTGCCGGTCTGTCTCCGGCGTGGAGGTTGGCGTCTGTGATTCAATGTGCTCGTTTGAGTCCATCGTGATCTCCGTGGCTCATCTTCAGAAGTCAACCGCTGTCGAAACGCGATACACTGCGGTTTTGCATGGGAACGGAAAAATCAATGTACCCGGAACAGAGTACGAATACAAGAACGCATTCCCAGACCTGCAGCGATCACGTTCTCTGTGACGACTGGTCCTGCCACAGTTTCCAGTAAGCCTGCATACGCTGGGCGAATGCTTTGGGCTGTTCCGCATAGATTCGATCGGCCAGCGCCAGTCCCGCTGACTGTAGTTCTTCCCTTTGTTGACCGATCAGCGTTATGAGTTGATCGATGTCACTGGTCGCGCCGAACCGCTCCGGTTCGCTGGTCAGCTGACTGGTCATCACCGCCAGATCGTGATCGTCGCCGAGGTAATCATTTAACTGATCGAGTTCCTCAAGCTGGGCTGCCATGATCGGCTCCCAGATTTTTTTCAGCAGGCGCAGATGATACATCAGATACTTGCTACGTTTGCGGCACTCGTGAAAGAGTTCATCGTGAGGTTGCACGTACAGTTCCGCCAGAGCCTCAGCACCGCGACGGTAATTCCGCTGTAATCCGCGTTTAAGAATCTTGTCTGCTTTGCCTTTGATCTTCCACTCGTCAATCTGCCGATGTGCGGTCTGCAGATCATCACAGAGCTGCTGCAGTTCCTGATCCAGGTCAATCCACTCTTCCACCAGCTGCTGCTTGCGTTCCTGGAAGCAGCGTTCAAAAGCGGCAAACAGGTCTACGTACGCGGGATCGTCGAAGCGTTTCTTGAGTTTCGCCAGAGATTCCAGCATCGATTCCGCATCGCGTACGCGGGACAGCCTGCGTCCTGCATCACGGTACCAGACATTAATGCGGCTGTAGTCGTCTCCCAGTCCCGACCGGACGATTCGAATCAACCCTCTCAGTTTCTTGAACCGTTTGCGAACTTCATGAATCGCCTCGTGCCGGTCCGATTCTGAATCCTGCAATTCCTGGATTGCCTTATGCACCTGATGACCGGCAATCCGCCGCACGCCATCTGCCAGTGATTCACCTTGTTCGAACTGATAACTCATCGTAAGTCCTGAGGCAGCAATAATAGAGGGAACGGTTTTAGAAAACGTTACCTTACCAGAAACGATCCGTTTTGTTAATTCTGCCGCAGCCTGGACCGGTTCAGGCAGTCTCTTCCGTAGCCTGTGTCGGCGCGGATTCCACCCAGTGCATCACAACCACAATCAGCACTCCGGACAGCATGAATCCACTTATGACGGGAATGACGGTGCCGTTATAACTGTGACCAATCAGAATCCCACAGGGAACTGAGATCAGCGTGGATAGTGCGCCCATCACTGCCGCTCCGATGCCGGCGATATGCCCCAGTGGCTCCATTGCCATCGCATTCAGATTGCCATACATGATTCCGAAGCAGAACAGAATGATCATCATATAACCCATCATCGTCCACAGCGGGGGTTGTCCTCCCGTACTCAGAACGTACACGAAGAACAGCAGGGAGATGACCGTCGAAAACTTTTTGGACCACCGCGACAGGTTCTGCATCCCGAACCGCATAACCAGTCGCCCGTTCACAAACGAAGCACTGCCGATACAGAGGGCCAGGATGGCGAAGTACAGCGGAAACATGGTTCCCAGTTTGTACTGTTTCTGAAAGATCTGCTGGGCGGAACTCAGATATCCCAGGAACGCACTGGAAATCAACCCCAGAGAAATCGTGTAACCCAGCGAAACGCGGTGTGAGCAGACTTCAATCACAGCAGACTTGATGCGTGCGATCGAGAAGGGAATCCGCCGCTCTACACTCAGAGTTTCGGGCAGACGCAGCGCAAACCAGGCGAGGGTCAGCAGTCCGCAGACCAAGAGTGCAGCAAAGATGGCGCGCCAGTGTGCGATCAGTAAAATCCCCTGCCCCAGGGTAGGGGCGATTGCCGGAACGAAAATGAAGATCGTCATCACAAACGACATGACCCGGGCCATTGCGGGGCCTTCGTACTGATCGCGAACGATTGCCACGATAACACACCGGGGCGCTGCCAGCCCGAGTCCCTGGAGAAACCGTCCCCCGAGCATGACGTTCAGATCTGTAGCAAACAGTGAAAACAGGCTACCTGTCAGAAACAGACCGAATCCAAGGTAGACAGCTGGTTTTCGGCCGGTGGTGTCTGAGAGTGGACCATACACGCCCTGCCCGAACGCGAGCCCCAGAAACAGAAACGAGACAATCAGCTGACTGTCATTGGCCTCTCGGGCACCGAGATCCTGACCGATTTCTGTCAGGGCAGGCAGCATCGCATCGATCGAAAGTGCGACCAGCGACTGCATCAAAGCCATCATCGCCACAAATTCCGCAAAGGAAATCGCGACGGGTTCTCGTTTCACACTCAAGGAATGCTATTTTCTACTAGAAGGAGATCCAGGGAGTCATCAGTTGTACGGGCGCCCGCCCGAGAATCATATCGTTCTACCCCCGTGGAGAAAACCATGCTTCTTCCCCGAATGTTCCTCTTGCTGAAATGATCGTGAAATCCTATCTTGCGTGGTGTTTGAGTTATTCCCTATTTCCTTCGAAAGACAATTACCATGCAAAGTGCAGAAGGTTGGCGTTCCATTTTAGAGAACTGGCCCGAAGTGATCCCCAAGCGGGGCATTATCATCACAAATTACCAGGAATCCATTCCGTTTCAGAACTTCCTGCTCTCCACAGGCGTGGTACTGCTGGAGCGGGATAAGCCGGATTCCCTCGGAGCACGTAAAGTCATGCTGTCATACGAAGCAATCAGCGCTATCAAGCTGACCGACACAATGGAACTGGCCCGCTACCAGGTCATGGGCTTCCAGCCGGTATAAGTAAAACGGACTTCTCTGCCTGCCCCGATCAGGTGACCGCCATCCAGCGGGAGAGCAGGATCGTGGGCAGCAGCAACGCCGCTGTCAGAATCGCGTAGGCAGGGTTGGTTGTCCAGACAAAGACCATGATCGCATTCAGCATCACGTAAGAGATGAGCATGGTCTTGACGGCGATCTGCACGTTCTGGGGTGCGGGGTTCAGAATGGCCTGCACCAGCCGCCGGTTGATGGTCAGAATCACCACACCTGCCGCCGCCAGGACCATCGTCAGATTGATTTCCCGCGGCCAGGGATAGGTCGCCAGCATCCAGACCAGGCCGCCGAGACCAGCGTTAATCACCAGCAGCCCTCCAATCAGGTGACCGCGATGACTCTGTTTCGCTTCCATCCGGGCAAACCAGGTGAGCCCCATGATGAAGAGTCCCATGGCTGCCGCGATGCGTAATTGGGGTTTGACCCACAGATTGATCTCGCGTTCCACCGCACTGGCCCCGAGCATCAGGTTCAGAAAGCGACAGCTGCCCATCATGACCGGACCGAGGAACGTCTTCTTCAGAATCACGTCATAGCCCAGGATCGCGACGACCAGCAGGCCGGCGACAATCAGGCTCTGCGTCCCCACCGTCTGGGCAGCCCCGACACCGGCCAGCATTAACATGCCCCCCAGCACCGCAGCGTTCCGAGTAGATATGCGTCCGGAAGGAATCGGACGGGACGGCCGTTCTTCAGCATCCAGTTTCCGGTCGAAGACATCGTTGAAGACCATCCCTGCGAGGTACAGCCCCGCTGATGCGACCAATAATAATCCAAAATCCAGCCGCGGTTCAAACGAATTATGCGTCAGCAGAAAACCCAGGATGATGTCCGACATCGCTGTGAACACCGTGGGAAACCGCATTAGTTGTAAATACGCGAGACACTTTTTCATGCTGACGTTGATTTCTATTCCTCGGAAACGGCGTCGGCCCAGGCTTCCAGCTGCTGGTACTGTCGTTCAAATTCGGGCGTGGTTGCCTGCATCGGGCTCTTGAAGAACGAACTCAGATACGACATCACACCACTGCGACCACCACGCCGCCATTCCCGTTCGGTAAAGCGAACCATATCGAGCATCAGGGGAGCAGCCAGGATCGAGTCGGTTCCCTGCCAGGTGAACTGCAGCGCCATTTTGGTATCGAGGAAGCCCTGAAAGTGAATGTGGTCCCAGGCGGTCTTCCAGTCACCCATCGATTCAATGTATTCAATGGAGACCAATGTCTGCGGTTTGTATCCCAGGATTTCGGTCAGCAGATGATCTTTTGAATGGACCTTGTTCGACTTATTGACTGGGTCGTCCAGCACTTTGCCGTCCAGGTTACCGAAGATGTTATGTCCGACCCAGCTCATCACGTTGAGGTTACGATGAGCAAACATCGGGGCCAGTACACTCTTCATCAGAGTCTCACCGGTCTTACCGTCCCGACCTCCGTGTAAAACTTGCTTTTCTTCTGCCAGTTCGATCATCGCCGGCAGATCGGTGGCTGCGGAAGGAGTGAAGTTGAGATGCGAACAGCCGGCTTCCATCGCGGCAATCGCATACAGCGAACTGGCGGGAACCGGAGATGTCACTCCGTTTTCGAGGGCGTCTTTGAGTTCAGCCAGGCTGAGCGATTTCGCTGCTTCATCGACCGGCGGTTCGGTAGAAGCCAGGTTGACCACAACGACGTGGCCCAGATCATGCTTTTCCTGGAACTCTTTGATATCCGCAGTCAGACGGGCCAGCGTTTCCTGCAGAGTTTCTGTATCGAACTTACGAACGGCATCACCGGCGAGAGATCGAATCGTATCTCCGACATGGATCAGCGTTCCCGGCTTGACGTTTTCATCGAAGGCCTTGAGATCTTCTTCGACGGCCTGCAACAGCGCGGGGTGGAACACGCCTGAGTTTTCACTGAAGTATTTCGCGGCTTCGACAAACGAGGTATCGCGGATTTCGTGACCGCCGATGACGAACTGATCCCAGTCGCGCAGATTCAGTTTCTTAAAGTAGGGATTTTCTGAAACAAGACCGCTGGTGCCGGTCAGGCCTTTCGTCAATGCGGAAAGCCCCACTGCGGCTGTGGTAGCCACACCGCCCCATGCTCCGATAATCCAAATCCCGATACGTTGTTGCGTCATGATATTGCCTGAAATCTGATAAAAGTTGGTCTAATGGTAATCGTTGTTGTTAGCTGGCCGGGTGGGAGCAGTCCAGTAGAGAACGGCGGACATGAGGCCGACCGGAACTCCTGACTACTGATGCTGGATCACCATCTCTGAGGGAAGTTGATGACAATAAATTGTCAGAAAATATATTTAAATTTGCTTAATATTATAGATGGCAGCCGTCAGTTCACAATCAAGGAAATGCCAGACTCACCCACATTTTTATCTGATCTGTCTCTGGGGACTCGGCTCAGCTGGTTTGTAATGTCTGCTCAATCCAGTCCATGAGTGACTGCTTGAATTCTTCAATCGTCGCCACCGCGGACGCTTTGGTTTCTGCCAGCTGACCGGCTTCAGAGACCTCCGCCTGGGCAAAATAGTAGAACTTGATCTTTGGCTCTGTACCTGACGGACGCACACCCAGCTGAACTGTCAGCGGCGAGCCTTCGGCCCGCGCTTCAAACATCAGAACATTTCCTTTGGGTTTAGAAAAGGTCTCAGCAGTGGTATTTTCGGGTAATGAACGAATTTCGAGATCCGCGTAATCGCGGACCAGGGTGAACGTCAGCTGCCCCATTTTCTGTGGAGGCGTGCTGCGAAACGCCTTCATCAGCTGCCTGATCTGCTCGTTACCTTGCGACCCCTTGCATGTCTTGGACACCTGGCCTTCCAGATGAAATCCATGCTCAACATAGAGTTCGTCCAGGCGATTGAGCAGGGTTTTCCCCTCACTCTTCAATTCTGCCGCCAGTTCACAGGCCCAGAGGGCACCAATGGCGGCGTCTTTGTCGCGACAGTAGGTTCCTGCCAGGTAACCCAGCGATTCTTCCGTACCGAAGACGAATTTGTCCGGACCTTCCGCATCCATTGTCTCGGCAATGTATTTGAATCCGACCAGCAGGTTGTTAATGATCCGTGCACCGGCGCTCCGTGTGATCGCAGCAATCAGCGGCGTGGTGACAATTGTCTCCACAACATAATGCTCGGAGGTCAGGCTTCCATTCTCTTGTTGTTTGCGTAACACATAATCGGCGAGCAGTGCCCCAACCTGATTACCGGTCAGATGCACGAATTCACCAGCATCGTTTTTGACGCAGACACCCAGTCGATCCGCATCCGGGTCACTGGCCAGAATGATCTCTGCTCCGGTCTGCGATGCCTGCTCGATGGCCGGCTGATAGACTTCATCCCGTTCCGGGTTAGGCAGCTGGTCAGGTACATTCGGAAAGTTGCCGTCCTGTTCGCACTGCGGCTCGAACCGCTCAATGCCTTTGAAGCCAACGTGCTGCAGCACATGAAAGACAGAGGTTTCTCCTACACCGTGGAGAGGTGTGAAAAGCCCTTTCAGTTCGCGGGCACTGGAATGACTGTGCTCGGCGACGCACTTGCGATACTCGCCGGCAACCTCCTCGTCGATCAGTTGGATCGCTCCCTGTTCAACCGCGGTGTCAAAATCGACGACAGGAATTTCTGTCGCCTGATAGACTTCGTCAATAATTCCCTGGTCGTGTGGCGGCAGAACCTGCCCACCGGTGGACCAGTAGGCTTTGAACCCATTGTCCGAGGGGGATTGTGCGAGGCAGTGATCATGGCCCCGACGTCACAGCCCAGCTGACGAACCGCAAAAGAGAGTTCCGGCGTGGAACGGGATGTCTTGAAAAAGTAAACCGTCAGACCATGGGCGGCCAGCACACTGGCTGCAATGCGGGCGAATTTCGAGGAATTGATGCGCGAGTCATGGGCAATCGCGGCCTTACCTGTTTCCTGTCCCGAGAATTTTTTGTAATACGCGGCCAGTCCATGTGCCGACTCGGCAATCGTCCGCTCGTTGATCGTCGCCGAACCCAGCTCACTCATCAGCCCCCGACGTCCACCGGTTCCAAACGGGATCACTTCCCAGAAGTAGGTATCGAGATCTTCAAAGGCTTTATCTTCAATCAACTGGAGCAGTGCCGGCTGATAGCTGGCATACTGAGGTTCAGTAACCCAGCGTTTGAGATTTTCGAAAGCGGATTCGGAAAGCTGTTTTTCTGAGACAGCATTCTGAGCCAGGTCGAGTGCCTGCTTGGGAGTGATAGAAGGGGACGGCTGGTTCATCCTGTTCTCGTTTTCATTGTTGAGACCGCGGGAACTGGTTTCTATGTGCGTAAAATCATATATATCAGTTGTTTCTGCTTCAGAACCGGAGCAGTTCCCAGACCGCTATCACGCCCCAGGGTGGTGTGAACGGGTTCTGAATCTGGATTAGATTGTAAAGGGAACTTCTCCCAGAGCCAACCCTCACGCCCTCTCCGATTCTACGGTCGCGTGCAGGAATCGCTCTGGATGTCACGTTCAGAAATTGAAATCGAGACTTTTCATCAATCGAGATTGCGACTCCAGTTATCCTGATCAGCGCGAATGTAGGAATCAGTCAGGAAACGCCTCTGACCGTGGCACTGAATTTTTGCCCATAACGATCAAATCCATTTCGTTAAGACTTTGCCAGATTTTAGTTTCCCAACGATCAAGTCCTTGATTCCCCATCACCGCGGTGGCAGAATAGGTGAGTTAAACGTTATACAGATTAACTGGATACACCAATCTTGATTTCAGAATCAGATGAAATCGGGAGCGAGTCTTCCTGTTTCGCAACCTGATTCCTGCGATTCCGCTCCAATGTCCTGATCCATGATGAACCCGCTTGATAATCCAAATTAAGGTAGCATTATGAAGTTTGTTGAAGGCCAGACTGTTGGCATCGACCTCGGAACCACATATTCCGCCATCGCCCAACTCGACAATGACGGGAATCCGATTTCCCTGAAAAACACGGACGGCCGCTCGATTACACCTTCGGTAGTTCTGCTGGGAGAAGAGGGACGCGTCGTCGTCGGCCCCTCGTTCGAACGGACGGCGATCGAAGACGATCCCTCCCGCATCATCGAAGCAGTCAAACGCCATATGGGCGACGATCACTTTTACGTCGTCTATCAGGAAAAGAAGCTGACCGCGGAATTCCTGTCAGCGTTGATCCTGAAGAAAATGAAACAGGATGCGGAAAAAGACATCGGTGCGATCACCAATGCTGTCATCACCGTGCCCTATTACTTCAATGACGTTCGTCGTAAAGCCACTCAGGACGCCGGCCGGATTGCCGGGCTGAACGTGATTGACATCATCAACGAACCAACAGCAGCCACCCTGGCCTATGCCTGGAAACGGAACGAGCTGGGTAATCCCGATGCCATGCCTGACGGCGAACGCACCATTCTGGTTTACGACCTAGGGGGTGGTACATTCGACGTCACAATCGTCCGCTATTCACCGACACAGTTCCGCGTACTGGCAACCGACGGGGACGTGATGCTCGGTGGTCTGGACTGGAGTCAGCGAATCGTGGACCACGTCGCGGAACAGTTCAAGAAAAAGTTCGGCAGCGACCCGCGCGAAGATCCCGTCACCATGCGGACCTGCGTGCAGGAGTGTGAAGACGCCAAGCGGGAACTGAGTCAGAAAGCTCAGGCCCCGGTATCAATTTATCACAAAGGAAACACACTGACAGTCGCGTTGACCCGAGGCGATTTCGAACGCATGACCGCCGACCTCCTGCAGCGTACCCGTGACACCACCGAGCTGGTTATGCAGCAGGCAGGTGTCGAAAAAGGGGAACTGGACGACGTCGTGCTGGTGGGTGGTTCAACCCTGATGCCCGTGGTCGAAGAGATGCTTAAGACCGTTTGTGGTCGCGAGCCATCCCGCAGCATGAACCCGGAAGAAGCCGTTGCCCAGGGAGCCGCGATCCATGCGGCAATTCTGGAAGCCCGCGCTACCGGCGGTGAAAGCCGTATGGCCCAGGCAGTTAACAAGCGTCTGCGTAACGTCAGCACGGCTGATGTGAACTCGCACTCGCTGGGTGTGAAGATCACCGATCCCAACGACCGGACTCGGAAGATCAATCACATCATGATCAAACGCAATACCGAAATCCCTGCCAGTGTCAGCCAGAAGTTCGTCACGACTTCAGACAACCAGCAGCGGATTCACGTGATTATTCTGGAAGGGGAAGCCAGTGATCCGGATGCCTGCACCACCATCGGTGACTTCCGCATCCTGAATCTGCCTCCCAACCTTCCGAAAGGTTCTCCGGTAGAAGTCACCTACCGCTATGATGCCAACGGCCGAATTCATGCGTCTGCCCGCGAACTGACCGGGAACAACGAATCGGCAACGGAAATTGTCCGCGATTCCGGGCTGGATTCCGAAGGCATTGACCGCTTCGAAGTTCTAGCCAGAGACTACGTGGTCGAGTAAAAATCAGTGCGGCGGGTCATCTTCGCCCCGCCGCACCCTTTCTAATAAGTGTCGCTGATGTTTTTCAATTCGTGATTTCACAACACAGAGCAAGGAGTTCTCTCAGGTGGCAATTGACGTCTACAAGGAATGGCTGGGAATCCCGGAAGGCGAACGTCCTCCACACCACTACGACTTACTGCGTCTGGTCAAATTCGAAGATGATGAAGAGAAGATTCGAGCTCATTACAAGAAGCTGAATAATCACGTTCGAAAATACGCCGCCGGAAAATACTCCAACGAATCTCAGGAACTGCTCAACGAACTGGCCAAGGCCATGCTCTGCCTGACTGACCCGGAGCGGAAACGCGAGTACGACGAAAGCTTGGGCCGCGAGTTTGATGAAGATGAACTCACCGGTCCACAGTCCGTTGAACAGGTACTGGTCGAACAGGGACACATCACCAAAGAGCAGGCAGCCGAGCTCAAAGGTTTTGCAGATCAGCGTGGACTGACCATGCGTGATGCCGCCGTCCAGATGCGATTGGTCAACGCGGCCACCGCCACACAGGCCATGGCTCGCTCCCAGGGCATGCCTTACATCGACCTGGAGGAAACTCAGCCGGATAACGATATTCTTCTCGAACTCCCCCAGCACGTCGCCAAACGAAACACGATTCTGCCGCTGTTCATCGACGATGACATGCTGCTGGTTGCCTGTGCGGATCAACCCACCCACGAACTCGAAGATGACCTGCGGATGCGATACCAGGTTCCCTCTCGCTGGGTTCTCGCGATGCCCCGCTCGATCAACGAGGGGATCAAAAAGTACTACGCAGCCGCCGAAGAGAGCGAAGCAGAAGAAGAAGTAGTAGTAGAAGAGACCACTTCCAAAAAGTCAGCCAAAGCTGCCAAGCCGGCCAAAAAGCCCGAGAAAAAGAAACCCGCGAAGGGTGGAAGTCAACTCGCGCCTGAGCAGCTGAAGGAGAGGAAACAGCTCTCGATCATCTTCAGTGGCTGGGCTTTCATCGCCGCCCTTCTGGTCGATCAGTTTGTTCTGAAACCCTATGTCTTTTCGCAGACCTGGCCTTGGCCTTGGGTGCTCTCCACCCTTTCCGTGCCAGCGATCGCGTTCTACTGGATGTCGGGCATGTGGAAGAAATAATTACAGGCCCCCAAACTTGTCAATCTTCTTTCTCTTCAGATTCAACGGGTGGCTGAGGCTTGAGTTCTGCCACCAGATGACCCAGCTTGCGGACTTCGATCACTTCCAGTTGATAACCCTGCCAGTCGCAGACATCGCCTACTTCAGGAATGCGTTCCAGTTTTTCGTGGAACATACCGGCTACGGTCAGCAGACCGTCATCGGCAATTTCATATTCCTGCTGCAGCTTGCGACAGAGGTAACGCAGGGTCGTAATTCCCTCGACGTGGTACACGCCCGGCTCGACTTCACGTACCGGATCACGGCGTAAAATGCGTCTGGCCCGACTCGGTTCCGGAGACAAAATGGTATCAATGATATCATCAAAGGCGACGATGCCGATCGTTTCCCCATATTCGTCGACGACAGAGGCGAAGTTACACTCTTCTGCCTGAAACCGGGTGTAGACGTCTGCCAGGTTAGAACACCAGGGCACATGAATGACCCGCTTCGACTTCTTATTCAGCGAAGAAGTCGAAAACGAAGACAGCTCGGATAAGGAAATAATGCGATCGATCTCTTCCGAGTCCACCCCCTGCTTACGCAGGATGATGTAATCGGTATTGGGGGTAATCCGGGTCAGGTCTTCCAGTTGCAGAGGCATGTTAAATGTGAGATAGGTCCCCCGGGGACGCATCGCCTCTTCAACGAGGATTTCCGAAAGGTCCAGAATGTTATGCAGGATCTGCCGCTCGTGGCGAATCACTTCTTCACTGGCACCTGACGCATCGACGGCACGTTCCAGGTCTTCGGAATGCAGGTACGACTCTTTCTGAATATGCGGCCAGAAAGTCCGTCGCATCATACGACTGATTTTCTGTAACAGCGGAATCACCGGATCCAGTACGCGAATCGAAAATGCCAGTGGCCAGCTGACCATGATCGCAATCTTCTTGCGAAACACAATCGAAAGACTTTTGGGAAGCACTTCCCCAAACAGAATGATCGCCAGCAGGCTGCCCACCGTGAAAAATCCGGCCGCAGCAGTCTGTCCCTCGTCTGCTAATTCCTTGGCTATCACACCGGCGACCGCAAAGTAGGACAGGTTAATCAGCAGGTTCCAGAATAGAACCGCCGTCAACAGGCGATCCGCATCGGCGGCCAGAGCAGCAACAATCTGTTCGCTGGACTTTCCCTTGCTAAACTGCCGGAGCTCAGCACGAGAGAGATAGAAGATGGCAGTCTCACTACCGGAAAAGAATCCGGAGGCACAGATCAGAGCCAGCAGAGCCAGGGCTCCGGGAAACCAGATTGCAATCGTATCAATTAATGCGATCATCGTGAAACGGGACGGCCGCTCTATCCTTTATCGTAAGTAGTTTTTCCCAGGGCAACATCGAACTCAGATACTGCGGGAATATACATGGAAAGCACGGGCAGACCGTAGGCAAACAGAATCGTCACCAGCACACCCAGTGTGCCTCCCAGTAAAAACGAAGTAATAGCATAAAAGGTCAGGAAGGGAAGCAGCCAGGCGGAAATCGCCAGAGCCCGCGATGGGTTCCGGTGTGTCAGAGCCGAATGCAGGGCGGCACTTCCCACGACGATAAACACCAGGAAGCTCTGCAGCTGCAGGGCAAAAGACGAGCGGGCCTGCACCAGCAGGATCATGAAAATCCCGATCCCGATAAACAGGAAGAACATCGTTCCCAGACTGCCGCCGATAGCCGAACGGCTGTTGTCATAGGTCAATCCCATGTGCAAACCTAGCACGATCGAGAAGATCATCAACGCCAGGAAGCCGATCAGGGCGCACAGGAAACCTTCGACCGAAAATGCCCCCTGTGCCACGAGGTAGCACAGAATCAGTACAGGCACCAGGATCAGTTCTTTGCTGTTATAGAAAATTCCGCCCAGCTTGCCGAGCACGAATTCCTTCGCGGAAATATCGGTCACCAGCAGCAGTTCAAGTGTTTTACTGTCTTTTTCCGAGGTGATCGACGTCACCGCCTGCGTATTCGCCAGAACGAGGCTCAACCAGGCAATCCCGGCAAACGCGAGCCCCTGAGGCGGGATCACTCCGAGGTACAGCATTCCTTCCGCAGCCGCTTCAGAACTGGTCGCCGACCAGAGCAGGAAACCGGCCAGCAGAAAGTAAGCCAGCTTGATCACAAACACTTTGCGACCGTAGGCCTTCGTCATGATCTCACGCCAGATGACCGGGTTCGACCAGATGGCACGTGACTTTTCCTTAACGATGACTGGTTGCTGTTCAGCCTGGGCTTCCCCTTCTTTTTCTGCTTTGGGGGTCGCTTTGTAAACCGAGCGGGACGGATTCCAGACACGCAGCCGGAAGACGGTAAACACCCGCAATGCGATTCCCAGCACTGCCAGGCTGATCAGTGAAGGCCAGGCACTCACGGAGATGGACGAGAGACCGGTATTCAGCGAGAGCGGATTCAGAATTTCATACAGGGCCCGGAAAGGATTCAGGCCGGCGATCCAGGGGCGAATTGCTGATATGGGTCCGATCAGACCGACCAGCAGTTCTACAACTCCCAGAAAGACCACCATCCCCAAAACACTGATGGCCAGCGTCTGGAACGTTTTCTCACGCCAGAACGCCACCAGGGCAGCCCAGCTTCCCGTGGCATACACGGTGATCAGGCAGATCAGTTCCATCCAGAGAATCTGCGCCAGTTCGACGCCTCCCAGCAGATGCAGGAAGATACACACGGGGACCGACGCCGCCAGCAAGACGTACACAATCAGCAGACTGGACTGGGTTTTCCCACTGACCAGCTCCCGGTCCTTGAGTTCGGTCATCAGCAGCAGAATCAGGGTGCCGCGATCTTTTTCCTGCGCAATGCTTCCCGCAGAAAACAGGAGTGTAAAAAACATCACCAGCAGCAACTGCAGAAACGAGATCATTTGAAAAATCAGATTTCCCAGCCGGGCAAATTCACCAATGGTGGTGGTCTGAATCTGCTGCGTTCCCAGGATCGTCTGGCCGGCGGTGAAAATCAGGATGAATACCGCAGCCACATAGCCGGAACGAATCAGGTAATGCCGAATCTGTCGGGGTGACGTCAGTGCTTCCCGAATGAAAATAGGATTGTTGAACAATGCTCTCTGGCCTTTTTATCCGATATATGACTGCAGTCAGTCAGAGACGCCCTTCTCCCCTCGACCGGTTATGTTTTTATGATATTAGATCGATCTCTGGATGGCAAATTCGGTCAGTTCCTCAAGAATCTGTCGTGTGGGTGAAGCGGCACATACCTTGAGCGATTCCCGCGCCTGGCGGGCAAAATCCCGTGCCCGGTTAGCGGCATATTCGATGGCGTCGCTATTCTTGATGAACTGTGCCAGCCGCGCTTTGGTCTGCGGGTCGGGTTGTGAGAGGATTTCCTGAATCGTCGCCTGATCGGCAGGACTGCTCTGGTCCAGCAGGCGGATCAGGGGGAGTGTCAGCTTTTCTTTCTGCAGGTCTGAACCCAGTGATTTGCCCATCTGCTCTTCGTCTCCGAGCAGGTCGAGCAGGTCATCGGTAATCTGGAAGGCGACTCCCAGGGCGCGACCATAATCTTCCAGGGCAGTCACCACGGTCTCATCGGCTCCCGCATACAGGGCTCCGAGCTCGGTACTGATGGCACAGAGTTCCGCAGTTTTCCCGTTGATGATCTGCAGATACTGTTCTTCCGACAAGGCCACGTTACCCCGTTCGTAGATCTGGGCCAGTTCGCCTTCGCAGACCAGATTGGTCGCCCGACCAATCAGTCGACAGGCACGGGCATCGCCCAGGCTGGCACTCAGATGGAACGCATGGGTGAAGAGGAAATCACCGACCAGTACGCTGGTTTCGTTATTCCAGCGGGAATTGACGGTTGCGACATGTCTGCGGATCAGGGCGTCGTCCAGAACATCGTCGTGCACCAGCGTGGCCAGATGAATCATTTCGACCACGGAGGCCAGCACATAGTGGCTCTCTTTGATGCCACCCGTCGCGGCAGCAGAGAGCAGCAGCAGAATCGGACGGAGCCGTTTTCCCTGAAAGCGGGTGATATGCTGCAAAACGTCGTGCACGTAAGGATGCTTCGAGCTGACTTCGCTCAAAAAGACCTGCTCTGCCTGTGCCAGTTCACCGCCAATTAACTCTTCGACACGTGCCAGCAGGTCATGTGTCGTAAGATGCTCCCCCATTACAGCCTCACCACAATATCGAATCGATTTCCAGTTTTCGTCTGGCGGTCAGTTATTTATCAAATACGGAACATATGAATCGCTTCCGCCGATCATATTCCGCGACCATTGTAAGCATTCTACCGGCAGATAGGAATGCAAACAGGGGCCTCTGTTGGATTTCGGGGATGAAATCAGACTTTCCCGTCTGCTGGGGTAAGTCAGCAGGGTCAGGCCAGCTCAGCGTGAACGATACTGCCTCTCACATCACGATGCTCAGGCATCTTTGCGGATAAAATGTCCGCTTTTGCCACCCGATTTTTCCACCAGGCGGGTCGGTCCCAGACTCATTGCCCGGTCAACGGCTTTACACATGTCGTAAATGGTGAGCGCTGCAATGCTGACGGCTGTCAGGGCTTCCATTTCCACCCCCGTTTTGCCATCAATCTTGACGGTGGCGATGATCCGGATCGTAGTCTCGTTCTGAACTTCATAATCCAGGCGCACGCTGCTGATACTCAACGGATGACACAGGGGAATCAGGTCTGCCGTCTTTTTCGTCGCCATGATCCCGGCGATCCGGGCAATCTCAAGCACGTCTCCCTTAGAGACCTGTCGATCCAGAATCAGCCTTTGCGTGGCTGGCTCCATTGTGACGAAGGACTCTGCCACCGCGATCCGCGCGGTCACATCCTTGCCCCCCACATCAACCATGCGGCTGGCGCCCTCGTCATCAAAATGGGTCAGTTCAGACATCGCTACCTCGGCTGTATCAAAGAAAAGCGGTCGGCCCCCTCAACTGCAACCGGATACGCAGCCACTGTTTAAGCGGCTTCGGAGGCCCCGTCTGCGCCGGAGCTGGACTGTTTGAAGTGACCATCTTCGCTGATGTCATCAAACCGGACTGACATCCGCTTGGAAACCCCGGACTGTTCCATTGTAACGCCATACAATACGTTACCAACAGTCATCGATCGTTTATTATGTGTGATCATAATGAACTGGGTCGTTTCCTTGAAGTCATCGATCAGACCGGCGTAACGTTCCACGTTTGCTTCATCCAGCGCGGCATCAACCTCGTCCAGAATACAGAACGGGCTGGGCCGGCTGCGGAAGATCGACATCAACAGCGCCACCGCGGTCAGAGTCTTTTCACCACCGCTGAGCAGCGTCAGACCGCGCAATTCTTTTCCGGGAGGCCGGGCGACGATTTCGATTCCACATTCGAGCACATCATCCGGATCTTCCAGAATGATATCGGCTTCACCACCGCCGAACAGTTTACGAAAGATTTCCTGGAAATGACCCCGCACCACTTCGAACGTATCAAAGAACAGCCGCTTACTTTCGACATTGATCCGGCGGATGATTTCTTCCAGTGACGATTTGGCTTCGTTGAGGTCATCCAGCTGCGACTTCATATACTCGAAGCGGCACTCCAGTTCGTCCAGGTCTTTCAGACTGTCCGAGTTGATGCTGCCCATCATCTTGATTTTCCGCCGCAGTCGGTTTACCTGGGCTTCAATCTCGGGACGGATTTCGAGGTACAGCTCCGCATTGAAACCCGGTTCAGTCAGCGCATCATCTTCGTTGACCAGCTCGATCTCGACCGGTTCTTCCGGGGTCGCTGATTCGAAGTCTTCACTGAGCGCATCCTGCTTGATCGCGTTTTCTGCTTCCGGATCTGTTTCCTCTACCTGCGCGACTTCGGTTTCTTCCTCAGCAGCCTGTTCCCGTTCCGCTTCCGCGATCTCTTCCAGGTGCTGTTTGAGAATCGATTCTCCCGAGGAGACGATTTCTTCCAAAGTGAGCTGGTACTCTTCCTCAATTCGCTCGGCCAGCGTCTTGATTTCATGCTCAATGTCGCGCGTCTTGAATTCCTCTTCGTGCTTCTTATCGCTCAGCTCACGACGTTCCTTGCGAATCGCTGCCTCTTCGGAACTCAACTGTTTCTTGTACTGGCGTTTCTCATCCCGCAACTGAGTCAGGTTGCGTGCCTGCTCCAGGAAGTTTTCCTGAACCAGCAGCTGTTCATCCAGCAGGGCACGCGTATTCAGAATGTGCAGATTGATCTGGGAATTCTTCTCCAGAGAAGATTCGTACCGCCGATTCGATTCTTCCTGCTGCTGATGACGCTGTTCCGATTCACTGTTGAGACGACTGAAACGCTGTTCCAGACCGGCCAGACGTTCCTCATGCGTCGCCAGCTCCAGCTTGCGTGCATTCTGCTGTTCTTTCAGTTCCTGGACTTCGCATTGCTTATCGAGCAGCTGTTTTTCACCTTCCTGAATCAGTGCGTTCAGGCGATCCAGTTCTGCTTCCAGCTCCTGCTTCTCGACCAGCACCGCTTCCGCTTCCGCAGTCAGTTTCGCGGAATGTGCTTCCAGATCGTGCAGGTCACCGAGAACCGTTGCCAGTTCTTCGTTCAACTGTTCCCGTTTGTGTTCTGCCGAAACCTTGGCTGCTTTTTCCGTGGCCAGTGCTTCGGACGCTTCCTGCATCTGCTCCTGGCAGGCACTGCGTTCCCCGTCCACCGTCGACAACAGCTCGTCAAGCTTCTCCAACGCAACTTCGTTATCATTCAATGTACGGTCGATGCGGATCAGATCATTCTTCAGTTTTCGCAGTTCACTACGGCGCGTGAAAATCGCTGATTCTCCACCGATTGCCCCAACGAAAATCGACAGGTTTTCCTCGACCAGTTCGCCCTGCAGAGTAACGAATCGACACTGCTTCCCTTCCTCGCGGGAGAGGCGAACAGCCGTCTCCAGGGAATCCACGATCCAGGTATCGGTCAATAACAGTTCGGCAAGCTGACGGTTCTGGGGAGTGTCTTTTACCAGCTGATCGGCACGATAAATCACTCCCCGTTCGCTGCTCAGATCCAGCACACCTTCCGGGGAATTCGTCGTTGTTTCCGACTCTGCCGTCGGTACGCCAAAGCTCTCTGGAACCAGGGAATCTGCCGACAGTGTGAACCCACTCGCCGCATTCGGTTCGGCTGCATTCGCAGAGGGATGCGTGATAAAACCGACGCGACCGGAAATGGAATACTTGCCCTCTTTCAAAAACTGATAGAGGGGATCAAACTCACTGATTACCAGCAGTTGTGACCGACTGCCCAGAGCGACTTCAAGGAGAGCCGCCTGTTCCAGATCGACATCCAGCAGATCCGCCACGCTCCCCAGGATGGTATTCCAGGGAGGATAGTTTGAGGTCTGGGCGCGGTTCAGAATGTCTTTTACCCCGATACTCAAGCCTTCCTGCCGACGTTCCAGATCTTCCAGAACGCTTTTGCGAGCCTGGTAAGCAGAGCGACGTTCCCGCAATTCGGAGAGCTGTTGCGTCCGCTGATCCTGCTGACTGAGCAGATCCTGTTGTTTTTCATCGACGGCAGAGAGTGCCTGTGCGAACTCGGCGACTTTATCACCCGCGGTACGGAAGCGTGCAGTACGCTCTTCGACGACCGCCTCGGCTTCTTCAACACGTGCTTCCAGCTGCAGGCGTTTTTCATTCGCCTTGGTCATCGAGTTGCTGACGGTTTCCTGCTGAGTCTGCATGGAAAACAGACGATTATCCAGGGCCAGCGACTGCTTGTTGCACTCGTGCATCTGCTGCCGCTTCTGCTGGATTTCTTCGCTGATCGCATCCAGTTCCGCATTGACCACGGTAATGCGTTCCTGGGCTTCCTGCAGTTTTGCCCGCTGCAGTTCAAAGCCGGCTTCGGAATTTTCTTTCTCCTGTGTGACCGCTTCCAGATCCCGCTGGATTTCCGTCGTACGCCTGGCCATCAGAATCCGCTGCTTACGAAGCCGGGTGATTTCGGTTTCGAATTCCGTTTTCCGCTCGAGCTGATGTTCGATGGCAGTCTGGTTTCCGGCGATCCCTTCGCGGTGAGTGGACAGCTGCTTTTCCACGGTTCGAAGCTGATCCTCGAATTCGGATACTTCTGCGTCGATGGCGCCCAGCTTATCTTCGTATTCCTGGTAACCCGCATTCAGTTCATCGATCCGCTTCTGGTACTGACCGATCTGGTTATGCAAGTTCGAGAGTTGTGCGGTCAGATGTCGCCAGTCATCGGCGGCCATTCCCATCCAGAGTTTGCGCAGCTCGGTTGATGCCTCACGGTATTTCGCCGCCTTGGAGGCCTGGCTCCGCGTTGAGTTGAGCTGGGCTTCCACCTCGTCGACGATGTCCGTCAGGCGGAGAATATTCTGTCCGACCCGTTCCAGTTTCCGTTCGGCGTCTACCTTGCGGGCTTTATACCGGCTGATACCCGCTGCCTCTTCAAAGACGACGCGCCGGGTAGCCGCATTAGCCTGCAGAATCTGATCAACACGTCCCTGCTCAATAATACTGTAAGCCGAGGTGGCGGCTCCAGTCCCCATGAACAGGTCACGGATGTCTTTCAGGCGTACCGGATTCCGGTTGAGCAGATATTCCGAATCGCCGTTCTTCCAGAGTCGGCGTCCGATATGAACTTCTTCAGCGTCGATATCCAGAAACCGTTCGGTATTCTTGAACGTCAACGTTGCTTCAGCATAGGCGTTTGCTTTACGACCTTTGGATCCGTTGAAGATTACATCGGTCATATCCTTGCCGCGGAGGCTCTTGGGACTCTGGTCACCCAAAACCCACTTGATTCCGTCGACAACGTTACTCTTACCACTTCCGTTGGGCCCGACAACGCAAGTAATGCCTTCCGAAAATTCAAAGATGGTCCGATCGGCAAAACTCTTAAAGCCGAACAGTTCCAATGATTTCAGCATCACTAAACCTTAAACGGGAAATTAAACAACAGACGTCTTATTGAGCAGGGAGTCAGGCACGGTTATTACAATCAAGATGCCTGACCGTCCTTGCCGGATTATTTTTTGAAGTAACGTAACCAGCTATCGAAGGCACCTCGCTTCACGAATTTCCCTTCCTCATCCGTGGGACTGGCTTTCGGCTTCCGTGTATCAGACAGACTGGCTTCACCTTTGTTGTCTGAATCACCTTCTGCCTCTGCCCGTTCCCGCATTTCCTCTTCATATTCCGATTTTTTGGAACGTTTCGACTGAGGAGCTCCATCGTGGAAGATATTGGGGACCATATTTTCGTTCCCAACGCGTGAACCTTTACGACGTTTCGGTTTTGTAGATTTCATTTCGCCCGATTTCAGAGCCATCAATGAATCTTCCGGTTCAGGTCGGAAATACATCCGGCCCCCTTCCGGCAGTGCGTCGATTTCAACCTGTGCGTCAATGTTTCCCTGGCGGTGTGCCTGCAGGATCATGGCGGCGATATCGGGATAGCTGGCTCCCATCTCCACGGCGGTGCGAATCACAACGGCAATGTTCCGTGAGACTTTCTTCCGCTGGTCGGGTTCGCCGACTTCGTATTTACTGACAATCACTTCCTCACTGCCGGCAGCCCCGGTCACCAGCACTTCGCCGGCCCGCACTGCCATGGGAACCCGGAACTCCTGCTCAGAACCAAACAGGACTACTTCCGGATGCTTCCGGTGCGTGATATGAATCATCGGCCCGCCATTACGGGCATTGCTGCCCTCTTTCTGATCGGGATCGTGACTGGTTGCCTGCTCCAGTTCCGTCTGCAGAACGTGCAGCAGGAACTGACCATTCATGTCTTCACCACGAATAAAGGGATCATTTTTATCCAACGTCCAGAGTGCCCGGAAAGCCCCGTAACGGGTTTCGGCACTGGTCATGCACATCAGATCCCGCAGGTAGAGGTGTGCCTCCGGCTCGTCAATTGCCGACATCGCAGCCAGGGCATAGACGCGGAACGCAGGTTCCTCGCGGGCGGCTTCAGCCAGATGCTTCAGCCCTGCTCCTTCTCCCAGGTAAGCCAGTGCGACCGCAGCATGGAAGCGGACTTCGAGCAACGGGCTCTTCAACGCCATCTTGAGAATCGGAATCGATTTCTTACCGATGGCCTCCAGTTGAATGGAAGCCCGTTCCGCTTTCTCGGGGATCATAATTTCTTCACTCAGCTTCTGCATACGTACACGCTGCGCCACATCGGTTTCCCGGAAGGCGATATACCGTACGACCTGCAGATAACGTGAATCGTTGTGTTTGTAGCGTGGCTTGAGTTTCAGTACCACTTTCTTATCGGTCTTGGCTTCGGCTAAAGGCTCTTCGATTCCGTATTGATCATAATGATGGAACCGTGTGCCGATCTTGTTGGCGATACGCTGCGCGTTACGAATACTCTTGAAATCGTTTCGCAGGTACAGTGCCAGATCCCGGTCTTCCGCGGTGGAGATCCCCCCGGCCAGAATACGACCACGGCGGAGCATCCCGTTGGCAACTTCGACATCTTCACCCATTGGCGGAATCAGAATTGGACCTTTGGCTTTCGCCAGGATATGACCTTTGAGCAAACCGCGTCCCTGAATCATTGCCTGTTCAGCCAGGTATGCTTCCATCAACCAGCCTCCTTCCAGGCTGGTCGCTTCACTGTTACCGGGCAGGTAGACTTCAACATCGAAGCTCTCCCCTTTGCGAATCAGCGGAGGCAGATAGGCTTTCACGATAACCAGCGCGGTAGACGGGCTGCGTAAAATCATGTTCGGGTTTTTGACATTCCGGCGGCGCATCTCACGCAGCAGTGCTTCACGGTGCACGGACGGAGGCGGATTGCCGCCGGTCCCTTTGAGGCCGGTCACCAGGCCGACCCCCTGCAGGGCGATCAGGTTCTTCCCGGTAATCTGTGTGTAATCTCCCACAAAGGGCGTTTCGACCTTTGTCTCGAATTTTTCCAGCTCGGAGAAGTCTTCCTCCTCATCCTCATCCGGGCTTTGCGACCGCATGTTGACATTTTTCAGCCAGCTTTGTGGCTTCAAATCGAGTTCCTGGCATCCGGCGAACGAAAACGCCAGTGTGATCAGCACGATGAACGGATTGACAAAGTTCTTCACAGCACGACCCCGTTTGTGAGAATACAGTCTTTTCAGAATGTGTGTTCTCCACCTTAACCGATGCCGGACGGACGTTGATCAACAGGCAGACGGACCGTTCGCGAGAACCTGTCCCTGCATCAGTAAAATTACTGAAATGGACCTGAGGAATCAGACAGTGCCGGAATCGACAAAGTAGAAAACCTGAAGAGAAATTGAGATTTGATTTTGAGAGAGATTAATGTGGATCGGGAGCTTATGGCATTGTGAAAAGCAGGTCAAGAGGGATTTTTGGACCTGTCGAGCGCAGGCAAAATCGTGTTTAAACCGCTCGAAACCTACTTAAGCAGTTGCAGGAATTCAGTTTTCGATATCTTCTGGCTTTGAGCGGACGCTGACCGGCGAGGCCGAATCTCGAACTCTACCTTTGAGATTTGATTAAAAATATCGTATTCACTGGGTGCTGAAGCTTCGAATCGAATTTGATCAGTAAGACGCCTATCGCGTTCATCAAAACTCACCAGATCAGTGGCCGTAACTCGAAACGTTTTTGAGTCCCTGGAACAGACGTCAATCTTGACCGCAACAAGCTCCGTGGTTTTCTGATTGGCAGTGCTGAGCAGAGTGACAGTCCCCTGTCGCAGGTTTTGCAGGACCAGATGTGTGCCATCCTGATCATGAAACAGAGCTGCCTGCGGTGCATACATCCGCAGTTGACCGGAGATGTTCTGAATTTCGACATTTCCCCACAGATTGAAATACATCTCATCCGAATTTTTCCAGGAAACTTCAATGGATTGAGCAATGAAACGCGTATACCCACACACCAGACGAGCTTTACCTGAAATGACAATGCTGCGTCGCCCCTTACTATGCAGACGGACCTTCAGATCCGATCCCTGCAAAACGAACGGGCCAAACTCCAGTGTCTGATCACCGGTCACACTCACTTTATCATGATCCGCTTTCTCCTGACGTGGATTGTCCTCAGCAGAACAGATCACCTGCAGCCCGGCCAGGCATACCAGAATCGCAACAATTCGAGACAACATTTCTGAACTCCGTTTCAGTTTTATTGAGTGAATTCAGCTCCTTTAAAAACTAAATTCTTACAGCCGGGGCAGGCTCTGGCCGGTGTTCTAACAGACAGTTTTTAGAGGGTCCATGCCAATTGTGAGCGAATTCGCCTCTTTACCCGATCAGGGATAATCTGGACTGCAGGTGTTTTCAAACGCGGCGGATTCAGACATGATATGAATACCAAGCTTAGTGACCACTGTTTAAGAAGTTACATCATTCCTGGTTCCTGCGAGATTCCTCTAATGAAATTACCACAAAAATATCTTGTCAAAATTACAATCCCTCTCATCCTGGCGGCCTGCTGGTCTTCCAGCCTGCTGTACGCGGATGGCCCGAAGGATAATCTGCCCGACCAGGTCCGCCGCATCCCCGCGCTGGGTGTCGAAGTTCCTGAGAAACAGCGTGCTCAACTGGAAGAGGGGCTGGCGAAACTCAAGTCGTCAATCGATCAGCTTAAAAAGACTAAGGATGCCCGCATTCGTTCCCTGATCCCCGATGTCGAAATCTACCATCGGGCCGTTCGCTGTGCCCTGGAATACCAGGAGTTTTTCCACGAACGGGAAATCGGCGTGGGCTCGAAGCTGCTCGAACAGGGACAGGAGCGAGCCGACCAGCTGCTGAAAGGGGAAGCCCCCTGGACCAAACAGACCGGCCTGGTCGTCCGCGGCTATATCTCGAAAATTGATCAGACGGTTCAGCCTTACGGCCTGGTCATTCCCGAGAGCTACACGTTCTCGGGTAAGAGCCAGTACCGCTGTGACCTCTGGTTCCACGGACGGGGCGAGCGTCTGAGTGAAGTCAACTTCATTAACCAGGCACAGCGTTCCCGCGGGCAGTACACTCCGACCGACACGATTGTCCTGCACCCCTACGGCCGTTACTCGAATGCGTTTAAATTCGCCGGCGAAGTCGATGTCCTGGAAGCACTGGAATCTACAAAAGAGAATTACCGCATCGACGATGATCGCGTTGCGGTCCGTGGATTCTCGATGGGAGGCGCTGCCTGCTGGCAGTTTGCCGTCCATTATGCTGACCGCTGGTTTGCCGCAAATCCAGGAGCAGGCTTCTCCGAAACCCCGCTCTTCCTGGATGTCTTCCAGAACGAAGAACTGAAGCCGACCTGGTACGAGAAGAAACTCTGGCAGCTCTACGACTGCCCGGGGTATGCCTTGAACCTGTTTCAATGTCCGACGGTCGCCTACAGTGGTGAAATTGATAAACAGAAGCAGGCAGCCGATGTGATGGAAGAAGCACTCGCCAAAGTAGGCATCGACATGGTCCACATCATCGGCCCGGAAACCGCACACCGGATTCACCCCGACTCCAAGGTAATTATCGAAGAGAAAATGGATTCCCTGGCCCGCGTAGGACGACAGCGGATTCCCGAAACCATTCACCTGGTGGCTTACACCCTGAAGTACAACCGCATGAACTGGGTGATTCTGGATGCGATGGACGAAGAATGGGATCTGGGGCGCATCGATGCCCGCCTGCTCTCCGATAACCGGGTCGAAGTTAATACAAATAACGTATCTGCTCTCACGCTGAAAATGTCAGCCGGTGAATGTCCGCTAGACATGACCCAGCCTGTCACTGTGAAAATCGACGGATTGAAAATCAATGTTCCCCGCCCACTCTCCGACCGTTCCTGGGAGGTCTCCTTTCACAGAGAGAACTCTACCTGGGAACTCGGCCCCGCAGTTTACGAACCGGGACAACTGGTCAAAAAACACAACCTGCAGGGTCCGATCGATGATGCTTTTATGGATTCGTTCATCTTTGTCTCTCCGTCCGGCAAATCTGCCTCTCCAACGGTTGAGAAGTGGGTCCAGTCAGAAATGAAACATGCGATCGTACACTGGCGTCAGCAGTTCCGCGGTGATGCCCGCGTAATGCAGGACTCACAGATCACGGACAAGGAAATCGCCGCGAGCAACCTGGTGCTCTGGGGCGACCCGCAGAGCAATCAGATCCTGAAAAAAATCATCGACAAGCTGCCGATCCAGTGGAATCAGGAGATGATCGTTGTGGGCAACAAGCAGTATGCTGCCGACCACCACGCTTCTGTGTTGATCTTCCCTAATCCACTGAATCCAGAGAAATATGTGGTTCTCAACAGCGGGTTTACTTATCGCGAGTATGCCTATCTGAATAATGCCCGCCAGGTGCCGATGCTACCCGACTGGGCAATCATCGATTTACGCACTCCGGCTGGCAGTCAGTATCCCGGGAAAGTGGTTGATGCCAACTTCTTCGATGAATTCTGGCGTTTGAAATGACCCAACACTTCCCCGGGCAATGTGCCCGGGGAGTATTTATGTTCGATTCTTTTTAATGGTGAACTCACTCATGAAATCCCTGACGAATCTACTGACAGCCGTTGTACTCCTGGTACTGACCGGATCGGCCTCGGCCGAGGTGGCCTACCTGAATCCATCCGCTGAGACAGGAATCTCGCAGTGTGCTGTCGTCAAAAACAGTGTGCTCGCACACACTTCTCAGATCCTGCCGATCAATTTCAATGGGGGACAGGTAGCAGCTGGAAATGCGGGAGATCAGACTGCGATGGTACTGCAGAATCTGGATTACCTGCTGGGCAAAGTCGATGCCACCCTGTACCGCGTTGTGAAACTAAATGTTTACGTGGCCCGGGAAGAACTGGTCTCCGAGGTCAAACAGCGACTGGTCAAAGAACTGAAATTCAAAGTTCAGCCCGCCTGTACTTTCGTGGTGACCAAACTCGCAGATCCCAAGGCCCTGGTGGCCATGGATGTCGTGGCGGCACTCGACTCAGATAAAAAAATCGCGAAGACAGAGATCTACAACGACAATGTCTCCGGGTTCCGTGTCGCCCTGTTACCCGCGGGACGGACCGCCTACATTTCCGGTCAGGCCGTCAAAGCGGACACACTGGAAGAAGCTACAAAAAAGACCATGGAAGAACTTCACCAGACACTGAAGTTCCTGGGTGGCTCTCCCGAAAACATCGTGCACCTCAAAGCGTTTCTTACACCGATGAAACAGGGAGAGAGTTCCGCAGAGGTGATCGACAGTTTCTTCCCCGAGAAACGCCGCCCGCCGGTCACGCTGGTGGAATGGTTCTCCACCCTGCCGGTCGAGATCGAAATGATCGTCGCATTACCTGAGCCGGCACCAGCCTCCCGTCCTGCGGAGACCATCGTCTACAAGACGCCGACCGGGATGAAAGCTTCCCCCGTCTACAGTCGCGTCGCGATTGCCGAAGTAAGTGACCGGATCTATGTTTCGGGAATCACTTCTAAAGAGCCGGGTAATTACAGTACACGGATTCACAGCGCCTTCGACCAGTTGAAAGCGATTGTGACGGAAGCAGGCAGCGATATGGAGCATCTGGCCAAAGCGACCTACTATGTTTCCGACAATGAAATCAGTGGCGACTTCGGTAAGATCCGCCAGGAATACTATAATCCGAAGCGGCCCCCGGCAGCCTCCAAGGCGACCGTCAAAAGCGTGGGCATTCCGAACCGGATCCTGCTGATGGATATGATCGCGGTTCCCGTCAAGTAAGCAAATCCGCTTCGATCGAGCAGACAAAAAACGCCCTGCTGTAATGCAGGGCGTTTTTCATTGATTCTCAGTTGTCGTCAGTGCGTCTGCCATTAAGCAATGATGTCATGCACGATGCGGCTGGGCTGACCATCAATCAGCGTCTGCTCCGCCCCGTTGCGGGTGAAGGTCAACTGCTCGGCGTCGAGACCAAACAGATGCATCAGAGTAGCATGGTAGTCGCTGTGACTGACTTTGTCTTTGATGGCATGATGACCAAAGTCATCGGTTTCGCCATACGTCATACCGCTCTTCAGGCCACCGCCGGCCATCCACTGAGTGAAGCCATAGGTATTATGATCGCGGCCCTGCTTGGCGACTCCGGCATCGTTCTGGATCACGGGGAGACGCCCCATTTCACCACCCCAGTGGACCAGGGTTTCATCCAGCAGACCACGTTGCTTGAGGTCTTTGACCAGACCTGCGGAAGGTACATCCACCCGCTTACAGGTTCGCGGCAGTGAAGTCCGCATGCTGGTATGGTGGTCCCAGTGCTGGTTCCCCGTCATGATCTGTACGAAGCGGACACCCCGTTCAATCAGGCGGCGGGCAATCAGACAGCGTTTGCCGAACTCAGCGGATTCCGGCACGTCGATACCGTATAACTTCTGAGTGGCCAGTGTTTCCTGGCTCAGGTCGAGTGCCTCGGTGGCTGCAGTCTGCATCTTGGCTGCCAGTTCATAGCTGGCGATACGAGCTGAAAGATCGTCTTCACGAGGATGCTGGCTCAGATGCCGCTGGTTCAACTGACCGAGGAAGTCGAGATATTTTTCCTGGGCTTTGCCACTCAGGTGCGGCGGTGCATTCAGGTTTAGAATACGTGGTTCTTTCGGACGAATGACCGTACCCTGGTACAACGAGGGCAGCCAGCCGTTGGTCCAGTTATCGACACCCAGAACGGGTGCGCCGCCGGGATCGACCATGGCGATATAAGCGGGCAGGTTTTCTGATTCTGATCCCAGACCATAAGTCAACCAGCTACCCAGTGTCGGGCGACCGGGAAGAATGCGACCACTGTGCATCGCGTAGATCGACTGTCCGTGGTTGTTGACGCCGGTGTGCATCGAACGCATCAGCACGATGTCATCGACGACCTCTCCCAGACCGGGCACCAGTTCAGACAGCTCCATGCCACATTCGCCGTGCTTCTTGAATTTCCAGGGACTGCCCAGCACTTTGGAACTGGCCTGGGCGGCGTTGTCGTATTTGATGTCGCCGGGAAACTTTTTGCCGTCGTACTTCTGCAGCATCGGCTTGGGATCGAACATGTCCAGGTGACTGGGGCCGCCCTGCATGAACATGGAAATCATCGACTTCGCGCGAGCTGGATGATGCGTCGGTTTGACCTTGAGGTCAAAGACTTTCTTTTCCAGTTCCGGCCGTGCCACGGGATTCTTCGCCTGGGCCTGCTCGTGATTGAGCAACCAGGACAGGGCGACCGAACCAATGCCCATGGAACTGGAGGCCAGAAAGTGACGGCGGGAATGCGGGGCTGTCAGGGGGGCTTGTTTATGCATAGTGCGATACCATTCGAGTATCTGAAGTTTCAAAACATGTGAGACATAAAAGGCGTGCGGCTGAAATTCAGCGACCCGCCTCAGTCGACATACAGGAATCCGTTACTGCTGAGCAGTGCCTGGCAGAAGGTTGCCAGTGCCAGCTGTTCCGGAGTTTTGCCTGCACTGTTTTTCTTATCAAACTGAGGAATCTGTGAATCGATGAACGCGATTGACTGTTTAATTTCTTCGGCCGTCGGTTCTTTACCGTAGGCCAGCATCCAGGCCAGTTTGACCTGTTCCGCTTTGTTGTCGGCCCGTTCTTTCTGCAGACGTTCTGCGAAATACTCGGCATGTTCCACCATGAAGCCACTGTTCATCATCAACAGTGACTGTGGAGCCACGGTGGATGAGGATCGTTTTTCACAGTTGGGCTCCATCTTGGGAGCATCGAACATATCCAGTACCGCCAGCGGTTTACTGCGGCTGACCGCGACATAGATGCTGCGGCGGAACTGGCGATCATCCATCTTGATATTCTTACCCTGACGACCGGCAGAATCGACATTGGAGATGCCAACCACGATCTGGCCGACTTCGTCTTCTTTGACGGGAACCGGAGTACCATACAGGTCGTTCTTCAGTTTACCGGTCACGGCGATGATGGAATCGCGAATCGTTTCCGCTTCGAGACGACGGACCGGCATATGACCGTAGAGCAGGTTGTCTGGATCGACGACATCATATTCGTCGGATCGTTGTGAACTCTGCATGTAAGCGGTAGAGGTCATCATCATCTTGTGCAGACGTTTAATTTTCCACCCGTTGGAAACGAAATCGTGAGCCAGCCAGTCCAGCAGTTCACTGTGGGTCGGCGGAATGCCCAGCTTACCGAAGTCGGTTGGAGAAGCCACGATCCCTTTCCCGAAGTGATGCAGCCAGAGACGATTCACGAACACACGTGCCGTCAGCGGATGCTCTCCGTTCGTGATGTACTTCGCGTACGCCAGGCGACGCCCGGTTGTGGGAATGTCTTTGTTCTGAACCGGAATTTCTACCTGCTGGTTCAGACTGGTTTTGACGACTGACAGGCCTGCAGGTTCCAGTTCATGTTTGGGTTGTTCAAAGTCACCCCGATTGAAGAAAAAGGTTTTTGGTACTTTCCCCGGGACTTCAGTGAGAACACGAATGAATTCTTCCTGCGGTTTTTTCTCGCGGATCTTAGCCGCTTTGTCACTGTATTCCTTGAGGATCGCCGTGGTCTTCAGATCGTTAAACCGTTTGGCTTCGTCTTTGAAGTGCTGTACCTGCGCAGCTCCTTCAGGATCGAAATCCTTCAGATTCGTGGTCGAAACCAGGAGACCAGGGAACTCTTCGATAATTTTCTTCTCATCTTCAGTCCGCTTTTTCGCGTCGGCTTTCTGTGCAGCCAAAGCCAGTGCTTTGCGGTCTTCCGGAATTTTGGCCAGCGTTTCTGTTTTGACTTTTTCGACCAGGTCGCGCGCCAGTTCCTTGGATTTCTGAGTTGCTTTGCTGGACTGCTCATACAGAGTCCGGTCGTAGAGATACAACGAACCTGCAGAGAGACGGTTAATACGGGGATAGTCCTTCAGCAGGGCCACCTGTTCCTTGGTCCGATCTTTACCGGCCGTTTTATAAGCTTTGCGGGCGGCTTCCCGCTTCTCTTCAGGAACGTCCAGCAGTTCACGCTCGAGAGTACGGTCGATGAACTTGTTGACCAGTTCGGTTCGTTCCGCGAGAACTTTCTGGGCTTCTTTTTCCAGCTCGTTCGCTTTCTGGCGATCGGCGTCCGACATGATCGAAATCCGACGTCCGGCGGGGGTCCGCCAGTTTTTCCAGTCGAGGGCCGGTTCGAAAATGGCACGGAAACGATAGTAATCGTTTTGTGGAATCGGGTCGTATTTGTGATCGTGGCACTGGGCACACGCGACAGTCATACCCAGGATGGAAGACGAAACAATGTCCACGGTGTCTGTCACAACCTGGTTTTTCGCGACTTCCTTTTCAGCAGGGTTACTGCCGGTTCCATCCGGGGCCATCCGCAGAAAACCGGTGGCGACCAGCTTCTGCATGTCTTCCGGACTCAACTTGTGATAAGGCGGCTTGACCATTTCATCGCCGGCCAACTGTTCCTGCAGGAACTGATCGTAGGGCTTATCCTCGTTGAACGACTTGATGACATAATCGCGGTAGCGGAAGGCCCAGGGGCGTTCCTGGTCTTTGTTGTTGTAGCCTTCGGAGTCAGCATAACCGGCGACGTCCAGCCAGTGACGTCCCCAGCGTTCTCCGTAATGCGGCGAAGCGAGCAGACGGTCGATCAGTTTTTCGTAGGCGTCCGGACTCTTGTCATCCAGAAACTGCTTCAGTTCTTCTGGAGTGGGAGGCAGGCCAATCAGATCGTAAAACGCACGTCGTGCCAGCGTTGCTTTCGCTGCTTCCGCCGTGAAGGTCAGATCCTTTTCTTCCAGTTTGGACAGCAGGAACGCATCGATTGGCTGGCGGACCAGTTTGGGTTGTTTTACCTGTGGTACGGGAGGATTCTTAACAGGCTGGAATGACCAGAAAGCCAGGTCGTCAGGAGCGATATAATCATCGCCGATTTTTTCCGGTTCGGGACGCAGCGTATGCGCGCCTTGATCGACCCACTGTTTGAGAATCGCAAGCTCCTCGTCAGACATGTGCTTGCCTTCGGGAGGCATCTCCTTGGCTTCGATGCGGGCGATCAGTTCGCTCTCGCCACTGTTGCCCGGCACGATGGAGGGACCGCTGTCGCCCCCTTTGACCATGAACCGCTTGAGTCGGAGATCGAGACTGCCTTCCATCTCGCCATTTTCGCCATGGCAGTGCAGACAGTGGACTTTGAGGATCTTGCGCACATCGTTCTCAAAGGAGAGCGTATCCGTTTTTTTCTCAGACTCAGCGGCCTGAGTTGAAGTCAGACAGACGGATGCAGAAAACAGAGACGCCAGGAAAAGTCGACCGATCATAGAAGAAGACTCTCGTGGTAAGGTTTATGGTGAGGGCTACCCGGCGGAAACAGGCAGTCTAAATGGAGGGCTCATGAGCAGCTCAAAGTCGAATAATAACTAAAAGTTGCTTATATATTATGATATCGGTTTTACCCCGAAGTGCAAGAGAGGATTTTCAAACGGGTTGGATTAATCAGAAACGGTAAAAAGATCCGGGTTACATAAAAAAGAGCGGTTTGGTGACCTTTGACAGCACGCAAACCGCTCATCTATTCGTAAAGCATTATTTTAAATATACTTACACAATCTACTAGCCAGTCACCAGTTTTTCCATGAATTCCCCTTCGTTCAGCGTGGGGCGTTCCGGACTTCCCTTGTGGCGATATTCCAGCTTCATGTTACTCAGACCGAGCAGGTGATAAATGCTGGTGTGAATGTCTTTCACATGCATCCGGTCTTCGACGGCATAGAGGCCCAGTTCGTCGGTCCCGCCGATCGTCTGGCCCCCTTTCACACCGCCACCGGCCATGAACATGGTAAAGCCGGTCGGGTTATGATCGCGGCCATCCCCTTTTTCACTCATCGGGGTTCGGCCAAATTCTCCGCCCCAGACGACGAGAGTCGAATCGAGCAAACCACGCTGCTTGAGGTCCTTCAACAAGCCGGCAACACATTTATCCATGCCGCGACAGAGTGCCGAATGACGTTTTTCAATGCCGGAGTGTGAATCCCACTTACTACCAGCACCATTGTAGAGCTGCACGAAGCGGACGCCCCGTTCGACCAGGCGGCGGGCCAGCAGACAGTTGGTGCCGTAGACCTGGGTCTCTTTCTCGTCCATCCCGTACATTTCCCGGGTCGCCTGGGTTTCCTGTGTCAGGTCGACAGCCTCGGGAGCAGCAGCCTGCATACGGAACGCCAGCTCGTAGGATTCAATTCGAGCATCCAGTTCAGACTGCTGTTTGCGTGACGCAGCGTGCCGCTCATTCAGCTTGGCAAGCAGATCGAGTTTGCCAGACTCCTGAGTGACAAACACATCATCAGGACGGTACAGATTGGAGATAGGTTCCTTACCTGTATTCAAGCGGGTTCCCTGGTATACGGCGGGAATGAAAGCCGTTCCCCAGTTACGCGGACCATTGACCACCGTACCGTTGTTGTCCTGAATGACGACGAAGGCGGGGAGACTTTCGTTTTCTGTTCCCAGTCCATAGGTCACCCAGCTCCCCAGTGAGGGACGGCCGGCGAGCGGGATGCAGGTATTCATCTGGCAGACACCACCGGCGTGGTTAATCCCGTTGGTCCAGCAGCCGCGTACGACAGCGATGTCATCTACGCAGGTTGCAATGTTCGGCAGCCAGTCAGAAACCCAGGTACCGGCTTCGCCGTGCTGTTTCCATTTGCGTTTGGAAGCCAGCAGGGGGGCGTTGATTTCGCCCATCGCTGTAATCGGCTTCTCGAAACTGTCGGGCAGCGGTTTGCCAGCCAGCTTCTGCAGTGCCGGCTTGGGATCGAACATGTCGATGTGGCTCGGGCCGCCTTCCATGAACAGGAAGATCACACTTTTTGCTGTTGCCGGGAAGTGCGTCTGCTTGGCTGACAGAGGTGAAAATGATTGCGTAGGCTTCTTTGGTTTCGTCTTTGCAGCTGCTTCGGCCTGCTGTGCGAGCATGGCGTTCAAAGCGATCCCACCGAAGCCGGCTCCAGCCTGCATGAGGAGCTGACGACGATTGACGACAGTATTGATGTCCTGATATTGATTCATGAGATTATCTTTCCGCAAAAGCGTTTAATGATCACGGGTGTTTGATGGCGTTTCTGTCTGATCCTTAATCGAGATACAGAAAACCATTGGAGTTCAACATCACGTGACACAAGTCAACGAGGGCCTGCTGTCGTGCATCGGCGCCTCCCGAACCAGCGGGAGCAGACAGGTGCAGACGATCAGCCAGACTGTTTTTCAGCAGTCCCTGCTGTGTATTAAACTGCCAGAAACCGATGACCGACTCGGGCCGCAGTTCCGGCTTATTAATCAAAAGTTCTTCCGGGGTCAGTGCTGCACGAGACAGCCGGACATTGTCGAGCATCCCGTTCCAGCGACTGCCGGAGGTTTTCTCGCGACCACCCAGAATAAAATCATGCCCCGGACGATAGTCGCCGACGACCTGATGTTTTACTGCAGCCGTCTGCACAGGTTCCTTCGAGTCAAGGGCTTTTACAAAGAAGTGAATGCCGGACTCTCCGGTTTCTGAGATGTCGACGGTTGCGGCGACGTAATAGGACTTATTGAGTTCCAGGTGGATGTTGGAAGGCACAACTTCGTAAGTCAGTTTGCCTTCCTTGTTCTTACCGACAAACTGCAGAATCAGATTCCGCGGCTTATAAGCAGACTTCTGACTGGTGACTCCGAGCGACCAGCCCTGCTGTTTATTATTACCGGTCCAGTGAGAGGCAATCGTATTGACGGCGGCGTTCTCATAGATTGAATCCAGTTTGACCGTTGCTTCGATTGTGAAATCTTCATCGGGCAACGCGTGGGCTGGAGACAGGTGCAGATCATTCAACGTCGAGCCTTTACCCAGCTTGACCGCTTCCGCATCATTCTGCGTGATCTGACCAACGTAGGTCTGCTGTTGAGATTCGGCTGCAGCGGAAACTCGTTTTTCCTGTGACTTGAGGAAGCCGAGCATGAGATCAATTTCCGCCGGTTCTGGTTTCCTGCCGTAGGTTTTCTGATGCAGGAACGATACCAGCTCCCGGTCATTATTAAATGATTCCGACTTAACTGTGCGGGCCATGGCTTTGGCACGCGAGAGGAACCATTTTCCGTTGAGCATCAGCAGGGCCTGGTTTGCGGTCGTGGTGACATCCCGCTTGGCGGTACTCTGAATACCGCCCGGCAGGTCGAACGCCCCGAGGACTTCATCCTGCTTATTCCGCTTCATGATGGTGTAGACACTGCGTCGCGGCTGGCTGGCACTGACACTGGGGCCGCCCAGTTTTGTATCCAGTTCACCTGAAATGAGCAGTGCCGCATCGCGAATGTCTTCCGCATTCAGACGACGGATATTTCCCCGCCAGTGCAGACGGTTCTGGGGATCTTTCAACTCAGCCGGTCCCGGATTGGGATGAAAGGCCGACAGACGGTAAGTCTTCGAATTCATAATCAAGCGGTGCAGACTCTTGATACTCCAGTTATGCTCCACGAAATAGGAGGTCAACCAGTCGAGCAGCTCGGGATGAGTCGGTGCTTCTCCCATGTGACCGAAGTCGTTGGAAGTCGCTACCAGTCCAGTACCGAAATGGTACTGCCAGACCCGGTTGGTCATCACTCGGGTTGTGAGCCGGTTGTTGGGATCGACCATCCAGTTCGCCAGTGCAGTACGTCGCCCTGAAGAATGCGGGGCGGTAGAAATCTGCATAATCTCGGCTTCTCCTGGCTTCAGCAGCGAGAGGAATCCGGGATCAATGGGCGTATGGCTTGGATCATCGGGAATCGTGGTGACTGGTGGTGCACCGGGTGCGTCAGTAACACTCATACCGGTTGGCAGTGGTTTGGGCTTCAGATCATCGAAGGCCGCCAGCTGCTTGAGCAGTTCCTTGTATTTCTTGCCGTCATCCTTGTCGCTCTTCTTCAGAGAATCCAGTGCGCGACTTTCCTGAATATCGACCTGCCGCTGAATGAGATCGGCCAGCTGGTGTTCCAGCGCGGTCCACTCTCCTTGCGGCTTAGCCATAATTTCCTGGAGGTCGGGTGGGAACATCTTGATCTGATTCGCAGCGGCCCGCTCCAGCTTACTTTTGGTGAGCTCATCAATTTGAGCACGAATATCAGCGGTTTTCTTTTCCCAGACTTCAAGTTTTTGATTGTATTCCGCCAGTTCCCGGGGTGTTACAAAAGGAACGTCATCGCGGGGCATCAGCGGAGCGAAGAAGGCCCGCAGGCGATAATAGTCCTGGTTGGGAATCGGATCGAACTTGTGATCGTGGCAGCGGGCACAGCCCATGCTGACTCCCAGGAACACATCCCCGGTGGCGTCGGTGATATTATCCAGAATGTCATTCCACTGAGTTCGGGAATCTCGCTGGTTGTACTCGTAGAGGTAGTGTCTCAGGAAGCCGGTAGCTGCCAGGGCATTGGGATCTTCGGGAGCGATTTCATCGCCGGCCAGCTGCTCCTTGACGAAGCGGGAATAAGGCTTGTCTGAATTGAATGACTCAATGACATAGTCCCGGTAACGCCAGATTTCCGGTCGGAACGCATCCTGGTTGAAACCATCCGATTCCGCATAGCGTACAACATCCAGCCAGTGACGGGCCCATTTTTCGCCGTAGTGCGGACTCTCCAGCAGCTCATCAATCAGGCGTGGCCAGGCATCGGGAGAAGGATCGTTCACGAAGGCGTTGATCTGCTCGACGGTAGGAGGCAGTCCCAGCAGGTCGAAGTAGGCACGCCGAATCAGTACCGTCCGGCTCGCTTCATCCGCGGGAGTGAGCCCTTCTTTTTTCAGACGGCGATAGACGAAAGCATCGACCGGGTTCTTTGACCACTGTGCCTGATCCACCTGGGGAACCTTGGGCTCCTCGACCGGCTGGAAGACCCAGAAGCTGCGATCTTCTTCGGTGAAGAAGGTCTCGTTTTTCCGCTGCTTGATAACATGATCTTCGTGCTGTGGCCAGAATGCGCCTTCATCCACCCAGCGAGTCAGCACGGCAATCTCTTTATCGGAGAGCTTCTTCTCGGGTGGCATTTCGTATGATTCGTATTTGATCGCCTCGATCAGCAGACTTTCGGACGACTTTCCGGGCACGACCGAAGCGGAACCGCTCTCTCCCCCCTGCAGCATTGCTTTGAGGGAGTCCAGCCGCAGCTCGCCTTTCTGCTTCTTTTCGCCATGGCATTCCAGGCAGTGTTTAATCAGCAGCGGGCGTACATTTTTCTCGAAGAACTTCAACTGCTGATGCGCATCAGCGGCGTTCGGAGTTTGAGTTTTATCGGCTGCGTGGACTGCAGGGACCGAGATTAACAGCAATAGACTAACAGCAAGGAGTCTCATGAATTTAGTCTCTTTCATTTAGCGACGCTGAAAATAAAAGGGTATCTATCTTCTGAACGTACTCGAATATATTCTTCTGAACGTACTCGAATATATTGTTATGCAGTAATGCAGTTATTTTTCAGTGGTATGTTTCAACGGAGGGAACCCGGCAATAAAGACCGGATCGACAATGTCCTGGTTGTCGAGGGCATCCTGGAGGAAGATTCCATCGACAGTCTGGCCTTCCGGGACTCCCAGGTCGGACAGATCAATGCCTACAGCCAGAGCTTTCGCGCCGACTACATGCCAGTTACCACCATTGCCGATGGCTGATTCCAGTTCGCTGATCGATTGAATTGCATCCTGCTGACTCTTGTTCTTCTGCTGGAAAATATGCAGCCAGAATTTCTCGAGCAGCTGTGCTTCTGGAGAAGCCAGATCGATATCAAACTGTTCAACTTTGTGTGTTTTCAGTTTTGAGGAAAAGGGGAGCGGTGTGACATAAAAGGCATCGCCAGTGGTGCTATGCACGATGACCTGCAGATCGAACAGCACGATATCCGGACCGGCGTCGTTGACGATCGGCTGATGGAAACGAACTGCCATACCTGGTGTATTTGGTTGACTGGGATCATTGACCGGATTCATCACCGGTGGAGTTGTCAGGGGACTGGTAGCCCCACCCGGATTGACAACGCCTGTCAACAGACAGTGATCCTGATCGAGCAGATGACGACGAAGCGTTTCTGAATGATCGTCGTTACCCGGATCGACGCCGTCATTCCGGGTCAGGAATGATCTCCCGGTGTAGTGTGTCAGCTCGACGCCAATCAGGTCTTCTATTTCGTATTGATATTGTTTTCCACCGCGCTGCACAGTCACGCATTTCAGGTCCTGGGCACGGTTACTGGGTCCCCTGGATGTCGTATAAGTCACGATCCGGTCGGGCAGCTGGGAAACGTACTGGCTCTTGTCGAAGGGAATTTCGTCTACAACCAGACCGTTGTTGGTAGTCAGCCGCTGCGCCATGCCCCGGGTCAGACGTTTGGGAGGAATTTCGCAGGACGGGTCCAGCTTGACGGGCCGGACATCGGTTTCCCCTTCAATCACCTGCACGTCGGTGATACCTGCTTCTGAAACATTCACCGAGAAGCGGGTGCCGTAATCGACAACGTTGGAGAGCGGGGTTTCGACGGTAAAGCCTTCTGCTCCATCGGGAGCATAAACCGAACAGGCACCGTAGCGTACCGCCAGATGCTCGCAGCCCTGGCTCTCAAAGACAGCAGGACCGGTCAAAATCACTTCCGCACCGTTGGCAAAAATCAGCTGCAGTTGACCGGCCGAAATCGCATATTCCTGACCTTCCTCGATCGGGGAACCGACTTTCAGCAGCGGTGCACCTTCTGCAAAACGGACTGCTGCGGTCTGGGAAACTTTCGCGAGCGGTGATTCGTCCAGAGCAGGAATAGCGGGCCCCACCTGACTGAGCAGAGCGGGTACCTGTGGCTGACTTAGAGCGACGAAACTGACGATGACTGTCACACAGATCAATGCGCTCATCAGCAACAGAACCTGGGACGTTTTCCAGACATTCTCGGGCAGCGTATTTGTCTGACTGGCGGGAGAAATATGCGGTTGAAATTCAAAGTCCGCGTCAGTCTGCTCGTCGTGCAGACGATCGAGATTCAGGTGCAGGTCCAGATAGTTGAAATACTTTTTCCGGGCATCGGCATCGGTAGCCAGAATCTCTTCAAGCTGCTGGTGCTGCTCGGGCGTGATGCTTTCATTGCACAGTGCACCAAACAGCTCATACAGGATTTCGTTATGCTGATTGTTCTGGCTCATTTTCCCTCTCCTGTATATGACAACGTGCGTTCAATACAGTGAGTTAACTGACGGCGGATCTGATTCAGTCTGTTATATAACGTCTGAATGGCCGCTCCTGCGGCGTCCGCCAGTTCCTTGACAGGAGTCTGCTCACGATAGACCTGATTAATCAGTTCCCGGTCTTTATCTTTTAATTTCTTGATACATTCCTGCAACGTGCTGGCTCGTTGATCGAGTTTCAGCTGAGGAATCCCGGCCCGCTCGTCAGCAAGCTGTTCAATCACATCTTCCCGGAACTGCAGTCGTTTGCGTTGTGCCACCCTGATGAAGTTCTTGACCTCATAAAAGGCAACGCCACAGGCCCAGGAAAAAAAACTGCTCGACTCATCGTATTCGGGGAACTTCTTCCAGAGGATCAGACTGGTCCGCTGAAAAACGTCCTCAGCGTCATCCCTGTGAGGCAGCAGAGAAAAAATATACGAATAGATCTGGTTCCGATGCTGGGTAAATACATGCAAAAATTTCACATGCAAATCGCCGGAGATGTCAGTCGGGTGCTGTTCATTATCCATCGGAACGATTTCATTCATATTGTTGATTAATACGATACTGATTCGCGACCTGCTTTTCAAAAAGAAAGTCGCCTTATTAAGCTATCGTACACATAAAGAGCGACTTACCCCATCAATTGGGCAATATTGATATAGATCGGAATTTTTCAAGGCTTAAACCCCGCGACTGCACGCCCGCCCACTGCCCCTGCCGGCAAAATATGAGATATTTGTCAAATTTCAAAAAATATTCCGGTAAATCAACGTATTCACATACGAGTGCTTTACTGGGGCTCCTTGTTTGTTTTCTATTGCGACAAGGTCTGGTGAAGCCTTTCTATTTCGCCCCTCTTTACGTACTACGTTTCTCTGGAATCATTATTTTTCATTTGCTCCAGCTGAACAAACTATTTCCTCATAACCAGTTAAGAATACAGGAACGACTCAATGAAGAATGCACGTCGCTCAAATCGCCAGCGGGGTTTTACCCTGATCGAACTGCTGGTGGTCATCGCTATTATTGCTATTTTAATTGCTCTGCTGTTACCAGCTGTACAGCAGGCTCGCGAAGCAGCCCGCCGCAGTACCTGCAAAAACAATCTGAAGCAGATCGGGCTGGCCATGCACAACTACCATGAGACGTTCGGAATGTTTCCCCCGGGATACGTGGAAGAAGTTCTGCCCTCCAATGGCGGTTCAGTTGTTGACAACGAAGGACACTGGGCCTGGAACGCCATGCTGCTTCCATACCTCGATCAGGCACCTCTGTACAATCAGTTGAATGTCGGTACTGTTCCCGTTTCGACCATGCTGAATAATGCCACGGTCCGCGGCTCCATGCAGAAAACACTGCCCGTATTTCGCTGCCCCTCTGATACCGGCCCACAGATTCATGTAGAAGCTGGCCGCCGGATCATGGCCACCGGTGGATCTGAATTTGGTCTGGCCGTCACGAACTACATTGCCTCCAACAACTCATACGGTCTGAAGAAAGACGCCGGTACCGATCCGACCAACTACGCCAACGGTGCGTTTTACCGGAACAGTAACGTACGGATGCGCGACCTGACCGACGGGAGCAGTAATGTGATTCTGGCTGGGGAACGGGCCTACAAGCTGGGTTCGAATAATGCGTTTGCTGGTGCCCTGTATGCTGCCCGTGACTACAACGCCACTGGTCCTGCTATCAGTTCTGCCGGTTCCAGTTCCAACCAGGGACTGATCTCCATCTTTGGTGGTGGAGCCGCTCCCATCAATGCGAATGCTTCAACCGGACAGGGTCGTATCGCATTCAGCAGTAAGCACGTTGGTGGAGCACACTTCCTGTTTGGCGATGGTCGCGTTGCTTTCCTGAGCGAGAACATCGATCACCGTGCCGCCTCCATTCCAGCCGACAGTACGTTCGAATATCTGATCGGCATCAATGACGGCAACGTCGTCGGCGAGTTCTAAACGAAGCGGTCGTCCAGAGTGAATCTGTTTTCTTGAGAGACAAGCGGCCAATGCTGCTGCTTGTCTCTCTTATTTTGGATTACGCCTCTCTGCGCTGGGTTGAGATTCCACAAGCCCTGCCCTAAGATCGTCCTTTGCTTTTTCCCATACTTACCCGGCGAATCGTCGTCGAAACGCGCTCAGGAGATGATGAATGAAATCGACAGGTACACCAGCCTGGTTCTTATTGTTTTGTGCCCTGTGTCTGCCGCTGGTCGGCTGTGGTGGTGCCCCGACTGACCAGCCCGACCTGGGAACCGTCACCGGGACTGTCACCATGAATGGACAACCACTGACCGACGTGATGGTGGTATTCAGCCCCGAAAATGGTCGCTCTTCCATGGGCGTAACCGACGCCGAAGGAAACTACGAACTGGAATACGTGGGCGACACCAAGGGAGCCAAGATTGGCCAGCACAAAGTGAGTATCACAACAGCCCAGACCGACAGCGATTCTGAAGAATCCGGCGGCGAAGAGAGTGGCGCTCCGGCGAAAGAAACGATTCCTCCCATGTATAATTCACAAACCACTCTGACCGAAGAGGTCAAACCGGGGGAGAACATCATCAACTTTACGCTCAGCACTGAATAATTCCACCCGCTGACCACAAAACATCAACGCCCCTGAATTCCATGGAATCAGGGGCGTTTTTTATGGTGTTTCAGTGTTGTCTTCTCAGTTTTCCAGTGACAACAGATAAGCGATCAGATCAGCCATCTCCTGTGTCTGAATCTTTTTCTCAAAGCCTTCAGGCATCAGTGACTTGCCAGAACTTTTGATCTCGTCGATATTCTCTCGCAGGATGGTGACCTTTTTATTCTCCGCCTTCTTGAGCGTAATGCTGGAGGGCGTTTCATTGACAATGATTCCCGTTTCAATCAGCCCCTCATCGGTGACGACTACAAATTCCAGGTAGTTGGGAGAGACCTCTTTATTGGGGTCGAGCACATGCACCAGAATTTCGGAAGCAGTCCGGTTTTTAATGGTCGCCAGGTTCGGGCCGACTTCATATCCTTCCTGTCCCAGCCGGTGACAGGTCAGGCATTCACGTTTAAAGATCCGCTTCCCAGCTGAGAGATCTGTCTTCGCTGACAACGCAGGCTGATAGGCGGCGATAATCTCCCGACGCGGCCCCAGCACTTCACCGGCAAATAACTGTTTTGCCTGCTTCTGAATTTCCGGATTCGTACTCTTCATCAGAATATCGCGCCGGACCTGCGGAATCTGGCTCAAGGAAACCGTGCGATCCTCGAGTGCAGAGAACAGCTGCAGAATCCAGTCCTGCCTTCTGAGCAGACGGTCCACAATTTCTCTTCTGATCGCGGGAGTCAACGAAGGATATTTTTCCAGCAGCAGATCCGCCACTCGGGGATCGGCAAAACTGGTGAGTGCGACCACCACCGCCGACTGCAGCTCCTGTGTTTCGCGCGCATCCAGTAACGGCAGCAGGGCTGACTGTGCAGCAGCCAGATCGGTACAACTCAGCAGGTCGATAGATCCCAGCCGTCTGGCAGAGGTTTCCCGCCGGTAAGCTACGGTTTTCTTTGCCTGTGAGATCTGCGTGCGGATCAGGCGAGCGGCATCCGTATTCTCAGCGGTCGCGTACAGCAACAGTGATTTACCGCTGCGCTTCAGCCCCTCACCCAGTCCACGCAGGAGCTCAGTCTGCACCGCGGCCGTCTGCCGGGGTTTATCGGGATAATTATAGCGGGCTGCCAGTTCGAGGATTCGATTGACCTCTGCTGGCTGCTGACGAGTCCCGATCACATTGGCCAGTTGACTTAACAGGGGACGTGCCTGAGGGCTGGCTGCAAATTTGACATCCGAAAGCAGGCTGGCCAGGAAATCCGCCGTCGATTCGGACAACGAACTGAGCACCGCCGTCCGGATCCAGGGATCACCGTAATCCTGGCGCACAATCGTGTAGAGTGCTTTCGCTGCTTCCGGTCCTGTCACTTCTCCCAGGGTAAAAGCCGTCTGGAACCGGACGCGGGAATCGTCGTCTTTCGCCAGCGCAATGACTTTCTTGTTCAACGCTGGACTCTGATTCAATTCCGGCTCCGCCAGCCTGACCCCGGCCCGCCTGATTTCCGGTTCACTGTCGGACAGGGCCTGCAGCAGCAGTTCTTCATTCAGTGCCTTGAGTCCCTGCAGAGACCAGAGCGCGTGCAGTCGTGCCAGGGCAGACGGGCTCTGCTGGAAGAGTTGAATCAGCAGCGGGATCGCCCGGCGATCCTGACGTTCATAGATCAGTCGATGCGCGGTATCACGCCACCAGACATTCGGGTTTTCCAGTTCAGCAACCAGTCGATTGATATCAGCTTCACCCAAACGCGGCGGTTCCGGTTTCTGGAAGCCATCCGGATATTTCGCGGGCAGCATCCGATAGATGCGGCCCCGGTCACGTCCGCTGGTGAGATCCAGATGTGCCTTGATATCCTCGGGCATCGACCAGGGATGCTCGATGTTCTCGCGATACATATCGAGCACGTGCAGCGTCCCATCGGGGGCGTTCAGAAAGTTGACTGGCCGGAACCAGTTATCGGTCGACGCCAGGAATTCCACCTTTTCATGGGCGCGATCTGCTTTAAATGTAACCCCGTCCGGTTCAATCCGATACCGCATCACGAGATTACCGGCCACTTCTCCGATAAAGGCGTTGTTGTAATACTCGGACGGATAAGCGGCACCTCGATAGAGTGTGACTCCCGACGAGGATGTCACAAAACCAGTGGCATATTTCGCACTTTTGGGGGAACGCGAATTGGGATCGTTGGCGACGCGCTGCGCATTGATAATTCGCCAGGGTTCGGGAGGACTGGCTCGAAAGACGGCAATTGCATCGCCGGCATCCGCGACGTCATTGATGGCCGAAGTCACCGGCAGATAGCGATTTCGCTGCAGATACTTTGTTGGCAGAACGATGTGCATCAGCGGGTTGCGGATGTTACAGAGGAACCGGTTGCCCCAGTCGTCGAAAGTATTTCCGAAACGGGCGCCCCCTGAGATCACTTCGAACGTTTCTGTATCTGCATCGAAGCGGAAATCACGACGTCCCATGTTGATCGGATCACTCTTGGGAGCCCCTACGACCTGGATGACTCCGCCGTTACTCCCCCCTGCACCATAGATCTGATGATCGAGGCCCCACTTGAGGTTATTCATTACAGCCTGCACGTTGTACTTGCGAAAGCCGGTGAAGACTTTCCGTTTGATATCGGCTTTATGATCGCCGTCTGTATCTTTGAAATACCAGATATCGGGAGTCGCTGAGACATAGACGCCCCCTTTCCAGAAAGCCAGTCCCGTGGGCCAGGAGAGCCCCTCAGCAAAGATCGTTGAACGATCGAACTTGCCGTCCCCGTCGACATCTTCCAGCACCCGCACTTTGCCGATCGGTGCTGACTTCTGCTCAGCCCAGGCTTCATCTTTCGATTTATCCGTGTAGGGATAATCATTCATCTCGATCACATACGCGAGTCCGTTCTCGTCATACTGCATCGCTACCGGATCGGTGACTAAAGGTTCCGCCGCCAGCAGTTCCATGCGAAAGCCGTTCAGCAGGCGGAAGGTCTCTTCTGCTTTTTCCGGTGCGGTTGGTTCCAGGTGCGGCAGCTTTTCGGCCAGCGAATCTTGCGGCATCGGACGATTCTCAGCGGAAGTGATGCGACCAGCGTTGATCGCTCCGATCGCAAGAATGGTTCCCACAGTGAGTAGCAGAGTCGGTTTGCAGAGAATAGAACGCATCAGAAACCTCTCAACAGCTAAAGTGACATCCTGCAGTGCACAGAACATTAAGAAGGAAGGTTAATAAATTGTAGGCGCAGGTCCTGCCTGATTACAAGCGAGCTCCTCTGGGACCCCGACTTTTGAGAACCGCGCATAAAAAAACTCTCTCCGCCGACAGCGAAGAGAGTTGAGTTCGTGTAGCTGATACTGCGCTTAAACAGCAGGCTGTCCGGTGAAGTATTCCGGTTCCATGCCTTCTTTCCATTTAATGTTGCAACCGATGCTGGGCTTCTGATTTTCGGTAACCGGATCCCCGGCGATCACGGCATCACAGGCTGCTTTGAGGTCGGCACCAGTCACGGGTTTGTCATTCCCGGGACGGCTGTCGTCGAACTGGCCACGATAGACGAGTTTCTGTTCCTGATCGAACAGGAAGAAGTCGGGAGTACAGGCTGCTTTGTAGGCCTTGGCAACTTCCTGAGTCCCATCGTAGAGATAAGGGAAGTTGTAGCCTGCGGATTTTGCTTCTTCGACCATCTTTTCCGGACTGTCGTCTGGGTGAGTGGCCACATCGTTGGCGCTGATGCCGACGACTGCCAGTCCTTTAGCCATGTATTCATCGGCAAATGCAGCCAGTGCCTCACGAAGGTGAATCACGAAGGGGCAGTGATTGCACATGAAGATGACCAGCAGGCCTTTGGAATCTTTGAAATCGCTGAGCGATACGGTCTGTCCGTCGACATTCTTCAGCGAGAAGTCGGGGGCCTGCGTTCCGAGGGGCAACATTGTTGAGGCAGTTTTCACCATGGTATGTTCTCCTTTCTCAATCGATCAGGAAGTATTACGCTATTCCTGAGCAGAAGTTTTTGATGCAAATTTTTCGATCAGGGGGGCAACCACCTGACGGGGTACGAAGTCCCTGAGTTTTTCTTCAGCCACATCACCACCCAGCTGCGCGATCTGTTTGATCAGCGAACTGGAGATGTGCGTGTATTTTTCACTGGCCATCAGGAAGACCGTTTCGATATCACCTGCCAGCGTGCGGTTAGCCAGCGACATCGTGAATTCTGCTTCCACATCGGTCAGTGTGCGCAACCCGCGAAGCATGACACCGCCGCCACACTCTTTTACGAAGTTGACAGCCAGCCCCTGGAAGCATTTGACTTCCACATTCGGAAAATTCTGGACGAGCAGTTCCAGCAGTTGTTGTCGTTCCTCGGGGGAAAACAGCGGACGTTTATCGGGGTTGATCCCGATGCCCACGGTGATCTTGTCGTAAATCACGGCGCCCCGTTCCACAATATCCAGATGACCCAGGGTTGGTGGATCAAAACTGCCGACATAAACAGCATGATGTGGATTGAGCGAACCTGTCACGACACTGCCTTTCCTCTCCGGGGGTGATCAATAACTCCTTTCATTGTAGCTGGATTCGCAATTGATCCAAACGGACAGCCTCCACTTTCTCTGATGAATCAACAGATTTGAATTCCAACCGCGGTCTGAATTGAAAATCAACTCGACACCTAGTGTAATAGGATCTGTACTTTCAAGTTCAGGCAAACCGGGAAAGCCGGGTTGCCTCTGCCATAGAATCTTCCCTGAACTGCCAGAGAGCATTTACAGAGATCATTTACCAGGAGTCTCCTGCCATGCGATTGTTACCTCGCCCCTCAACTGTCTCGCTGTCCGTCTGGGCCGGCGTAATGCTGTGTCTCATCAATCCGCTGACCGCTGCACCTCAGACGCTGCAGGAAGTTTCTGAATTATTACAGGCTCCCGTCAGTCAGGCTAATCAGAAACAGGTGCTGGAATTTTTCAAAAAGAAATACCAGAAAGAAAAGGATCTCACCAAAGGGGACCAGAAGTATCTGATTCAGAAGACCGACGATGGTGGCGGTTACGCCGGCTGGTTCTTCAAAGCACAGCCGGGTGACCAGGTCGTTATTTTCGCTGAAAAGGGCCGCTCATGGCCCATGATCGAGCTGGGAAATACCGGTTACTTTGCCCGGGTAGAACGTTTCCCGAACTTCTCCTCAGTTCATTATCGTTATGACGTTAACGGAGACCGTTTACCGGCCGGCAAAAACAGTCGCTTCGGGTTCGAAAGCTATGAATGGAAACCCGAAAGCGTGAAACAGCCTGGTGTACCCGAGGGTACGCTCACCAAGATGCCCGCCTTTGAAAGCCAGAAGCATTATCCCGGCACCGTCCGTGACTGGTGGGTCTATGTGCCAGCTCAATACAAAGACTCACAGACTCCTGCCAAGCTGATCGTCTTCGCAGATGGCGGCGGTTACTGTCACAATGAAGGAAACGCGACCATCGTGCTGGACAACCTGATCCACGCGAAAAAAATTCCGGTGACCATCGCCGTCTTCATCAATCCGGGCGTCTTCCCTGCCGGCACGAAAGGGAAGCAGGAAGTCCGCAACCGCAGCAACGAATACGATACCTGCACCGCGCAGTATGCCACATTCCTCGATGAAGAAATGCTGCCTGTCGTTCGCAAAGAATACCGGATCTCGGACAAGCCGGAAGATCATATTTTCTGTGGTGCCTCTTCCGGAGGAAGCTGTGCCTTCACGGCCGCCTGGCATCGTAATGACCTGTTCGGCAAAGTGATCTCATTTGTGGGTAGTTTCTGTGACTTCCGCGGAATCGACGATTACCCGTCCCGCGAAAAAAACACGCTGCCTCTCGACCAGTTTGGTCCCTGGAAAACCGCCCACGACTACCCGGGGCTGATCCGTAAACAGTATCCTCAAAAGAAGATCAAAGTCTTTCTGCAGGACGGAGATAACGACCTGGACAACAAGCTGGGCAACTGGTTTTTGAACAATGAACGGATGGCAGCCGCGTTGGCTTACAGTGGCTACGAATACTGGTTCGTTGAAGGACATGGCATGCACAGCAGTCGGCACGGAAAAGCGGTTCTGCCGGAAGCACTGGTCTGGATCTGGCAGTCCGATTCAGAGAAATAACGAGCAGGGTTTCGAGCGAGTTATTTCCCTCGAATCGTACCATTCGTTCACAATTTTATTTGACGAACGAGAGACAGCTCGATAAATTTACTTCATTAAATATTCAGTGGGGGATCCTCCGGTTGCGGGCTTCAGCGACAGGACCCTGGAGCCAGCGCCTGTTCCGTCTCCCCTGAATTTCAGGAAGTATTCAATTAAGATTTACGCTGACAGAAATGAGCTTAGCGTTCTACCCGGTGTGGAACAGTGTCTGCTGACTGAAGTTTCCAGAGATTGCTGCCTCAGAGTTACCTGCCTTGAACGTCATCACAGCCTGGATTGTGCACTGGCTGGAACACAAGTGATTGTCTGTTAGTACTTTTACTGATTTCAAGGAGGATCGCTTATGACCGTCGAAACCTACTCTCAAAAAGCCAAGAAGCTGTCAGAAAAGATTGAACAGACCATTGCCCTGAGAACCGGCAGTCAGGTTCAGTCGCTGAAAGTGGATATTCTGGGAGAGATCGTCGTGCTTTCGGGACGCACTGATTCCTTTTACCACAAACAGCTGGCAACCCACGCCGCACTGAGTGAAATCGATCAGTACGCCCTCACCAACAACATTCGCGTTGAATCCTGATCGAGGTCTGCTTTCCTGCAGGATTCAGGGAAGGTCTCACACCGTAATGGAATCTGAGCCAGCGACAGGATCAGGATGATCTCTCGCGGCTGATTCCCCGACTATCAACCGACTCGAAACCGTTCAGCCCTCTGACTGCTCACCGGCTGAGGTGGACTCGGTGCCCTCTTTGTTTCGGCTGCCGAACTGAAACTTCTTCTCTTCCCCCCGCATGATCCGTCCCAGGTTGCTGCGATGACGGATAATAATCAACAGGGGAACCGCGATACTGAATGCGGTCAGACTCCATTTTTCCCGCGTGAAGGCTGCACTTCCCAGTTGCACGAACTGGGCGATGCCAAACGCGAGTGCCGCCACAATCGAACTGAGCGCCACGATCCGCGAGACAAAAAATGTCAGCGCAAATGCCCCGACAGCCGCCAGGGTTGACCAGGGTCCTAGTACCAGAATCACACCCAGACTGGTCGCAACTCCTTTGCCTCCGCGAAAGCCAAGCCAGACCGGAAACATGTGCCCGACGATCGTGGCGATGCCACTCAAAACGCGGGCATGATCGAAGTCGGGGGAATCCGGGCTGACAAACAGCGCGGGGATAAACAGGACCGGCAGCAGTCCCTTCAGTGCATCGAGCACCAGTACCACAATGCCCCATTTGGCGCCCAACGTGCGGGCCACGTTTGTCGCACCGATGTTTCCACTGCCGACCTTACGGATATCGGTTCCGGCAACCAGCCTGGCTGTCACCAGGCCAAAAGGAATGGAACCGGCCAGATAGGAGAGGACCGCGACAAAAAACCAGAAATAATCTGTAAACATCAGCAGGGGCGATTCGTATAATAAAGTCAGAGGCATGACAGGACGTTTTCTGTGCTCGTGATAATACCCGACAGCGGTAGATGAGCACAACGACAGGTCCTGACGCCAGTTACAAATAATCAACATCAGTACCCACCAGCCGGGGTCCAGCGATGATTCTATTCGCCTCCCCGGTTAAAAATCTGACAAACTGTTAGCCCTGTCCCCTTGAATGTATTATTCTGAACAGGACAGGGCTCCCTTCTTTGATACTCTGTTTCTCTCTCTCACAAAACCATGACAGAAAAAGCACTCCCTATTCTCTCGTCCGGCAATGCGTCTCCAGCGGATCGCGATCAGGGTCTGTATCCCGCGCGCTGGTGGCATCGTGAGGGAGAAAAAATCGTCTGTGATCTCTGTCCCCGTGCCTGCGCCCTGGGGGAAAATGATCGAGGATTCTGCTTCGTCCGCCAGAATCTGGGCGGCGAGATGGCACTGACCACCTTTGGTCGCAGTACCGGATTCTGTGTCGATCCGATCGAAAAGAAACCGCTGAACCATTTTTATCCCGGTTCAAGCGTCCTGTCTTTCGGAACCGCAGGCTGTAACCTGGGTTGTAAGTTCTGTCAGAACTGGGACATTTCCAAATCGCGGGAAATCGAACGTCTGAGCGCCCGGGCTTTCCCGGAAGAAATTGCCCATGTCGCCGCACAACTGGGCTGCCAGAGTGTCGCGTTTACCTACAACGACCCGATCATCTGGTCGGAATATGCGATCGAAACTTCCAAAGCCTGTCATGCCCAGGGCGTCAAAACCGTCGCCGTGACAGCAGGTTACATCACCGAGTCAGCCCGCGCGGATTTCTTTGAACACATCGACGCCGCCAATATCGACCTCAAAGCGTTTACCGAAGAATTTTACTACCGCATCACGTTGTCTCATCTCCAACCTGTCCTGGATACCCTGGGCTGGTTAAAACGCGAAACGGATGTCTGGTTCGAAATTACCAACCTGGTGATTCCCCAGGCCAATGATGATGACGACGAATTCCAGCGGATGTGCGACTGGATCCTCAACGAAGTGGGAGACGAAGTCCCGCTGCATTTCTCTGCCTTCCATCCGGATTTCCGCATGCTGGACCGGGGTGGCACTCCCCCAGAAACTCTGATCCGGGCCCGTGAGATCGCACTCGCCGCCGGTTTGAAATATGTCTACACCGGAAACGTGAATGATGTCCGCCGACAGAGTACTTATTGTCCCTCTTGTGGCGAGACACTGATTGAACGCAACTGGTACCAGCTCGGAAAGTATGCCCTGAATGGCAACCGCTGTCAGTATTGTAATACTCAGGTTGCCGGGCATTTTGATCAACGACCGGGCGACTGGGGTCAAAAGCGACTCCCCGTGGATATGCAGTCATTTTTGAAACAGCATCCACTTCCTTCTTCTTCCAGCGAACAGCAGAAAGGTTCCACGTCGATGCAGAGCGATTCCACGACTGCCAGGATCGAACTTTCTCCCGAACATCATCAGAGACTGCTGCAGAAAGCGGCTGCGGTGGTAGTGGGAACAGCGACTCGCACCGTGCCGGCCGAGATCGCTTTGGAAGACCTGGAGAACATGGTCATCAACGGCGCATTTGTCAGCCTCAAACGACAAGGACAGCTCCGTTCCTGCTGTGGTAACTTCGGTCAGCCTCTTCCGCTAGGACAGGCGCTCCATCAGGCAGCCATCCGCGCCGCGAAAGACGACCCGCGGTTTCCCCCCATCTCACCAAGTGAAATCGAACAACTGGACGTTGAAGTCTGGCTGCTCTCCGATCTGGAACTGGTAGAAGAACAGGGCCTCGATCGTTTGAAAGCGGTTCAGGTCGGCCTGCATGGACTGCAGATTCGCGCCGATGGCCGCAGCGGATTATTACTGCCCGGGGTGCCATTGGATCATGGCTGGAGTGAAGAGGAATTTCTGAACCAGACCTGCATCAAAGCGGGGCTCCCTCCGACCGCATGGAAAGATCCGGGAACCACCCTGCTCCGCTATCAGGGCGTTTCCTGTAAGGGCAAGCTGGTCGAGATGCTGGACACTCCGCTGGAGAAAGCGGCGCCTCAGATTCTGAGTCACCGCGAGTTCGCTCAGTATCAGCAGTACATCCAGTCAACGATCGAAGCATTACGATTGGGACAGGTTCCTTCCTACTATTGCCCGCAAGTCTCGGATGCCAATATTCAGGGAGTGGCCCTGATTCTGATTCACGGCAGTTCTTCAGAAGAGCTGGTGCTCTCTAAATGGGCGTTGAAGCAGTCGTTCCCGATGCAGTCGACCGTCTTCTCGATGTGCCAGCAGCTCGCACAGATCATTGCCCGACAGAATTTGAGGCCGGGTGAATTCCAGGTCAAACTGGTGCTGGCGACTGATCCCGCCCTGCATGGCCCGGTCGAAGGACTTAATCTGGAGAACTTCGATTCCCACAACCGCAGTCTGCTCGTGATGGAGGGTCAGAAAACGGGCTGGTTCTATCAGCGGGAAGAGTCCGCAGCCGAAATCATCGCACGGGCCCAGGAGTCAATGTCACTGATGCAGTTGGAAACTGCCCAGGTCGCCAGCATGGCCACACAATCAGCCCTGCCCCGGTTTGAGATCGTCAATCGCCCCCGGGCAGAACTGGGAACGGAAATCCGCCCCACGGGAGTTGCAGGCACGTTTTACCCTGCTGACCCCGAGAGCGTGGAAACGCAGTTGGACGAACTGTTTCGCGATGAAGCGGAACCTCAGTCGTGGGCTGCAGCCATGGTGCCTCATGCAGGCTGGAAGTACTCCGGCAAGATCGCTGCTGATGTTCTACAGCGAATCAAAGTGCCCTCCACGATCATCGTGATCGGTCCCAAGCACACACGGGAGGGTGTGGAATGGGCGGTGGCCCCTCACAAGGTCTGGCAACTGCCTAATGGAAACCTCGAAGCAGACGTCACTCTCGCACGCCGACTGGCTGAGGAGATCTCCGGGCTGGAACTCGATGCCGCCGCACACCGGAGTGAGCATGCCATCGAAGTCGAACTCCCCTTGATCAAACGTCTGGCCCCCGATTCCCACGTCGTCGGCATCGCCATCGGCGGAGGAAACCTGCAGCAATGCGACGAATTCGCGGCGGGGCTGGCTCGGGTCATCGAACAACTGGACGAACCGCCTCTGTTGCTGATCTCCAGCGATATGAATCACTTCGCCACGGATGCCGAAAACCGTCGACTGGATCAACTGGCCCTGGAAAAGATGGACGCCCTTGACCCTGATGGTCTGCTGGAGACGGTGCGGGCACAGCATATTTCCATGTGTGGTGTGCTGCCCGCTGTGATTGTGATGAAGACCCTCCAGAAAATGGGCAAACTGAGTCAGGTGGAGCGAGTGGGCTATGCAACTTCGGGCGATGTGACCGGCGATCGATCGCGGGTCGTCGGATATGCAGGCCTCTTGATCAACTGATGACCTCTGATTGCGGCAAGTCCAGCGGGTTTCCCGGGAATCGTCAAAATTGATGGTGACCCCAGAGCCGGTTTTCTACTAAAATCCCGACTCTGTTAAATGTTACTGTTGTCACTGACGCGTCAAACGGAATCGGAGCCCCGTGCTATGTCTATTGGTCGCATAATCTTCTTCACTGGTTTTGCCCTCCTGGTTACATTCTCCCGTTCGCTACCCGCGGCGGATGCCCCCTCTGTTGAACTGGCACTCACCTTCAAGCCGATTCAGCAGGACATCGAAATCGAAACTCCCGAAAAATCGGAATACGGTCGCTGCAAGGTCGAAGTCGAACAGAGCAAGAAGAGCTCTGGCTGGATCGTTTACGGACCGAATGGTCAGGTCCTGCGTCGCTTCGTCGACACCAATGGCGACAACGTTGTCGATCAATGGCGGTATTTCAACCGCGGCCTGGAAGTCTACCGGGACATTGATGCCAACTTTAACAACAAGGTCGACGCGTCGCGCTGGATGAATCTGGCAGGGACCCGCTGGGGCCTCGATAAAAATGAAGACGGAATCATTGATGAATGGAAAATGATTTCGCCCGAAGAAGTCACCCGGGTTGCCATCAGCGCACTGGCGAAAAATAACACAAAGGTGTTCGAATCCCTGCTAATCACCGATGACGAATTGTCCGCGTCCGGGATTAAGAATCCCTTCGCTGACAAGATTCGTGAATCGACCAAAGCGGCTTCCGCGAAGATTCCCGAACTGCTTTCAAATTCGAAAATGCTTTCGTCCGATACGGTCTGGGTTCGCTTCGACGGTGCGATGCCCGGATTGATTCCCGCCGACGATGTAAAAACCGATAAAGACCTGCAGGTCTTTGAAAACGTGATGGCCATTGTCGATACCAAAGGCAAAAGTGGACTGGTGCAGTTCGGTGAACTGATCCGCGTCGGTGATGCCTGGCGTCTGACCCAGGCACCGCTGCCCATCGAAGGTGAATCGATTCAGGTCACCGAAGGGGGCACGCTGATGCAGCCGGTCGCCGGTGCCAGCACACTGCCTACCAACTCAACGGTTGGCCTCTCGAAAGAAATGCAGGGGCTGCTGGATGAATTACAGAAACTGGATCAGAACGGCCCTTCCCCTGAGCAGGGTCCGCAAGCCGTCGCCCGCTACAATGCAGATCGAGTGGCGATCATCGAAAAACTGATTGCTGCTTCCAAGAACGAAGACGAACGTTCCCAGTGGACGCGACAGATGGTTGACGGTCTGGCCGCCGCCGTTCAGACGGTAGGCTACAAAGACGGACTGGCACAACTGAAACGGATTCGCGACGAAGTCCAGAAGTCCTCACAGGATCAGGACCTGGTGGCTTACGTCACTTACCGGACCCTGCTCGCTGATTACAGCACCCAGTTACAGAGCACACAGAGCGACAAACTCCGCGATGTGCAGACCTGGTGGCTGACACAGCTCGAAGACTTCATTAAGAAATATCCGAATTCCGATGACTCTGCTGAAGCGATGCTGCAACTGGCAGTCACCCAGGAATTCAGTGGTAAAGTTGCGGAGTCCAAGAAATGGTACACGAAACTGGTCGAGTCTCACGCCAGTTCAGAAGCGGGCACCCGTGGTGCAGGCGCTCTGCGACGCATGAACCTGGCTGGCCAGGAACTGGAGCTGTCAGGAAAAGGCCTGACAGGAGGCGGCATCGATGCCAAACAGTATCGCGGCAAAGTACTGCTGGTCATCTTCTGGTCCAGCTGGTGCAAACCCTGCACGGAAGACCTGCCTCAGATTCAGGACCTCTACAACAAGTACCACAGCCAGGGCTTTGATGTACTGGGAATTAACCTCGATGCCAGCCCGGAACTGGCAGAAGCCTACATCAAACAGCACAAAGTGGCTTGGGCTCACATCCATGAAGAGGGTGGACTGGAAAGTGCCCCTGCCCGGGACTTTGGTGTGATCTCCCTGCCGACCATGTTCCTCGTGGACAAGTCGGGTAAGGTCGTCAACCGGAGTGCTACCGTGGCTGATGTCAAGAAAGCCCTGCCCGATCTGCTGAAGTAGGCCGGGCACCGAAAGACGCTGACTCACGACAGGGAGAGCACCACGTCTCTCCCCAGTCGTCCGTCATGCAAGGCGGAGGCGACAAGCACGCCCTCAGCCCCGAGTGCCGCCTGAGCCTGGAGCTCTGCCGCATTGCGAATCCCCCCTCCAGTAATCAGCATCAGCTCGGGAAATCGTGCATGCAATGTCTGACACAACTCTTCGGTGCCGGTCCCCCGACCGGTGCCGACCTGTGCCAGATCGAGCAGGATCATCTGCGAAACGCCCTGTCCCCGCGCCAGCTCTGCCACATCGAGAGGACTCGCAAGCTCCGCGAACGGGTTCCCAGCAGCAGTACTGACTAAAGGCTGCCCCACTTTCAGGTCGAGACTGAAGACCGTTCTCTCACTCCCCCACTGATCCACGAGTGCCGCCAGTTCATCAGGTCCTGCCAGCGTCTCCAGGCCAGCCACGATGTTGATGCCCGGATATTCCTGCAAAGCTGCACAGTCCGCTGTAGTGCGCAGACCGCAATCGAGCAGGAATGTATAACCTTCTGCAAGCAGGCCCTGGTACAACTCAAGATTCTGCCGCTGGTGGAGAATGGCATCGAGGTCGGCCACATAGAAATCACTGAGACCAAATTCAGCGCGAATCGCGCGGGCCAGGTCGAGTGGATCACTGGAGTCAGTCAGATTGCTTTGGAGGGGTTGATACAGATCGCGTTCTCCCGCCACCCCCCGCACCACGGTTTGATTCAGAATGTCCAGTACCGGAATGATTTTCATCGCGTCTCTTACTTCAGAAATCCGTATTTCAATACAACCAGAAAAACTTAGTTTAACAGTTCCCCAGCAGTCTGGCTCCCCCGGGACAGCGGATCTGATTACAATAACAGCTTGAATATGAACCGGGGGAGACAACGGGCTCCCCTCTCGCTTCCAGATGAAAAGAGCCACTGATGCAGATTATCGAAGCCGACTTGAGTGAACCCCGTAACGCCGCGGCGGTGGTGACTCTGCTCAACAGTTACGCCTGTTCGCCGGAAGGGGCCGGCAAACCGTTGCCACAAACGGTGCAGGAGAATCTGGCCCCGCGTCTGCATGAACGTAACGATGCAGTGGTCGTTCTCGCCTTCGAGGAAGAGACCCCCGTCGGCCTGATTATCTGCATTGAAGGATTTTCCTCATTCGCCTGTCAGCCCCTGCTGAATATTCACGATGTGTATGTTGCCCCGGAGTTTCGTGGCACCGGTCTGGCCGGGCAGCTGTTTGAATTCGTCGAACAGATCGCCCGGGCACGAGGCTGCTGTAAACTCACCCTGGAAGTTCTGGAAGGAAATCAGCGTGCCCAGGCGGCTTACCGTAAATTCGGTTTCAACGGCTACGAACTGGATCCTCAAATGGGACGCGCGCTGTTCTGGGAAAAGAAGCTCTAAGCAAGTCGAACCTATCATTCTTATGTTAGAATCACAGTCAGATGAAATATGATGTCGTCGGTCTGGGAACCGTTGTGGTGGACCACCTGGTCCTGCTGGCACAACACCCACCCCAGGATGCGAAAACCAACATTATCAGCGACGCCTACCAGGTAGGCGGACCGGTGCCGACGGCGCAGGTTGTGCTCAGTCGCCTGGGAAAACAGTGCGCATTTCTCGGCAGTTGGGGCGACGATCAATATGGGCCCCTGATTGCGCAGGACCTCGCAGTGGAGCAGCTGAACCTCGATGCCAGCCGTCTGCTCCCCGGCACCCGCTCGGGATATGCCCAGGTCTGGATCGACGAACAGGCGAGCACGCGAACCATCGCCTGCTATCGTCCCGAGCACTGGCTGCAACCGGAAGATCTGGATCGACAAATCATTCAGGAGGCCCGCTTCCTGCATCTGGATGGCTGGCCTCAGGAAACGTGTCTGCAGGCAGCGCAGATCGCCCGGGAAGCCGGCGTGACCGTCTGTCTCGATGCCGGTTCTCTCAAGCCGGGGATGGAGACACTGATCCCTTACCTGAACGTCATGAACTGCCCCCGCCGGTTTCTCAGCGAGTATCTGCAGACCGACGATGTGCTGGCAGGTGGCAGAGCCCTGCTGGACGAGGGACCGGAGCTGGTCACCGTGACCGATGGAGTGCGCGGCGCGTGGTTATTCAGTCAGGAAGGCTGTCTGCACTGCGCGGCACTCCCCGTGCTTTCTCTGGATACCACAGGGGCCGGCGATGTTTTCAGCGGTGCCCTGCTCTATGGCTTGCTTGAGGACTGGCCGCGAGAGCGGGTGCTGAAATTCGCCTGTGTCACCGCAGCGTTGAAATGCGAACGCCTGGGCAATCGGGATGCACTGCCGTCCCTCGCGGAAATCGAAGCCGTCCTGCAGACTAAGGAGCTGAATCTTTCACAACTGGATTGATCAGCGTCCCGATACCGGTGATCTCGATGGAGACGATGTCCCGATCTTCGAGAGTGAATTCGTCCGGCGGAACGATGCCGGTTCCGGTAAGCAGAATCGCACCGCTGGGAAAATCATTCTCTTTCACGAGCCAGCTGATGAGATCTTCCAGTCCACGGGCCATTTCTGCAACGGACGTATCGCCGCGGAAGACTTCTTCGCCATCCCGTTCGATGGTCAGAATGATCCTGGTGGCATCACGATCCAGGGGGCCCTCATGCAGCAGGACACAGGGGCCCAGGCCGCAACACTGTTTGTAGAATTTCGCCTGTGGCAGATAAAGCGGGTTTTCGCCTTCGATATCACGGGCGGACATATCGTTGCCCACCGTGTAACCCACCAGTTTCTGATCGGGAGAGACGATCAGAGCCAGCTCGGGTTCGGGTACAGACCACTGACTGTCAAAGCGGACACGGACAGGCTGATTCGGACCACAGACCCGGTTGGGAGTTGCTTTGAAAAAGAGCTCGGGACGATCTGCGGTGTAGACCTGGTCGTAATGCGAAGCGGCTGTTTCGGATTCTTCCATCCGCGCCACCTGACTGCGTTTGTAAGTCACCCCGGCGGCCCAGACTTCCTGGTAATCAACGGGGGCGAGGAACTCCAGCTGATTGAAGGGGACGGGCGGCAGCTCTTTGTCGATCAGGAATTTGGCCAGTCCAGCGGGATCGGCGGAATGCAGGATGTCCGACAGACGATGGATGTTGTCGACCTGTGACAGATCCAGCAGCTGCACTCCGTTTGCTTCCACGATGGCGACATGACGTTCCCCGTTTGACAATAGCACTTTCGCGAGCTTCATCTTCAATTTTCCTTCTGATACTGGTCCAGGGCGGCTAAGGTCTGTTGCATATCTTCTGGTAATGGTGCCTCAAACTGCATCGGTTTTCCACTGTGCGGATGACTAAATTCCAGACGATAGGCATGCAGGGCCTGTCGTTCGATCAGAATGTCGCTTTCCAGCTCCGCGGCGTCCGCTTCGGCCTGCACGCTCAGATCCTTCATTTTCAGAGTGATCCGGCCGCCATACACGCGGTCCGCCACAATGGAATGTCCGATATGCTGCATATGTACCCGCAGCTGGTGGGTACGCCCGGTGCGGGGCTTGAGTCGCACATAGGTAAAGGCCTTATAACGCTGAATCGCTTCGTAATAAGTGAACGCGTCGCGGGCATTGCCCCCTTCATCACAGACGATCATTTTCTCCCGGTGACGGGGATGCACGCACATGAAGGTCTCGATGTAATCGGTGTCGAATTCCATGCATCCCCAGACAATCGCCCGGTATTCCTTCTGAACTTCCCGCTTTTCAAACTGGGCGCTCAGACGGGCGTGAACCTGGTTATCCTTGGCGACAACCAGCAGACCGCTGGTATTCCGGTCGAGACGATGGACGATTCCGGGCCGAAACTGGCCGGCGACATCGCTGAGTTGATCGAAGTGATGCTGCAGGGCTCCTGCCAGCGTTCCCGCATAGTTGCCTTTGCCGGGATGGACGATCATATCCGAAGGCTTATTGATGACGGCGATAAAGTCGTCTTCGTAAATGATATCCAGCGGAATGTCTTCCGGGGGAAGCTGATTATCGGGCAGTTCAGGCAGGCGAACCGAGACCCGGTCGTTGACTCGCATGCGGCGGGCAGCTTTGACGGGCAAGCCGTTGACCAGCACTGCCTCCTGCTTAATCGCTTTCTGGAATAAGACGCGGGTGTAATTCGGATACAGGCGACAGAGATAATGATCTATCCGCCAGCCATGAGCGCGTGCCTCGACAGTAATTTCGATCGGCTCAGTCGAGAGTTCCGGCGGTGACGAAAGTTCGTCAGACATTATGGTTTCTTTTCGGGCGCTGGTTCCGGCTTCGGTGCCTCGGTCTTGGGTTGTTCAGCTTTAGGTTGTTCAGCGGGAGCCTTCCCTGCTTCTGGAGCCGGCTTACCTTCAGTCTTAGGTGCTTCGGTTTTTTCGGGAGCAGCCGGAGTACCCTCACTGGCTTTCCCTTCTTCCGAAGTCAGAGGCTCAGGCAGACCGGGCAGGCTCGGCAGAGCCGGGAGCTCCGGCAGACCGGGAGTGCCTGCACCACCTGCGGGGGCACTTCCCTGGGGTGCAGCTCCCTGAGGAGCCATACCGGGCATGGGCATATTGAAACCAGGACGCTGACGGTCGCCGGGCTTGGGATTCTGCTCGTGGAACCATTTATAGAACTCTTTGGTCCCTTCCTCATCCAGAGCAGCAACTTTCTCGCCATCAACCGGTTTCACCCGCTGTTCAGCCAGCTGGCGGAAAACAGACTCGGGGAATTCGTTAATCAGCTTCTGATAAAGCTCGGTGGCGGTTTTCAGATCGCCATTGGAGGTTGTTTCTTCAACGCGTGCCATCCCGAACAGAGCCCGTTCGCGGATTTCCGGAGGTGTTGAGGAAGAATCCAGCAGTTTCTGGAACTGCTCTTTAGCGTCCTTCAGTTCACGATCGCCGGCACTGCGATCGGTGAAAGAGCTGCGAATACCAGACTGCAGATGACTTTCAGCAGCGTGAATCAGTGCCCAGTTCGCTACGGGTGTACCTGCGTAGTCTTCGGCAACGTTTTCGAAGTCTTCAGTAGAGCCTGCAGCCGCCAGGCGGGTCCAGGCTTCGGACTGGGCAGAGGTTTTCTGAGAATTCCAGATGATCAGCACGATCAGCAGCACGAGTAATGCCCCGATTCCCCCGAGGATTTTCGTGCCATATTTTTCCACAAAGGGCTCTGCCTGAACCATCAGTTTGCCCAGGTCATTGGTTTGCAGATCGTGTCGATGTTCGCTCTTCATCAGAGTCTCTCACAGTGAATATTAAACAGACCTAAACTCATGCTCTCCCAACGAGATAACTGAGTCCATCGCGCGAGTATATTGCCCCTGAAATTACGCGTCAAGCTGATCCCCCGGCTGAGAACGCTTTCAGTGTAAAGAATTCCAGATTTTCGATTCCAGGGGGCGATTTTCAGTCCAGATCAGGGGAAAAAGGCACTGATCAGACATTCCCACACCGGAGAAACCACATCTGCCGAGATTCAGGACATGACCGAGTATTTCCGGGCTGACTGTACCCATCTGGCTGAATCATCCAGCAGGCACGAAGGCCTTTTTCAGACTGCCGAGAAAACAGGGATAGGTAAACAATCCGGGCAGCATGACCGCATAGATCGTGATAGACGCGATTTCCATGAGTTCGAGATACGCCACCACTTCCATCCCCCAGGATCCGAGCAGAAACAGTGCCGTGGTCAGCACCAGAATGGTCACCTTGCCTGTCTGATCGGGACGATCCACGTAGAGTAACAAGCGTCGCTGGAATAAAGCGAAGAGGATCAGACCGGTATAACCGACCAGCTTCAGTAACAGGGCGACCGGCATGGGCATCAGACTGGGGTCGGAATACATGAAGCCGGAAAAAATAATATTGGCACAGACGCCGGCGATGACGCCCCACAACAGATTGCGACAGTCCGCTTCCGCAGGCACGGCCCGGCAATAGATGGCTCCCGCGAGCATTAAAAGATTGCCCATCATGCTTAAGATCGGCAGAAGCGTCATCATGACAGAGAGTAGATCAGTAGTGAAGCGGAAGTAGAGTACCCCCAGCAAGGCAAAAAAGACCAGGATGATGCCATACAGAAACAGATTCAAGCCTCGCCTGGTCTGCAACAGTGAACGCGAATTTTCCCGCAGCCATTGATGGCCTGGGAGTCGTTCCGGATCTGGCATTGCCCCTGATTCGCCCATGTTACTCTCAAATATTTGAAGTGATACAAAACGCAGATATTAGCACATCTAGCAGAACATCTCGGCAAACCAGCTGCAAGTGTCAATTACCCGCATTCCTGATAGCGCAGGAGATTGACCTAAGGCATCTGTTTCTGAAGCGTCTTGAGCAACTTGAGATTCTCCTGCATCTGCTGTGCACTGGCCGCCTGCTTCAGCATCGATCCTGACAGAACCTGAGAAAGGTCAGTGGTCTTGTCGATTCTCTGTATCAGCAGGGTATCTGGAAAGCTCCTTTCCTTTTCCATCACTTCCTCCCATTCACTGTCTGACAGATTCTCAACTGCAAACAGGTCGATCAGCAGTGGTTCCCCGGCTTCCTTCAGAACTTCAGCGTAAAAAAGATGTTCGTTCTCTGGTTGACTCTCCAGCGGAACATGTTCCCAATTATAGACTCCCGTCTCAAAGCGTTTATCGGGGACTGCCATTTGCTCCGACGCTGGCACGGGTGGAGTTGCAGCCAACTGCTTGAGAATTTCCGGCGAAGTCTCTTCAGAAAAGAACAGGACTTTGCCATCGGCAAAGAGCAGATGACCGCCTTCCCAGTTCGGGCAGCCGAAACTTCCCGATTCCGCACACAGTTGAGTTCCCAGAGGACGCCAGTTAAACGGATAAGCCCATGGTTGAAATTCACCAGCCACATCTCCAGTCACCCAGGTATATGTGGTGCCCCGCTCCATCTGATCGAAAGTGACACTGCTGTTACGGTAGTAGAGATGCGGATTTCCCAGGTAATGCGTCAGACCAAAGCCGGTACTTGTATAGTTCAACCTGACTTCCGGATTCAAATAATGAGGCCGTACGGTTTCGATCACAGTTCGATTGGCTGCACTCAACCAGGAATCATCCAGACTAAGCTGAGAATAATCCGGACTCGCATCCAGATAGGGAAGATACATCGTCATCCAGCCCTGCGTGGCGGTGCCGTCCTCGCGAATCACTCCACCGGAAGGAAAACAGCGATGCGCGTCTGCATAGTTATGTGCCGCCAGTCCGATCTGTTTCAGGTCGTTCTTCGCAGTCGCTCTGCGTGCCGCTTCGCGTGCCTGCTGTACCGCTGGAATCAGCAAACCGAACACCAGGACAATCAGGAGCAGAACGACGCTTATTGAAATCCAGCGCTGCATCATCTCCTCTCCTTTCTCGCGAGGTTCTAATCCGGTAGTCGTTCCTGCAGGTTCTTCAAAAGTTCTGCATTGTGTTGTAACTGTTCGGGGGAGGCAGACTTCGGCAGTGATGTGGCTTGAATCGCCTCAGCGATGTCGGTGTTCTTATCAACCACGAAGAGAAAGTCGGGGCCGCGGAGCTTTGGTAAATCCGGCACCTGTTCCAGGTTGACCTCTGAATAGACTTCAATCCTGAGTGGCTGATCGGTTTGCCCCCTCAGTACGTGCACGTAGTACAGCTGTTCCGCCTGGGGATCTGACTGTAAGGACTGATTGTGCCAGGAGAAGTCGCCCGTCTCGAAAGTTCTGTCCGGGACTTGTGTCTGTTCGGCAGTGGGCACAGGTGGGGCCGCGGCGAATTTTTCGAGGATCACATCCGAAGTATTCTCTGAAAAGAAAGTGACACTCCCATCGGCAAACAACAGATGTCCGCCCTGCCAGGGGGGATGGCCGAAGCTATTCGGTCCGCCACAGAGTTTCGTTCCCAGCGGTCGCCAGTTGAAAGGATACCCCCAGGGCTGGAAGTTGCCGGCCACTTCTCCCGCCAGCCAGGTATGCGAGGTGCCATTCGACATTTGCTCGATGCTGACATTGCTGTTGCGATACAGCAGATTGGGATTTCCCAGGTAGTTGGTCAGGCCGTACCCCTGGCTCGTGAACCGCGAAAAGTTTCCGGGAATGATGAATACAGGGCGGGATTTCTCATAAATGGCTCTATTCTCATCCTGGTCCCAGGGTTCTGAAAAGTTGATTCTAGAATAATCATCACTCTGATCAAGATAAGGCAGAAGCATCGTAATCCAGCCGTGCATGGAGACATCGTCTTCGCGGATCACGCCGCCGGGGGGCAGGCACTTGTGTGCGTCATGATAATTGTGCACCGCCAGGCCAATCTGTTTCAGGTTATATTTCGACTGAGACCTGCGCGCCTCTTGCCTGGTCTGCTCCACCGCGGGCATCATCAGGCCAATCACCAGGATGATTAATAGCAAAACAACGATTACCGAAATCCAACGCTGCATCTTCAGACTCCTCAACTCACTTTACGTTTATAGTATTTATTGTGCATCAGTTTGTGGTATTTGTCGCTGAATGGATTTTAACAGTTTCATATTTGCTTCCCACTGTTTGGGAGTGGTTTCTTCCCCGAGAGTCGTGTCTTTGAGTGTGGAGGCAATGTCTGTCTGCGGACCAATATGTGCCAGGAACAGAAACACAGCCCCCTTTCCCTTATACTCTGGTTCGTCTCCCGGCCTCACGATGTATTTAGAGCAGACGCTCATTTTCAATGGCATGCCAGCAGGGCTTCGCAAGACTTTGACGATATATTGATTTTCCCCCTGTGGATCAGACTGCAGGTCGATTCGCTCCCATTCATACTCGCCGATAATAAAGGTGCGTGGGGGAACTGCGGTCTGTGCGCCGGTTGCGATCGGTGGTGCGTCTGCGAGTGCCTGCAATATTTCAGGAGCAGTCTCAGTAGAGTAAAAATGCACGCTGCCATCCACCAGCAGGAGATGTGTGCCATCCCAGGAAAGCTGGCCGAAAGTGTCCGGTCCTTCACAGAGTTTTGTTCCCAGAGGACGCCAGTTGAACGGGTAGCCCCAGGGCTGAAAGTTTCCGGCGGCTTCCCCTGCAAGCCAGTTATGTGAACTGCCTGTGTCGATTTCTCTCAGTGTCACGGAACGGTTTCGCGACAGTAGATTTGGATTCCCCATATAATAAGTAAGCTCATATCCGCCGCTCGTCAGCCCCATGTCTCTGCCCGGAATCTGATAAACTGGGTATTTGACCTCAAAGACCCGGTTATTCTCCGGACTGTCCCAAGGGTAATTAAAATTGAGCATGTTATAATAGGGACTTGCATCGAGGAACGGCATAATAAACGTCATCCAGCCATGCATGGCGGTTCCGTCTTCGAGAATCACACCGCCGGGAGGAAAGCAACCATGAGTGTCATGGTAATTGTGCAGTGCCAGCCCAATTTGTTTCAGGTTGTTTTTCGCTGACGACATGCGGGCTGCCGTGCGGGAACGATGTATGGCTGGAACAAGCAGTGCGATGAGCAGCAGGAAGATCCCCATCATCACTGCCAGATCTCTCCAGTGCTGTCTGGACATCGCCGACTCCTTCCATCAGGTTGATGGGAATTTCTTCGTTTTAAAGCAGCCTGTCACGCATATTTCCAGTGGCCTTCCCATTTGTCAGTCCAGAGGAACCGGGCGGCGAGATGGCCGTTGCGGCGGAGTTCCAGCCAGTCGATGTGTTCAATCTGGCAGACGATTACCGCGAAATTTTCGTAACCCAGTTGGGCCTCTTCATCATTGGGCAGCCGGTCAAACAGGTAGTCGGGCAGATTGGGCGAAGCAGTTTCAGCCTGCGTTCCCGGAGCAGAAACCGTGATATAACCGCGACGGTGCTCGGGACTGCTAGCCTCCCAGTGCCGGGCAGCCTGATCATTTTGGGTATGCACTTCAGCCCGGCCACGCAGACGGATCTGCACCCGTGTGACCGGATCATAGGCCACCCACTCCATCCAGGGATTTTCCTCAAGCTCCTGGACTTTGTCTGAACGCTGATCGGTGTAGCAGATCACTTGCCGCTGCTCGATTTCCACAGCTCTCAGGACCACGGTGCGCACGCGGGGACGATTGTCTAAAACAGTAGCCAGGGTGCCCAGCCGCCAGGGATGCGTTTCCGTTTCGACAGCATAGTTCAGGTGCCGCCAGGTCTCGTTTAGAATCGTATGGACTTTGGCCGGGTTAAAATCAAATTGCCTGGTCATGAGTGTTCTGTCCTGAAGAATCGGCTGCAAGGATGGCGCGTCTCACTCAATTGTGGGCGCTGAACGACGCTGGTCAAGCAAAAGTTATCAGGTTCCAGGGGCATCGTGGGATAAAGCTTCATCGCGGGGATGATAAAACAGCGCAACAGGCAGGATTACCAATGCCAGCACGAGGAAGACATGACTCATAGGCCAGTTCAGCGTATTACAGACCGTGGTAAAGAGACCAAAGAAGACCGCGGAGAGCACGATGCCCACCCAGTTGATCAGATTCATTGTACCGATCATGCGGCCCTTCTGCGATTTGGGAGGTCGGGTCTGTAGTTCCACCTGGAGCGGGACAATGAAGAGACCAGCGAAGAAACCGACAAGGGTCAACACTGTCCGCGACATCCACTCGGCGGCGTTGAGGGGAATGAAGGCTTCCCAGAGTGAAGCATCGGTTTGTTTGACGGTTTCCAGTCCGTCTCCGGGTCCCCACCAGCCGATCCCCGACATGAGCGCCAGGCAAAGGACCAGCCCCCAGGCGCCGACAGTGACCAGTTTGAAATTCACCCGTTTATGCGAAACACGTCCCGCGGCAACACATCCCAGCGAAATCCCAACCCCCATACAGGCCGCCATCAGACTGGTACGACTTTCACTTAAGTGCAATTGTCCAATCCCGAAGATATTCACCAGGGGCTGCACGATGCCTCCCACGAACCAGAAGACCGATGAAATCAGCAGTACTGATAACAGGCGACGATCCTGCATTAGCAGAGTTCGTGTCTCGGGGTTAATGCCCAGTGTCGACCAGCGAAAGGGGAGGCCCGGATGCGCCACCGGTGTGCGGCGAACCCAGAAGGCAGAGATCGTGCCGATCACGGCAATCGCGATACAGAAACAACTGGTTTTCCAGAGTGCATCGGGAAAGGCCTGCTTTACGAAGCCCGCGGACGCCATGCCGAAGATGATGGCGACGAATGTTGTCATCTGAATCACACCGTTAGCCTGAGGCAGGTCATCGCTGCGGAGCATTTCCGGCAGGATCCCATACTTGGCAGGTCCGAAGATCGCACTCTGGGTACTGAGCAGACCGAGAACGATCAGCAGAGGCAGCAGTTGACCGGTGAAGAAGGCCGCCATCGCCAGCAGCGCAATGATAATCTCAGCTACTTTACAGGCGATGACAATCGTTCGTTTTGTGTGTCGATCGGCGTACCAGCCACCTAATCCTGAGAAGAAGACGAAGGGGAGCGCGAAGACTCCCAGTGCGACCCCCTGCTGATCTTTCGCCCCTTGCAGCGCCTGTTGCGCGCAGAACAGCAACACCAGCTGTTTATAGAGATTGTCGTTGAAGGCGCCCCAGAACTGCGTGACCGTCATCCCCCAGAACGAGGAATCATGATACAGGGATGGCAGTTCTGTTTGAGACGTCGATTCCGTTTCGGTCACCAGTTACAGTCCTTGTAAAGGGGGAGCATTCAGACAACCCGGACCCGGGTTCAAAGCAGCTAAACCATAGTGTCTGCAACGGTTTCTTACAATGTTGATTCAATGAAAGCCGGGATTCTCAACGGATTTTCACAATCACACGTGCGCATTTCAGTCTGCTTCACAGGCTCTGCATTCGCTTACTCAACCGTTGATGTTTCGGGCACTATCCCACCGGCTGCCGCGGCGGCGTTTTTGATACGGATGACTTTGAATTCGTCTGCCCGCTGCTTGCGGGAGAGCTGAATGATCAGCCCCTGGTTCCCGGCTTCACCATAGATCCAGAGCTCATTGATCGCCCCGCCGGAAATACTGCGACTGACCTGTGTTGGCGCTCCCAGTGCTTTCTTAACCTGATCCCGGTTCATGCCGGCGACCACAGTACCGTTGCGAATCGCCTTGCGAATCGGGTCGTCGCGAAACTCCTTAACTTCCTGGGGATCGAGCCATTTATCTTCATGCAACATATACCCCAGCCGTCCCAGCATGGTTGCGGTTTCCGTCGATTTGGGATTCAGTTCCCAGGCCTGCAGCAGAAGTTTAACTGCCCCGGGCCTGTTCCCCGTCAGCTCCATCAGGTCGCGGGCCACACTCACGCGGCCATCCGCATCGCCGGGCTCAAGTTTCTTCCGACGGGCTTCCACCCAGTTTTCCAGGGTCTGCTTCGCTTTGGTCTGATCGCCGCGCTGCTGGTATTCTTTCGCCAGATCCAGAACGTACTGTCGGGGGAGTTCGTCAATCCGATGGAAGTCAAAGCTGAGCTGCATCTGCTCATACTGTCTGGCAAGGTCAGGTCGTTCGGGCAGCTGTTTTTTGATATCTGCGGCGATCTTGAAGCCGTTACTCCCCCCTTCAGCGAGTCCTTTGAGAATCTGATCGAGCACAATCTGTGAATAGAACCAGCGAAACATCTGCTGCCGCTGCTCCGGGTTTGCTTTTTGAAACTCGGCCACCTGGTCTGCGAGATAGCGTTTGCGTTCAGCCGGCTGATCGGCTTTGAGCGGGGTAATACTTTTGGGAAACAGTTTGATCAGCTGCGCGCGGACGGGGTCCGCATTGGAATCTTTCTGTTTTTTCAGCTGTTCCCATTCGAGAACCAGGGCTTCGTGCCGGTAGGCCTCTGCCAGCCGGGGATCCAGTTTGAATTCCTGTGCCTTCTCAGCCAGTTTCATCAGGTTCTCCGGCTGCTTGACCCGCAGCTGGCTGTATTCGGCTTCGACGCCTCTGCGAAATGCATTGAGTGCTTTCTGTTTGAGTTCCTCGTCGTTATAAAACTCAGCCCGCTGCTGTCCCCAGTTCGCGAGTTCATACCAGTCGCGGGGATCACTCAAATCGATTTTGGATTGTTCGGTAACGAAATGCTCCAGGTCGCCCGGTAATTTTTTGAGCGATGTAATCTTAAACAGCAGCCGTCCGTTCTCGCGGGCCAGTTGACCGGTCACTTCCACATTCTGAAAGCTGTCATCCAGCCGGGGCACCTTCCCGGCAAAGTAGAAGGGGATCGGGCAGTTACGGAACCGCATTGACAGCGAGTTGTACGTTGAAACGCGTCCTTCCAGCGTCTGCGTCACGCCCAGCAGTTTATTCCATTGTTCGCGCTGACTCACAAAGTTCTGGATACTGCGGTCGGCGGCGAAGACATCACCCGTGCCGATCAACGACAGGCAGAACATAGACAGACAGCAGGTGTGTATCAGGCGTTGCATCACAGGGCACGCTCCAGAAATAGAGTTTGTTGCTTGAGCAGTTTTTCGACATGGCCCCGGTCGTGATATTCATCGAAGGGAATGCCCAGTTGCTCATACAGATTCAGGTGTGACCAGAGAAATGCGGTTTTGCCGTCGAGCAGAATCACGCCGGACGCAGGCTGATTTTGATCCTGCTCAAAGGTCTTCATCTGCGCGGCGAAAATCAGCGGCTCACCGGGGTGCCTTTCGACATACTCACGAAATGACGGGTCGACCAGATCCAGATTCAACGTGTATTCATCCAGCATCACCGGAAAATTGAGCCGGTATCGAGGTCCTGCTTCCTCTTTACCGTAGGAGACGGGAGAGAGCGTGGTTTCAAATATGAGCCAGCTGCCTTCATAACGAATGTCAAACAGGGACTGCCAGCCTTTAAGATCCTGTTCCTTGATCTGAGTGACCGCTTCTTCAGCGATGTCAAACAGCGGAGCCCCCGCCTGGCGGTTCAGTGCATCCAGTTCCCGCGCGGTCTGCTGCACGTCGTATGCCTGACGGTCATGCCTGCCCAGTATATCCACGGCTTCAGACGCCTGTTGATATGCACTGTTCGCCCCGACCAGATCTCCCTCTTCCATCAGTTTTTGTCCGGCTTCGGATGCCGTTTTGAGAGTGACCTCGGCTTTCTCAATCTGACGGCTGTGCCAGATGCCGTAACCGGTGAATCCAATGATCAACACGATTCCCGCCAGGATCGCCCGAAACGGTGTGATCAGCCGGGTACGCGGGGGTGGCAGTTCAAAGGGTGAGAGCTCGGCCTGAGCGGGCTGACTGTTGTCTGTCCCCTGGCCTTTGCGGGTCGCCTGTTTCTGCTGGCGTTTCTCCCGCAGGCGCGTCACCAGCGGGGAATTCAATAAGTATTCCGTAATCCGCTGCTGGGTCGGAATCTTCTTCTTTTTCTTCCGGGACTGAAGCGGGGGATAGGTATTACGGGGCAGAATAAAATAGCTTTCGCCGCACTGCTGACAGGTATGCCTGTAGGGGGCCTTGCGTCGATATCCGGAAAGGCTCACGCCACAGACGCAGACGATCTCATACGGCTCCGGTATATCTTCTTCGCGACGCTTTGCCTTCGACGGATTTTTCAGCCAGTGTGCCATATAACCGGTACCATTTGCGAGACAGGCCCCAGGAACCTGCCGTGTCGCCGTCATGGAATGGAGAGTGCAAATCAGAATTGAAACAGTCGTAACCATTATAGACATCCCGGCTGCCGATGTCACAGGACTCTGTAGAAGAGAGCGGTTTCACGACCATTTTTGTCTGAAATTCCGGAAATGCAGCGAAATACCAGCGGGGTGACAATACCTACAATCGTCATTTTCGCGCCGAGTTACCTGACACCTTTATTTCAGAGAAATCCCTCCATTTGTGCAGGTGCCAAAGTTTGACCGACCTCTGTTTCTGAGGTATATGCCAGTAGAAATTGTATGTTTCTTTTTTGAATCATCGTCACATTTGAACTCTCTGGTTACTGCGACAGCTACGTTCCCCGCCGTACCAGCCACGTGTTTTTTTGGAGTAGCAGGATGTTAACGACCTCATCCACAGCCTCTCAGTCAGGGCAGCAGACGAGCACATCAGGGCTCGAAGTCTGCCTCGTGCCATTAACTCATCGTATTGCTCCACTCAAACTGACCACCGGTGAATATCTGATCGGTTCAGGGGCGGAATGCGCGGTCCGGCTGGAAGAACCGGGAATTGCTCCGGAACACTGTCGGCTGACAATCACCGACTTTGACGCGACGATCGAAGCCATCGATCACCGGCTGTGGGTTAACGAACGCCCCATTCGACGACTGACGTTGACGCAGGGTATGAAGCTTCTCATCGGGCCCGTGAAGTTCGAGGTCGAATCAATCGAAGAAGTGACTCCTGCCACGAAACCAGAAATAGAACCAGCGTCCGTCAATGCGCCGGCTGCTACCCGTACCCAAATTGAGATCCCGGAAGAACTGCGTGCCCTGGCTGCATTCCAGAAACAGCTCGAAGAACGTCAGCAACTCCTGAAACAGATCGAACAGGAGCAGGTTGCCCTGCAGCAGGAAATGCAGGCACAGGAAGCAGAACTGGAACAGTTGCAGGAACGCTTCACCCTGCAGCCCCCTGCTCCGCCCGAACCGGTGTCCCGCTCTGCAGAACAGGAGGACTCAATCCGTTCTTTTGATGCAGCGATCCTGGAACTGGATCAGAAACTGCAGCAGCTGGAACTTCTCAAGGAAGATGTGGCCACGGAACAGCAGCAGATCATTGTCGGTCAGCGACAACTGGAAGGTCAGCATCAACGATTACAGCGCCTGCAGCAGAATCTGAAGGACGAACGAAACAACATCACTGCGGAACAGCGCGCCCTGGTCGCAGCCTGGATCGATCTGGAACAGACGCATGCCGCCGATCGGTCTGAGCAGGAAACCGAACGTGCATGGCTGGAAGCAGATCAGTCTGCCCAACAGCATTCAACGGCTGCCGTCATCGAGATTGAGCGTGCCCTCAGAAACTGGGAACAGGATCTGGCAGAACAGCACAACCAGTTGAATAACCGGGCAGAAGATCTGGAACAGCGTCAGCAGGAAATGGAATCGAAACAACTGTCCCTGACAGAGCAGCAGCAGCAGAACCTCGATGTCGCCCAGCAGAACGCAGCTGACCAGAGCGCCCTGCAACAGGAACTGGAAACAGAGCGGGAACAACTGCAACAGGAGCGGGATTCCCTGGAAACCGCGCGACAGGAATTAGCAGCACAGCAGTCCCGAGTGGAAGCAGATACAGAGGCCTGCACGCAGCAGCAACAGGAATTGCAGTCACAACGTGAAGCCTTCGATCAGAAATCAGCGGCTCTGGAAGAATTGCAAACCGAACTCTCCCGGCAGCAGGACGAACTGACGGCCCAGCAGTCAGAACTCGAGCAGCGACAGGCGGCTCTGGAGTCTCAGGTTGAGGAACTGTCAGCAGAGCGGGCTCAACTCGAAACGCAGCAGGCAGAGCTGGCCACACAGACGGAACAGCTGAAAGCCGAGCAGAGTGAATTCGAAACTGAAAAACTCGAATGGGACAATGCCCGTACCGAACTGGAACAGGAACAACGTGAGCTGGGAGTAGCCCGCGCTGAACTGGATGATCAGCGTACCGAACTCACACAGAAAAGTGAAGAACTCGAGCAGTTACAGCAGAAGCTGAAGACACAGGAACAACTGCTGACCGACCGCGAAACAGAACTGAATCAATCAGAGGCAGAGCTGGAATCGAAACAATCTGCGTTTGAGCTTAAACAAAGCGAACTGGAGACAAATCGAAGCTCCAGTGAGGAAGAACGGGCCGCGATCACTCGGGACCGTGAAGAGCTGGAAGTGGAGCGAGAGAAATTAGAGCAGGCACAATCTACGCTGGATCAGCAACAGGATGAAATTGAGCGTCAGAAATTCGAATTGTCTGAGCGTGAGTCTGAACTGGAAGCACGGCAGCAGGAACTTGAACAACTACAGACCAGCCTGGAAGCGCAGCAGTCTTCCCTGGAAACCGCACAGACAGAATTAGAGAACACGCAGGCCGAACTCGCCCAGTCACAGGTAGCGCTGGAAACAGAACGAACCGAACTCGACGAAGCCCGTACCGAACTGGAACGCGCCAAATCCGGCTTGCAGGATCAGGGGGAACTAGAAACACGCGAGCAGGGGTTAGCAGAACGGGAAGCCCGTATTGCAGAGCAGGAACAGGAACTTGCAAAACTGATCAGCGAGCAGAAGCAACGCGCTGAGCAACCAGAGAGTGTGCCTGCCAGGGATGTCGTGGATACGACTGCAACAGAGAAACTGGCGGTTGAGCGTGACGAACTGGAACAGCTGCGATCTGACCTGGAACAGCGTGCAGCAGAGCTCACAGAACGGGAAACCGAACTGGAAGAACTCACTCAGAGCCAGGAACAGTTAAAGGCTGCCCAGGAAACATTGCAGGCAGGTGAAACCCGGTTGCTGGAAGCTCAGACGGAACTCGAAGAACAACAGGAACAGTTGAGTGCGCAAGAGCGACAACTGGCAGAACGCGAAGCCGAACTTGCACAGCGGGAAACCGAGCAGGAAACGCTCACTCAGGATCAGCAACAGCTGAAGGCGGCCCAGGAAGCATTGCAGGCGGATCAAAGCCGGTTACAGCAGGCCCAGGCTGAACTCGGAGAACGTGAGGAACAGCTGAATGAGCGGGAACGGCAACTGGCGGCCCGGGAAGCAGAACTCGCGGAACGCGAACAGGAACTGACAGACAGTCAGCAAGCGTACGATGAAGAACAGTCGACGATCTCTCAACTGGCCACAGAGCGGGAACAGTTAATGTTAGATCGTGATCAGCTGGAGATTGATCGCGACGAGATCAGCCGTCAGCGGGATGATCTGGAATCACAGCAGATCCAGATCGAGAAAGATCGCGGGCAACTGGACGATCGGGAACATATCGTTGAACTGCGGGAGCAACAATTGAATGAACGCGAAAGCCTGATGGCAGAAGTGGGACTCCCTGCCAGCGGGATGGAAGACCATACCGCCGCAGATCCTGAGTCAGCAGTGCTGACGGAAACTGACACCGCTCAATCAGCCCCTTCTGAAACAGAAACACCTCAAGCGACCGGTTCTCTGCTGGAATCATTCTTGAGCCAGCCCGATGAGACACCCGAGCCGGAACCAGTTGTCGAATCAGAATCAAAACCGGAAGAGGCTGCGACACTGCAGACAAGCCGGCTGCTAAGCATGTTCTCGCATGAGACTCCTGCAGAACCGGAAGTTATTCCCGAAGACCACGCCACACCGAGCATGGAGCATACTGAGTCAGCAGAAACGCAGTCTGCTAATGAGTCGACGGCCGCGGAAACCTCTCCTGCTCCGCAGGCAGAAGAGGAAGAAAACTCGATTGCAGCCTATATGGAAAAACTGCTGGAGCGATCACGTTCCAAGTCTCCTGGTTCACAACCAAATCAGAAACAATCTGGGTCAGCAAAGTCGGCTGGCGCGACGCATCAACCGGGAGCCGGTATGTCGCAAGACCAGCATACCACCGCTCCCCAGCTGTCGATGGAAGAAAAACTGGCGACGCTGAACCAGGCTCCCACGCACTCCCAGGATCGCGATGCGGTTCGCGATGCGATGAACTCATTCCGCGATGTGGCCAATTATTCGGCCCGCATGGCGATCGCCCGGCATTCGATGAAGCACCAGAAAACGGATCTACTCTTCAAAGGAATTCTGACCGGTGTCTGTGTGCTGACCACCCTGATTATCTTCGCGGAGTCGATCTGGGGGTCTAATACACTGGGGATCATTAAATGGGCGGCACTGGCTGTGAGCATTACTTCGTCTGCTCAGTTTCTGCGTGCATTGGTGCAGGTAAAGCAGCTGTTCCCCGATAAATCGAAGCTGGAGCCCGGTACAGAAAGCGAACAAGTCCATCCTCAAGCAGTCACAGAACCCGAGACGGCGGTAGAACTCATGGATTTTCAGGACGCACAGGAAGTTTCAGAAGAGAGTAATTCATTTTCTGCTGATGAAGAACCATTGTCAGCAGATGAGGAAGAACTACAATCACTGGAAGCACAACTGCTGAAAAATGCCCACCGTAAGCGAATAACTCCCCAGGCCGATGCGGATCACGAATTGCAGGATCAGCCTGATTTTGAAACGGATGCAGAACCATAACCAGTCCCCACAAGACAACACGAAACAGGAGGCGTATTAGATACATGATTTTGATCTGGTGCGTCTCTTTTTTCATTGCTGTCTGGCTCGGCATCGTAGTGGTGAATTCCCTGACTTCCCCACCTGACAACCTGGGAGTTAACGATGGTAAACTCAGTTCCTGCCCGGAATCTCCAAACTGCGTCTGTTCCTGTGACTCCTCGAAAACGCATACTGTCGCCCCCCTGGCATTTACCGATTCCCCGGCTCAGGCGCGTGAGCGACTGCTGTCAGTCCTGGGTGAATATCCCGGCTGTCAGATTGTGACGGCAGATGAGAACTATCTGCGGGCGGAATTTCGTACACGCTGGCTGCGGTTTGTCGATGACGTTGAGTTCCTGATCGAACCAGGTCAAAATGTGATCCAGGTGCGATCCGCATCACGCATCGGTTATTCCGACCTGGGAACCAACCGCGGACGGATCGATTCGATTCGTCAGAAATTCGCAGCGACCGCACCTTAACTTGATCCGAAACCAGGCACCTGCCATCTGAGGCCCGCTGTGACAGAGCTCCCCGATTATTTACCGACCGCTGCACTGGATACTCTGCAACAACGAAGCGTGTTACTGCGAACCATACGGGAATTCTTCCATTCGCGCGAATACTGGGAAGTCGAAACGCCTCTCCTCTCTCGGGATACTGTTGTTGATGCCTATATCGATCCCTTCACCAGTGAGTGGAGAGCCGAAGAAGGAACTGGTCAGTCAGCTGCTGACCGGGGTGCTGCAATCCGCTTCCTGCAGACCTCACCCGAATTCGCCATGAAGCGTCTGTTGACCGCAGGAGCAGATCGGATCTACCAGATTACGCATGCCTTCCGACAGGCCGAGCGGGGCGAGATGCATAACCCCGAATTCAGTATGCTGGAATGGTATCGACAGGGGGAGACGCATCAGGAGCAGATGACTTTTGTGGAGACTCTCGTACGCGCCATTTATCAGACGGCTGCTGATATTTCGGATCAGAGTAAGCGACATCCACTGCCCAGCGAGGCATTCACCCGGCTGAGCTATGAAGCCGCTTTTCAGCAGTTTGCCGGGCTCTCTGCTTTGAGTTCATCTGCTGAAGAATTTGCCCGGGTTGCAGAATCAAAACAGATTTCTGTACCGGGGGGCTTTGATACCACTGACCGTTTAAGCTGGCAGAACCTGATTCTGGTAGAACTGGTCGAACCTGAGTTGAAACGCATGGGGGCCGTCTTTGTTTATGATTACCCTCCCGAGCAATCCGCATTGGCCAGGGTCCGTCCCGCCGATGAACAGTCACCACTTGAAGTGTCGGAACGGTTCGAACTCTATCTGCAGGGAGTCGAAATCTGTAATGGCTATCACGAACTGACTGACGCGGCAGAACTGCGGGCACGTATTCAGAAACAGTCAGAACTGCGTCAACAGGAACAGCGGCTGGTACTGCCAGCGGAGAGTTATTTGTTACAGGCAATGGAAGCCGGCCTGCCCGCCTGCGCGGGAACCGCGTTGGGACTCGACCGGCTGATCATGCTGGCGCTGGGAAAACGGAGACTGCAGGAAGTGATTGCGTTTCCGTTTGACCGTGCCTGAAGCTTACCATTCAGCGGTAACGCGTTCGTTTCCATTCCGGGTACAGAGCGCCAGGAACACCCGGGCATCAATATTTTTCGCCATCCCGCGGGCAGAGCCATCAGCGAGTGCGAAGTGAACGACGTCATCGTGCCATGATCCAAAGGTCAGATGGATTGTCTGGCTCATATGGGGTGGACCATCAAAGTTGGTCCCTTCATGGAAGATGGGAGCGTTCGAACCCGCATTAGGGTCGAAGACCGCTCCCGAGACGGCGCTATGGCTGTCTGCCCAGAAACCAAAGGCCGCTTCTCCGAAGAGCAGCGTATTGGATTCGCCATCCTGCATATCGCGTACTTTGGTCGCGCTGTTCGGACCGAAAACACCACCCCGAAACTGGGCACTAAAAGGACTGACTGAAGAGTATCCGGTCAGTAGTCCACCAACGCCACGATAGTTGCAATACCCCAGGTCCCGGGGACGATTCGAGGGGAGGGAAGCACTGGGACAGATGTAACTTTCAATGGGAACCGTGCTCGCCACTTTGCTGTCTTGTTCAAATTTGCCAAGATCATAATCGATATTCACTGTCGTAGCATTCATATCGGACAGGATCAGAGCCTGCCAACCCCACCAGGGGGAGAGTTCCCATTCAGTCAGGCTCCACTGGTTCACGGGCACTTTATTACCGTTGGAATCCGTAGTATGAGTATCTACTGGAATTACCACATTTTCGGCGAAAGCCACATTGGCATTTGATGGACCAGACTGCTGAACCCCATTCGCATCGACGGCCATCGCTTCAATCCAGCCGGAAGGGAACGAGCGAAACGAACTTTCATAGTTCATTGTGGCCAGGGCGATCTGTTTCAGATTATTGATGCACTGTGTGCGACGTGCCGCCTCGCGAGCCCGTTGAATCGCAGGCAGCAACATGGCAGCCAGGATCGCAATGATTGCCATCACGACGAGCAGCTCAATCAGCGTAAACCCCTTGCGGGATGAATGTTTGGAATCTGAAATGAGTTCGCGCATCGATCACTCCCTGTAAATGTTGAACATGATCCCAGCCCGATGCAGTTTGACGGGATTTTGTAACTCGAAAAGGGTTGTTGCCTGGTCTCCAGTACGCTTTTCTATCCTGATATCTTCCACCTGCGCAGTGCAGAAGTCAATTCCCAATCGACCGCGTGCAGCATAAAAGATACCGATGAACAGTCTATTTTAAACCAGCCGGAAAACAAACGCAAATAGCGACTTCTTTTTCCCATTAATTTTATGGAACTTGACGCAGATAAGTCAGCTAACCTATTGATGCTTAACGCAGTTTTGAACGGGTTGGCTACTGCTTTAATACAGGGTCAGTAAGCCTCCAGGGAGCTCCGCATGGCGTACATTCCCTGTCTACTGGTTTAGAAATCAACCATCATTCTTACGTAAAGATCTGCGCAAAGATGAAAAAAACTCAGTGTTTCTTGAGTTTTTCCTGTTTCCTGTCTGTGGTATCAGGATTTCGCTGCGTCAGCGACTTTAAGATCCCCCACAATCCAGGGCAGCATGCGGACCATGTTACGGGCATCGTCAATTCCGCGATGATGGGTTCCTTCCAGAGTCAGGCCCGTCAGCTTCAGGGCGCGCGTCATTCCGAATTTTCGCGGATAACCCTGGGTCAGGGAGAACTGCTTTTTCAGATTGAGATGTTCTTTCCCAAAGGGATACTCGCGACCATGGTATCGGCAGTCCTGCTGAAACTGTGATTTGTCATAGTCGCCCCACGAGCAGAACAGAAACGGTTCATACTCCCTGCTCCAATTGATCAGCGCGTCCAGAGCCTGGGGAAAACGGACTGCGGTCGAGACATCGTTCTGAGTAATCGAGGTCAGTTCGGTACAGAAGGGAGTGAGCCGGGGATGCCGGACCGGTTGAATGAAGGTCTGGAATTCAGAGACGGCCTGGAGCGATTCGCTGGCCACGATCACGGCCCCGATTTCGATAATTTCCATCTCGTGGCGGGGCACCGTTTTCTGATTGCAACAGGTGGCTTCCAGATCGATGACCAGGAGATGAGAAGACGCACTCACGGCGTCAGGCAGTTGATGCATGTTGTTCCTTTCTTTGAGAAGTCCTGCATCGCTTCTCAATGTGTTTTTTATTCTTGATTAACTCTGTCGGATTATAAATGGAATTTGCCTGGTGTAAAGGCAAAGCTCCTCAATCGCGGAACGCCTTTAGAACGGTCTTGTGTAATCCCCCGGATCGACGACCGGACGAATGATACGTTTACCGCGGATTAAACTGCGGAGCCCCGGTTCCATAATCAAGAGCAACACGCAATGGATGCCGTACACGGTCATGAAGACGACTTCTTCCATGGTGGCATACTCGGGTGTCTCCTGAGAATAATAGTATCGCATGATCAGAAAGAACCCTTCCATCACCAGGGCCATGATCAGCAATCGCACCAGGACAGACGGCCGAAATTGTTTGTGTTTCCTGCTCCAAAACAGAATCGCCACATTTCCTGACACCACCGGCAACCAGAGAAGCATGGTTTCAGCAAAGAATGGCGGACAATCAACCACCTTCATTAAGAGAGGAAAGATTGTCGACGCCAACATGTAAGCCAGCAGAAACAGAACGTAAGGTGTGCGAGGCAGTTCGACCAGGCGTTGCCTGGCTGTTCGATACCAGCGGGTAAATGTTGGCATGTGTTGCGTGAGATTCATATCAGTTCCTGTTTCATCAGCCAATGAAGTATCCCAGTCCGACGCACTACAGGTGCAACAGTCCCCAGAACGAGAAGACTCCGTAAGCCAGGAAGAAAAACAGGAACATATAAAAGATAAAAGTCCGTTCTATATCCTGTTTGCGGAGGGGATAACTGGTTACGACTGTCATCAACAGTGTCAGGTTGAAAAGCAGACAGGACGTGACCCCCAGATTCCAGAGCAGATCATCACCATGACCGGCTGCCAGAAAACAGAATCCGAAAAAGAGTAAGACGGGATTCAACACGAATTGAAATAACGCCAATAGAAACGCGTATAAAAACCGCTTCTGCTGTCGCTCAAGCTGGTCCATAACGGACTCCTCAGATCACTAACTGGACGTCTGCCGGACTCCCCCGTTTCCGGAGAAATCTAGCCCTGCAGTGAGTGAGGCGTAATACAGATAGAAATATCACGCAAAAAAAGAAATTTGCCCAATTTCCGACTCATTTTGATCCTTGCGGCCTGTTTGCCGTTCCCTGAAACAGGCTCCTCATCAGGATCAACCACTTTCTCGACAGGAAATTGAAGAGCTGAAACACCTCATCGTCGGGGATACCGCAGCAGAGGCGTCCGCAGAAAACGAAACCGGACCGGATGCAGAATGAATGCCCGGCAAAACCCCCAGAAGTCATTACCCCGTTTCACTCAAATGAATTGGGTTTTCCCTGGCTGGGCAACAGGGGGAACCTTCAATGGACCAAAGGTATATTCGGGTGGTGTCAGGTCTTCCTGGGAGTTCCAGGCTTCTTCCCAGGTCACATTTTTCCCGGTATAGGAGGCCATGCGTCCCATGATGGCCATCAGCGAACTTTTCGCGGCGTACTCCCCGTTGCAGATGGGGTTCCCGGTGCGAATACTCTCAAACAGGGCCGCGTGTTCCTGGACGTAAGGCAGGTCCTGCACGCCGCCCCGGGCGCTGCCGCGAGCCCGGCTATAACGCCAGGTCTTTGCGCCGCTGAGCGTATTGCGATTTAGATCGGCGGTTCCCTTTGATCCGTAAATCAGCTGAGACGTATCGATGTCGGTGCCATCCTGCTGGCGACAGTAAGCAAAGCAGCGTTCGCCGCCACTATATTCATAACAGATGGCGTGATGATCGAAGATGTGGCCATACAGGGGATCGACCCGCGACTGCCGACCGCCCAGTCCGAAGCATTTGACGGGATATTCATTCTGCATGGCCCAGGACATCAGGTCGAGACCGTGCACGTGCTGTTCCACCAGTTGTCCCCCCGAGAGCCAGGTAAAGTAGTACCAGTTGCGCATCTGCCATTCCATGTCGCTCCATTCGGGTTTGCGGGGATGTGACCAGAGCCCATTGATGTTGTAGTTGGTCTGCAGGGTCACAATCTTTCCGAGCTGCCCTTCATGGATCCGCTTCATCGTTTCCTGCATGGCTTTGCTGTAGCGGAGCATCAGACCGGACATGATGGACAACTTTTTCTCCCGGGCGACACGACAGGTTTCCATCACGGAACGGACGCCGGGGGAGTCGACGGCGACCGGCTTCTCAGCAAATACGTGTTTTCCGGCGGCGATGGCCTGCTTTAAATGCAGCGGGCGGAAGTGGGGCGGCGTGGTCAGCAACACGACATCGACGTCGGTCTGCAACAGTTTTTCATACGCGTCGAAGCCGATGAATTCCTGATCCGGTTTTACGGCGTACTGCTTGCCAATCGTTTTTTTGATCCGGTCGGCACTCGCCTTGAGTTTATCTTCGAAGACATCCGCCATGGCCACGAGCTTTGAATTCGGATCCGCCTGCATGGCATTCACAGCCGCCCCGGAGCCGCGCGAACCACAGCCAATCAGGCCAATGCGGAGTGTCTCCGACTGCTCATTCCCCCCAGCCCAGACATAAGGTGCGGCAGCCAACCCGGCAGCCGTCGCCGTACCTGCCTGCTGGATGAATGTTCTGCGTGTTACCGAATGATCCTGATGAGCGGGGACATCCCCGGACTGTTGACTCATTTCTTTCGTCTCCCGAGTTCACAACTGTGGCAGCTTATCTGTTGTATTCAGCATGACAGAGTCTCCGCGGGATGTCCAGAACAGGAGCCTCCCTCAGTCAGAAAACCCGGGCGGAGCAGTTGGGACATCCTGAATGATCTGGCTGAGTTCATCCTGGAATACGCTGTTCAGATCGTGTTTCTTTATAACCAGAGACAACAGTTCGATCAGGCGTTGCCAGGCGGGTTCTCCAATCGCGGTACGGAATTCGACGTGCCATTGCGCCAGCGCCCGCAGCAGTTCGGTGGGGTATGCATAATCATCATCTTTGACTTCGGCTGAGAGTTGAAGCAAGGGGAACAACAGGCTCTCTGCCGCCTCGAACTGCTGGAGATGTAAGTGGCAGCTGACGATCAATTCCCTGATCTTGATCTGCGACCAGAGGAAATGGAGTTCCAGATTGATCTTCTGAAACTGTGTCAGGGCCATCGCGTATTTGCCGAAATCAAAGGTTTCGTAGCCCAGATGCAGATTGGACTGGTGGTCGTCGGGGGCCAGTGCGACTGCGGTCCGGAATTCTGCTTCGCGGTCGAGCGGCTGCATGACTTCGCGAAAGTGGTAATTCAGATATCCCCGCAGGAAAGCGCGTCCCGCCTGGCCGAGCTGCGGGTCGGCGTCGATCTCTTCCAACAGATATTGAATATCAGCGGAATCCGCTTTCTGGAATCCCTGTTGTTCATCAATGAGGTCCTGATACAGATTCCTGAGTTCGTAATTCAACGATACAAATTCCCGGATACTGTCTAACAACGGCACAGACGATGGTTTCAGAAATAGAACAGCATCTGATTTTCGAGTTCGAGTACAAACGTCGGCCCCGGTTCCAGTGCCTGCCAGCCCTGCTGTCGAGCCTGCTCGATGATGAAGCGGACGTGCTTCGGCGTGATGACAGGATAGTCCGCGCTGTCCTTGTCTCCCGGATCCGAAATATCCAGCCAGTAATCGCGTGTCAGCAGACCACATACTTCCAGGCGGGCGCCCCCTGCCTCACGCTGCACGGTTACATTCAGGCGATAATTCCCGTCTTTGTCGATGCTGGTTGTCGAGACTTTAAAACGGTAGTTTTCTTCGTCCACCACGATGCGGCGGCTGTGTTTGCGGTTCAATGCCATTGAGAAACGACTCCTTCTTTCAGTCTACTGACAATCTCCGCCTGACACAGGTTCAGAAAAGCTGGTCTGTTTTTCGGGAACCTGATCGAATAGACAATAGAGAAATCCCTCCTTAAGAGTTGAAATTCGATTCGCGGAATTCCTGCACATGCAAGCAGCAGAATAAGGCTTTACTTGGCAGTTTTTAAAACTGTTACGGAATCGTTAGATTCATCTTGCTAACTTCAGGAGACATAAGCAAACTTAAATATTACGGACTGCGTACCAATCACAGATCTATGCGCGGTTTAACGTTCGACCTGAAAGATGTGGGCCTGAGGTAACTAATTCAGTGGCAGGAATACAAGGAGGGAAATCGGTTCCTGCCATGCTGCATATACAGCGTGGCCATTATGCAAAATACCTCATTACTACTTGTCGAAGATAACATCCTGGATGCCAGGCTGATCATATCTCGCTTACAGAAGATCGGCTACGATGCTCTCACACATGTTGGTTCTCTGGAAGAAGCAGTAAACTGGCTCAAGTCTGCCCCGCGCGTGGATGTGATCGTACTCGATCTCACGCTGCCCGACTCCATGGGTCTGCATACGTTTCAGTTTCTGCACCAGCGTTTCGCGCATATTCCCATTGTGATTTTAAGTGGACGCAACGATCAGGAACTGGCCATTAAAGCGGTTTCGCTGGGCGCACAGGATTACGTTTTCAAATCCGAAGCGAGCAGTTGTGTGTTGCAGCGATCGATCCGCTATGCCATCGAACGCAGGCACCGCCTGGAAATGGAAATGAACATGATCGCGATGGACCGGGATCTGGAATATGCGCGGGAAATTCAACGGCATCTGCTGCCTCAGACATTGCCGGAAATCGCCGGCGTCGATATGGCAAGTGCTTACATCCCCGCTAACTGGACTGGCGGGGATTTTTTTGACGTGATTCCGATCAGCCGCCAGGTAAAACACAATCATGATCTCTGGCAGCCCGCGCACCTGATGAGCGAAGAAGACAAACTGAATTCCATCTGGGGCCTGACGATTGCGGATGTCAGCAGTCACGGCTTCGCGCCTTCGCTGATCATGGTCGATACCCGCCGCGTACTGCGCACCTGCTCCCACATTCTGCAGGATCCCGGTGAGATTCTGACTTTCGCCAATCGCGCGGTGAGCGAGGTGACTCTGGAGGGGCAGTTTGTGACTCTCTGTTACGGACGTTACGATCCTCTGGAACGGACGCTGGAATACTGTTCGGCGGGGCATCCCTTCTGGGTCATCAATACCGAGGGAATCAGAAGCATGCCCGATTACAACGGTCCCGCCCTGGGACTGCTGCAAGATTACCAATATGGAACGGATGGCAAACTGCAGTTAAAGATTGGCGAAATCCTGCTCGTAGTGACCGATGGTCTGTATGAGTGCCGCTCGGATGATGGGGAGTTATTTGGCATCGAACGGGTGTGCGAGGTTATCCACCAGCATCGAGAGAAACCGGGTAAAGAAATTGTAAAACAGATTCTAAAGGCGATTTATCGTTTCTCGGGATCACTGAGAAGCGAGGACGACATTACCATCCTGTTAATCAAGATGGTCGAGTAGAAAGACAAAGGCATGTCAGGTAAACCGACTCTCTGGTGGGCCCTGCTGGGAGTGCTGCTCTCACTCGTCATGCCGACGGTCGGCAGTGCCATCGTGCTGCTGTTTTATCCGGAGACCCGCTTCGCCCACCTGCCCGTACATTCGCTGCTGGAAACATCAGGCGGTCTGATGGCGGTCTCGATTGCCGGGATCCTGATGGTGGAATCCCGTCGCAAGCCGGAAGCAGTCTGCTACCTGTCGATGGCAAGTGCCCTGATTGCGATGGGCGTACTCGATACATTCCACGCGGCTGTGGAACCGGGCAATGCCTTTGTCTGGCTGCACAGCGTCGCCACCCTTGCGGGAGGGGTGATCTTCGCTACTGTCTGGATCAGTTATGCCCCGCTGTCGGGCCGGCTCTCTCAAGCACTGATCTGGCTGATCCTGCTGACCAGCTGCCTGTTGGGATTACATGCCTGCGTGTTCCCCACTCAACTGCCGTCGATGATTACTGAGGGCAACTTTACTCCACTGGCGCGGGCGCTCAATATCTGTGGCGGCGTGGGATTTCTGATCGCGGGACTGTTTTTCATTGTGCGGTTCCATAAAACAGCACAGCATGAATCGTGGCTGTTTGCCGTGCATACGATGTTGCTGGGGGCAGCGGGGATTCTGTTTGAAATGTCGGCACTGTGGGACATGGCCTGGTGGTGGTGGCATTTCCTGCGGATCAGTGCCTACATCGCTGCCCTTTCGTTTGCACTGCGGGCGTACCACGCCACGGAGCAGCAACTGATCGATCTCAACCGGCGTCTACAGACCTCCAATGAGCGGCTGGATCAGACCGTTGCCCAACGCACCCGGGAACTGGAGGCCAAAGAGGAGCGGTTCAAGCTGGCCGTTGCGGGATCCACCGATGGACTGTGGGACTGGGATCTGCTGACCAATAAGGTCTATTACGCGACACGCTTCAAGGAACTGCTGGGACTCAAAGAAGAGGAAATGGGTGACGACTTTTTCGAATTTGAATATCGTCTGCATCCCGATGATCTCACCCCAACCAAAGCCGCCCTCAGCAGACACATCGAACGGCGTAAACCGTATGACGTGGAGTACCGACTTCAGTTGAAAAACGGGGCTTACCGCTGGTTTCGTGCCCGTGGGCAGGCGATCTGGGATGACCGGGGACGCGCAGTGCGGATGGCGGGATCGATTACCGATATTCACGACCAGAAGCTGGCCGAAGCCGCGCTCGAGTACGAACAGTTTCTGCTGGAAACCCTGCTCACCTATCTGCCCGATGAGATCATGTTCAAAGATACCGAAGGTCGGTTCCTGCGTGTGAGTGCGGCGCTTGCCCGGCGACTGGGAATAGAGAATCCCAAAGAGATGGAGGGGCTCTCCAACTTCGATTTCTTCCCCGCGGATTACGCCCGGAAACGCCTCGCGCAGGAACGGGATCTGATGCAGAACGGAATCGAGATGTTGCGTCGGGAAGAGAATCTGGAGGGACCAAACGGGAAGAATCTCACCATGCTGACAACAAAAATCCCGCTACGGAACCGCAAGGGGAAAGTCATCGGCACCTTCGGCATCGCACACGATATTACCGAAATCAAACGGGCTGAAGAACGCTTTCGGCTCGTTGTGGAAGCGACGCCGAACCCGATCCTGCTGGTGAATCTCGCGGGCACGATCCAGTTGGCCAACTGGGCCGCGTTCCAGATGTTTGGTTACCACCTGGACGTGTTGATCGGCATGACACTGGAAAACCTGTTCTCCCAGCACTCGGGGGACGTGGAAATTCAGAACCTGCGCGAACTGCTGAACCATCCGCGGGCGAGGTTGCTTTACGAGCCCCAGGAAGTAAACGGCGTCTGTCAGGACGGGAAGCTGATTCCCCTGGAAGTCCGACTGATTCCCGTGGAAATCGACGATGAGCAGATGGTGCTGATCAGTCTGTTTGACATGACCGTGCATAAACAGATTGACGAAACTCTGCAGCGGGCCCGGCTGGCCGCCGAGCAGGCGAATGAAGAAAAGAGCCGCTTCCTGGCCAATATGAGTCACGAGATCCGCACGCCATTGAATGCGATCATCGGCATTTCTGAGCTGCTGCTCGATGATTCACCAACACCCCAGCAGCGGGAATTTTTGACGATCGTACTGGAATCGGGCGAATCGCTGCTTGCAATCATAAATGATCTCATCGATATCTCCAAAATTGAGGCGGGAAAACTCGAACTGGAGACGGTTCCCTTTGATCTGCGGGAAGAGATCGGCAAGGTCTTTCGGTTGCTCAGTTCACACAACCGGGAGAAAAATCTGGCGATCACGTGGGAGGTACACGAGGCAGTACCGCAGACTCTGATTGGTGATCCCGTGCACCTGAGACAGGTGTTGATGAACCTGGTGGGGAATGCGATCAAATTTACGCTTGAGGGGGAGGTCCACCTGGAGGTCACACGCGAAGCCGATGAAGCAGAGAGCCGCGTGCAACTGCTGTTTACGGTCCGCGATACGGGCATCGGCATTCCAGCAGAACAGTTGGAGCGGATTTTCTCGCGGTTCGTGCAGGCGGACTCTTCGACCACGCGTCAGTTTGGCGGTTCGGGACTGGGCCTGACAATCACTGCCGGCATTGTCGAAGCGATGCAGGGACGCATCTGGGCAGAAAGCGAAGAGGGCCACGGCAGCATCTTCCGCTTCACGCTCACGCTGCCGGTGGGGAACGCGTTGGAAGAGAAAGTCGCCAGTAATTCCCCTGAAACAGAAGCGTTGCCGTCTGAGAGACCGGCTCTGCGGATGAGTGCGCCGCTGCGGGTACTGGTCGCCGAGGATGGAAGATCGAACCAGCGGCTGGTTAAAGCGCTGCTGGAGAAGTGGGGACATACTGTGCAGATCGCGGAAAATGGACGTCTTGCGGTACAGCGCTGGCGAAGTGAGCCGTTCGATCTGATCCTGATGGATGTAACGATGCCCGAAATGGACGGGCTGGAGGCGACGGGCTTGATTCGTGAAGAGGAAGCGGAGAGCGATGCACACATTCCGATCATCGCGATGACAGCGCGGGTGATGCAGTCCGATGTGAAAGCGTGTCTTGAGTCGGGAATGGATGGCTACATTGCCAAGCCGATTCATAAACAGGAACTCGATGCTGCTTTGGTGAAGTTCTTGCCTGCGACTGCTGTCGACGAATCAGACGACATACCGGCTGAACCGGAACCAGATGCGTGCGAAGCTCTGGTTGACTGGCAGGAAGCATTACGGGTGGTCGAGGGGGATGAAGGCCTGCTCTGCGAGTTGATCCGGGAAAGTCTCACCGAACTGCCTGAATTAATGGAACGGTTGGAACGGGATTTGAAACACGGCG